>NZ_JBVIPD010000011.1:19143-257767 GCF_055578235.1 Streptomyces sp. NPDC033136
TATCTACGCCAGGCCGGTTCTGGTCCCGTGCGCAGCGGGGCACCTCGCCCCCCCCCCCTCCCCACCCCCCCCCTCTCCCTTCCCCTCCACCCCACCCCCCCCCACCGGCGCGTTTCAGAGGCCGGCGTCGAACCGGCGACCGACCCCGCCGTGCAGAACGCGGGTGCGGGCCGCCGTCTGATGCGGGACGTGATGGAGCGGGCCGACGAGCGCGGCGCGCCGGGCATCCGGCTGTTGCAGAGTGGCTACCACAACAGATCGTTCTCGCTCTACGTGAGCATGGGCTTCACCCACCAAGCCACCATGGCCTGCGTGCGGGGCCCGCCGATCCGGGGTGCGATGCCCGGGTACGCGGTGCGGGAGGCCACGGACGCCGACCTGGGCGCCTGCAACGACGTGTCAGGCCGCCGTCGGATCCACCGTCGCCTGATGGGCCTCAGCCAGGTGTTCCTCGGCCTTCAGCCAGGGGAGGAACTGGGCACCTCTGCGCCAGCCGCAGGTGTCGCATCTGATCGTGCGCTGCACCCCCGTGCGCCGCACCCGCACCACGTGCTCCCGGCCGTGCTGGTCCCAGCGGCGGACCTTGCTGGTGTCGATCTGAGCCATGACGTCTCCCGCGTCCAGGAATCCGGCGGATCCGGTCTGCTCGCAGCAAGGAGTGTGCAGCAGAACCAACATCAACGGGGTTTTCCCGGATGCGAGTTATCAGGCCGCGCGGGACCCTGAGCGACCGTACGCGGCAGCCGGAGACTCGGCAGACCGGTCAGCACCTCACCGCCCAGCTGCATCAGGAGCGTCCTGACCAGGGCTTGCGCATGCCCGTCCCCGGGGCCAGGGAAAGGAACAGCGTGCCCCGGGTCGCCGCACCGAGTGCCGGCGCCGACTGCTGAGTGGTGATCATCACGCCGTTGCCGACGCCGGCACGGGCGGGCGGCCCGCGAGGTCGGCCCGCCGCTCCACCACGTAGAACGCCGCCGCCGCGAACGGGAACGCCCCCAGCGACAGCCATGTCCACACCGGCCGGCCCGCCGCACGCCAGTGAGGTCAGCCCGAAGGCCGTGGCTCGGTGTTCAGGTCCGGGTGACCTCGGCCCGCTCAACTCCCCGTTGAGCGGGCCGGTCGCTTGCGTACGTCACGGGCTACCGCAGGCAGCCGGTCAGTAGCAGTTGCGGATCTTCCACACCGGGGACCAGTTGTAGCTCGTGGTGGAGTCCCCGACCGGCACGTTCTTCAGGACGTTGCCGGACTGGCCGTAGAACGTCGCCGTCGCGCGGCTGCCGGTCTGCCTGTTCGCGTAGCCTCCGGTGCCTTCCCAGTTCGAGAGCGAGTAGGTGTGGCAGTTGTAGAGCTTGAACACCTTGTACTTGCCCACCGTCGGGTCCCATACGCGGGCGCACAGGTTGCCGGTGGGGCAGGTGTAGCCGGGGCCCGAGGTGTGGAAGTAGCTCGCGGCCGGTGACACCGTGGGCGCAGCTGCTGCCGCGCTCTGGCCTGCGGAGGCCGGTGCGGCGCTGGCTGCGGGAACCATGCCGGCGGTGAACAGGGCGGCTGCTGCGGTGGCCGTGGCGAATATGGAACGTGTGCGCATGCGGATTCCCCCTGGTGTGTGTGCGGTTGGCTTCCTGGAGCAGCATGCGGTGCCCCGTGCGCCGGGCGCGCGTGGTTTTGGCTCCAGCCAAAACGTCGGTCACATCCGAGGCCTGCTCGCGCCCCTGAACCGGGACGTCAGCAGCCGTCAAGGAGCCGCCGGCCCAGGGGAGTCACGGTGTGCAGGGCGCGTTTGCCGTCCCGCCGGGACGTGATGAGTCCACCGTCTCGCAGCACGGCCAGTTGCTGGCTGACGCTCGGCAGGGACACCCCTGTCGTGTCGGCGAGCTCGGAGGTGCTGGGGCAGGCGAGCGCGGCGGCCTCGTACAGGAGCGCCGCGCGGGTGGGCCCCAGCAGACGGGCCAGCGACGCCGTGGAGGTGCCAGGCGCCGAAGGGGTCTTGTCGACCGGGTAGATGAGCACAGGTCGCAGTTGGCCGTCGGCCAGGGTGACGGGGCGCCGCCAGCAGAAGTACGAAGGGACCAGCAGCAGGCCGCGGCCCTGAAGATGCAGATCGCGCTCGACCGGGTAGTCGACTGTCAGCACGGGCGGCTCCCACACCGCCATCGGTCGCAGACTGTTCAGCAGCGTCCGTGTACCCCCGTCCACGACGGCGCGGGTGCGCAGGGCCAGGTCCGCCGCCGTGGCCGCGCTGACGCGGTTCCACAGGGGCGCGATGAACTTCTGGTGGTACGTGAGAAGGTTCCCGCCCAGTGCGGTCAGCGCGGTGAGGTCACCGCGTGCCAGCTCGGCGCCCGCCCACGGCCGTCCGCTGCTCGCGGTCAGCAGCGTCAGTTCGTGGCGCAAACGGTGTCGCGGCGTCGCGAGCACCCTGTCGATGCCCGCCTGGAGATCATCGGGACCGTCCTCGACGGGCGGGGTGAGGAAGTCGGGGAAGTAGGCGGCGCGCGGGACCATACTGCACAGCGCCGACGCTGCCTCTCGAGCCGTCCCGTCCCGGCGGAGCAGCCCGCCGACCGTCCGCCGCCACGGGTCGAAGGCTACGGCGCCCTCACGCGTTTGCAGGCGGCACAGACTGCACACGATCTCCCACAGGGGGTCCGGACGGCGGGCGATACGCACGCGTTCCAGATCGCTTCCGGTGAAATGGACGCGCAGCATGGCTTCCCCCCGTCGGCCATTGACACTCAGCGAAGAGCCTTGCCACGCGCGATGTCCCGGACAAGGTCAATCTCAGCCAGGCCCTCGACCGGCTTCGTCCGGGCCTTCTCGCGCTCGGTGAACGGCGGGTCGTGCGCGTCGGACGTGGTGGTCGTGGTCTCCTTCACGCCCCGGTTGACGCCGAGCGCGTGCCGCGGTCACCACCACATCCCGCCCCATCCCGCACCTCCGCCGCCCCCAGCCTCTCAGCCGTCCGCTCGGCAGTCCCCCGGGCCCACCGCCCGCTCGTCACCGCCCCCAGCGCCAGTACCGCGAACCCGCACGCCGCGATGATCCACCAGCCCGGCCGTGCGGCCGGGACGAACATCTCGCGGTACGAGGACGCGCCCACGCCGGAGGCGAGCACCGCGCCCACCACCGCCACACCCACTGTCTGGCCGAGTTGGCGGCTCGTGGAGGCGACGGCCGCGGCGACGCCCGCCTGGGCGCGCGGCATGCCGGAGACCGCCGTGTGGGTGATCGGCGCGTTGACGAAACCGAAGCCGACGCCGAACAGGACGTACCCGGCGAAGAGGGTGGTGTTCGAGGCCTCGGCGCCGAACACCGCGAAGAGGACGCCGCTCGCCGTCATCGCGCAGCCCGCGATCAGCAGGGGCAGACGCGGGCCCCGGCTGCCGACCAGACGGCCGGAGAGCGGGGCGCACAGGAACGTCGGGGCCGCCATCGGCAGCATCCACAGGCCCGCCTCCAGGGCGGTCAGTCCGCGTACGTTCTGGAGGTACAGCGTGGACAGGAACAGGAAGCCGCCGAGTGCCGCGAAGGCGCTGATCGCGATCACCGTGGCCCCGCTGAACGGTGCCGAGCGGAAGAAGCGCAGGTCGATCAGGGGTTCCGTGCGACGCGGCTCGTACCACAGCAGGCCGGCGAGGGCGGCCAGGGCCACGACCGCGAGGGGTGCCGTCGACGTGACCGGCATGCTCGGCGCTTCGATGATCGCGTACGTCAGCGAGCCGAACAGCGCGATCACCAGCAGTTGTCCGACCGGGTCCGGGCGGCGGGCCTTCGGCGCGCGGGACTCGGGGACGAAGCGCAGGGTGAGGAGCAGTGCCGCCAGGCCGACGGGCAGGTTGATCCAGAAGATCGAGCGCCAGCCGACCGACTCGACCAGGAGGCCTCCGACCAGCGGGCCGGCGGCCATCGAGATGCCGACGACCGCGCCCCACGCGCCGATCGCCCGGGCCCGCTCACGTGGGTCGGTGAACGTGTTGGTGATGATCGACATGGCGACCGGGTTCAGCATCGAGCCGCCCACCGCCTGCACCATCCGGAAGGCCACCAGCGCCTGAAGGTTCGGCGCGAGGGAGCACAGGAGTGAGCCGAGGGTGAAGACGACCAGGCCCGCCATGAAGACCCGCTTGCGGCCGATCCGGTCGGCCGTGGAGCCCGCGAGCATCAGCAGCGAGGCCAGGACCAGCGTGTACGCGTCGATCGTCCACTGCAGGCCCGACGTACTGGTGCGCAGGTCCCGCTGCATGGACGGCAGGGCCACGTTCAGGATCGTGTTGTCCAGGCTCACGATCAGCAGGCTCATGCAGCAGATCGCGAGCACCAGCATGCGGCGACGGGGGCTGAGCTCGGGCATGGCCGTCATCGTACGCCGATTTCAATAGTGTGGCTAACTAATGAATTTTGCCTTTTCATTGCACGGCACAATGGAGGAATGTCCACGCCCCTCCAGATCGGCCCGCACACCGTCCAGCCGCCCGTCGTCCTGGCCCCCATGGCCGGGATCACCAACGCGCCCTTCCGGACGCTGTGCAGGGAATTCAGTGGTGGCAAGGGCCTGTTCGTCAGCGAGATGATCACCACCAGGGCCCTGGTCGAGCGCAACGAGAAGACCATGCAGCTCGTGCACTTCGACGCGAGTGAGCGGCCCCGGTCCATCCAGCTCTACGGCGTGGACCCGGCCACCGTCGGCAAGGCCGTCCGCATGATCGCGGAGGAGGACCTCGCCGACCACATCGACCTGAACTTCGGCTGCCCGGTCCCGAAGGTGACCAGGAAGGGCGGCGGATCGGCCCTCCCGTACAAGCGGAACCTGCTGCGTGCCATCCTGCGCGAGGCCGTCAGCGGCGCCGGCGACCTGCCCGTGACGATGAAGATGCGCAAGGGCATCGACGACGACCACATCACCTACCTCGACGCCGGCCGGATCGCCGTCGAGGAGGGCGTCACCGCCATCGCCCTGCACGGCCGCACCGCCGCCCAGCACTACGGCGGCACCGCCGACTGGGACGCCATCGCCCGCCTGAAGGAGCACGTGCCGGAGATCCCCGTACTCGGCAACGGCGACATCTGGTCGGCCGACGACGCGCTGCGGATGGTGCGCGCGACCGGCTGCGACGGAGTGGTGGTCGGACGCGGGTGCCTGGGGCGGCCCTGGCTGTTCTCCGACCTCGTGGCGGCTTTCGAAGGGCGCCCCCAGGACATCGCGCGGCCCGCCCTGCGGCAAGTCGCCGACGTCATGGTCCGGCACGCCACCCTGCTCGGCGAGTGGATCGGCGACGAGTCCCGGGGCGTGATCGACTTCCGCAAGCACGTCGCCTGGTACCTGAAGGGCTTCGCGGTCGGCTCCGGGATGCGCAGGCGCCTCGCGGTCACCTCCTCGCTTGAGGAACTGCGGTCCGGACTGGACGAGCTGGACCTCGACCAGCCCTGGCCGACCGGCGCCGACGGGCCCCGGGGCCGTACGTCCGGCAACAACCGCGTGGTGCTGCCGGACGGCTGGCTGAAGGACCCGTACGACTGTGCCGGGGTCGGCGAGGACGCCGAACTCGACACCTCGGGCGGCTGATCAGCCCCCGGAGGGGCGCGGGGTCGAGCCGTACGCCTTCAGGAAGCGGTCGCGGAAGGAGTCCATCTTCCACACCGGCGCGTCACGGCCGGGCTTGAGGCCCTCCGCCCAGTTCCAGTCGCTGATCTTCTCAAGGACCTTCGGGTCCTTGGCGACGAGGGACACCGGCACGTCCCGGGAGGCGCGGACGCCGCTGACCCGGGCGATGGGCTGGTGGTCGCCGAGGAAGACCAGGACGGTGTCGTCGGTGCCGTAGCGCTCCAGCCACTGGGTGAGGCTGGTGACCGAGTACTCGATGGACCTGCCGTACTCCTGGCGGGACCTGGTGGTGTCGGTGATGACGTCCGACGCCTTGTTGCCGGCCTTCTGGATCGGGCCGAAGACCGAGCCGTCACCGAGTTCGTCCCAGCCGACCATCCTCGGGACGGGCGCCCAGGGCTGGTGGCTGGAGGTCAGGATGACGAACGACATCAGCGGCTTGTCCCGCTTCCTGCCGTGGACCTGCCGCTGGAACGCTTCCAGCGCGTACTGGTCGGGCATGGTCGACCAGCTGAACTTCGGGCCCCGGTAGCCCAGGTCGAAGGCGTCGTAGACCTTGTCGAGGCCGTACCACTTCTCCTCCGGCCAGCCCTTCTGCACGCCCGGCATGACGCCCACCGTGTCCCACGCGCCGGTCTCGCGGAACGCCTTGGTGAGGGTGAGGTGGTCGCCCGCGGTGACCGTCCGGTAGCGCCGCTGGTTGTCGATCCACAGGCCGGACATGGTCGTGGAGTGGCCGAGCCAGCTGCTGCCGCCGAAGGTCGCCGAGGTCAGCCAGCCGCTGCGGGCGTGGAAGCCGGCCTTCGCCAGGGCCTTGGTGCCGGTGTCGAGGGTCCGGCCGACGCCGGGTGCCGTGATCGGGTCCTCGACGGCGCTGCGGCCGTAACTCTCGATGAACGTGAAGATCACGTCCTTGCCGCGCAGGTCGGGCAGGAGCTGAGCGGGCGGGGTGTTGCCGAAGGTGTCCGCCTTCGCCTGCCGCGCGAACTCCGCCTCGTCCCGCAGCGACTCCACCGTCCGCTGTGCGTGCACCCGCAGGGCCCCGGCGGCGCGCTCGGAGGCGATCGGGCCGCCGGACAGCGTCAGGCCCAGGGCGGAGCAGGTGACCCACACGGTGCCGGCGATCAGGGCGCCCCGGGTCGCCCGGGCCCGGTGGCGGGCCAGCACGTCCGCGAGCCGGATCGCCGCCGCGACCATGACGGCCGCCACCGCCAGGACGAGCAAGACCGCGCCGACGGCGGCGGCGGTCGCCACGCCCCCGCCCAGCGTGTCCCCGACATACGCCTGGGCGTCGGGCAGCAGGTCCCAGTCGAGCGTGGCGTTGAAGCCCCGGCCCAGATACTCGTTGAACCCCATGTCGAGCAGGTTCACCGTGGTCAGCACGGTGAGGCCGAGTCCGTACAGGACCGCCGCGGCCAGCCGGGGCCGGCGCGGCAGCGCCAGCACGACCACCGCCCCGATGACCGCCTCCGCCGGGATCCGCGCGAAGCTGACCGGCTCGACGGCGGGGAGCGTGTTGGGCAGCAGCAGGGAGCCGAGGACCAGAGCAGCGGCGAGGGCGGTGGTGGTCAGGCGCAGGACGCGGGCGGCGCGGGGGCGACGGGTGCGCCAGGCGCGGAGGCGACCGAGGCGGGATGCCGGAGCGGGAGCCCCCACCTCCTCCGTGGCGTCCTCCGCCCTCCCGGCACGCTCCGTCCCGGACTCGTCCCCTGGGATGCCCGGCTGCGATGACTGGCGAAAGCGCGTGAAGACAGGCACCCGGAGGTCCTTCCCGTACAAAACCCGGCGAGGTGGCGGACCCGCGTGGGGGTACGGGTCCGCCGCAGTTCCGTACGGGGCGTCCACCAGGTGCGTTCAGCCCGCCGGGCCGACGCTCGGCAAACATCCGGCAAACGTCCGGCCAACCGGCCCTCAGACGCCGCCGACCGCCGTGAGCAGTGCCAACGGGGCGGAGGCCGACCGGGACTCCCGCACACACGCGTGCGGGTACGGCACGGGCTCCGGGTGGGTGTCACGGCCGTAGCCCGCGAGGACCTCCGGCAGCCGGTGGCCGGTCGCCGCCGCCGCGTCGACCAGGCCGCGGGCGACGGCGCGGGCCTCGTCGTGCAGCCCGTAGCGGGCCAGGCCCAGCGCGATCAGCGCGTTGTCGTGCGGCCAGACCGAGCCGCGGTGGTAGGAGAGCGGGTGGTACGCCGGCTGCCCGGCCGCGAGGGTGCGCACGCCCCAGCCGGAGAAGAAGTCCGGCTCCAGCAGCCGCTGGCCGACCTGTTCGCCGTACTCCTTGTCCAGCAGGCCCGACCAGAGCAGGTGCCCGGCGTCGGAGGCGAGCGCGTCGACCTGCTTGCCGCGGCCGTCGAGCGCGAGCGCCGGGAAGGAGTGCTCCGCCATCCAGAAGTCTTGCTGGAAACGGTCGCGCAGATCACCGGCCGCCTGCTCCAGCAGGTCCGCGTACGTGGCGTCCTGCCAGACCGTGCGGGCGAGACCCGCCGTGCGGCGCAGCGCGTCGTAGGCGTAGCCCTGGGCGCCGGCGGCCGTCACCGGCCCGTGGGGGCGGGTGCCCTCGGTGGAGCAGATGGCGCCGGGGGAGTCCTTCCAGTTCTGGTTGGCGAGGCCGCCCTGGTCGGCGCGGTAGACGAGGTAGCCGCGGCTGGTCAGGCCGCCGTGGTCCAGCATCCAGCCGACGGCCGCGCGGGCGTGCGGTTCCAGGCGGCGGGCCAGGGCCGGGTCGCCGGTGTGCTCGGTGTACGCACCGAGCAGGACGAGGAACAGCGGCGTGGCGTCGACCGAACCGTAGTAGCGGCCGTAGGGGACCTGGCCGAAGTGGGCCAGTTCGCCCTGGCGCACCTCGTGCACGATCTTCCCCGGCTGGGCGACCTCGTCGACGCCGGTCTGCGTGGCCTGGGTCGCGGCCAGCGCGGGCAGGGTGGCGGCGGCCAGACGGGGCCGGTAGGGCAGTGTGAACAGCGAGGTCAGCAGGGCGTCCCGGCCGAGCAGGGTCAGGAACCAGGGGGCGCCGGCGGCCGGGACGCGCAGTTCCTCGCCGTCCGGGCCGGTCGCCGGGACCTGGAGCGCGGCGAGGTCGGCGAGGCCCCGGGCGCAGGCCGCGGCCAGCTCGGGCCAGCAGCTCGGGAGGGCCACGCCCGCCACGAACTCGTCCTCCCGGGCGAGGAGTTGCCGCTGGAGGGCGGCGGGGGAGCGGGGTACGCGCAGGGCGCGCCGGTCGCCGTGCGGGCGGGCCATGACCCGCAGGACCAGCTCGGCGGTGCCGTGCGGTTCGAGGTCCAGGGTCCACACCAGGCGGCGGGCACCGGTACCGGTCTCCTCCACGGCGTCCGGCTGGGGGTCGGCCGTCACGGTCGTCACGGACCGCCATTCGCCGCGCCGGTAGCCGAACTCCACCCCGTGGTCGAGGACCTGACGGGTGCGGACGGCGCCGGGCTTCATGTAGGTGCGGTGGTCGGACCGCAGCTCGAACTGGTCGGCGAAGTCGGCGTCGGCGGTGACCGCGAGCCGGACCGTCGTCGGCACCGGACGGTTGCTGGTGACGCGCAGCGACTCCACGAACGAGGCGTCACCGACGGCCTGTTCGCGAAAGAGCGTGCACGCGGGCGGCTCGTCGCGGCCGCCGCGCGGGACGAGCACGCAGCGCGCGGTGTCCCCGTCCGCCACCGGGGTCAGCGTCTCCGGCACGGCGCCGTCGACGGTGAGCTGCCAGCGGCTCAGGTGCCGCGCGTCCCGTACGAACACGCCGTCCGGGGCGCTGCCGCCCCGGTACCCGCTGATGTCGCCGCGGTCGCCGACGGCGGCGAACGTCCCGCCGTGCACGAGCAGATGATGCCGGTCCGTCATGCCCGGTCCCCTCCCTTGATCGCCGTGACACCGCTCCGGTCCCGGGTGGGCCGGTCGTGCAGCAGATCGAGCGTGAGCGCGGCGGTCCAGCCGAAGCCGGTGACGCCGCAGGCCTGTGCCGTGTACGGATCGACGTACTCCGAGAAGCCGGAGGCGCCGGCGGTGTGCAGGATGCCCCTGCGCAGGGCGTCGGCCCGGCCGCGCTCACCGTGCAGCCGCAGCCCGCGCTCCAGCAGCCAGTTGGTGTTGAACCAGGCCGGGCCGCGCCAGTAGCGGTGCCGGTCGAAGGCCTCGCCGAGCAGGTCGTAGCTCGGGACCAGGCGGGTCGTGCCGCCGAGGCCGAAGTGCGGGCCGGACATCGTACGGACCAGGGTCGCCGCGAGGTCGCGGGGCAGGGCCGGCAGCAGCAGCGGGACGAGCCCGGAGACGCCCCGCTCGGGGATCAGCTCCCCGGTGCGCACGTCACGGCACAGGAACATCCCCGCCGCCGGCTCCCACAGCCGCTCCACCAGGGCCGCCGTCAGCCGCTCGGCGCGGTCCTGCCGGGCCGGGCCGGGCGCTCCCAGCTCGTGGGCGATACGGGCCAGGGCGTACTCGGAGGCGACCAGCAGGGCGTTGAACGCCGGGTCCTCCACGGCGAACTCGCCCGCCCCGTCGGCGTATCCGCCGTCCCGGTAATCCGCCGCCAGCCGTACGTACCGCCCGTAGTCCAGATCCGTCGGCCGGTCCTCGGGGGCACCGTGGTCGAGGTCGGCGCGGCGGAAGGAGCGGGCCGGGGCCGGAGTGACCCGGGACAGCGGGCGGTCCCAGCAGGGGCTGTTGTCCATACCCTGTTCCCAGGGGTGCACCACGGACACCAGACCGCCGCCGCCCAGGTCGCGACGGTGCAGCAAGTACCGGTGCCAGGCGGCGAGCCGGGGGTAGGCCCGGGTGAGGAAGCCGCGGGCCCGGGACAGGCCCGGGTCGGCGAGGTGCACCAGCCACGCGGCCAGCGCGTGGACGGGTGGCTGCACGATCCCGGAGGTCTGTACGGTGCGCGGGGCGCCCGCCGCGCGCCCCGCGGCCGACGAGCGCCAGAAGTCGGGGCTCGGGAAGTACGCGTCGAGCGGGACGGAGGGGTTGAAGACGATGTGCGGGATCCGCCCGTCCGCCCACTGTGCCGCCAGCAGCGTCTCCAGTTCCGTCTGCGCCCGTAACGGCGACAGGTGCCTGAGGCCGATCGCGATGAACGCCGAGTCCCATGACCACTGGTGCGGATACAGGCTCCGCGAGGGCACGGTCGACGTCCCCGTCCAGCCGGCCTCCAGCACGGCGGCGGCCCTGACGTGCAGAGGAGGCGGGGCGGCGGCAGGATCGTATGCGGCGGCGGGGCCGTCGGGGCGGGGGGCGCGTTGGGCGGTGCGATCCACTCGGGGCTCTCCGAAAAGACGTCCGGCCGACCGGTTCGGCGGCGGCTACCGTGGGGTTACGTCTATTTAACACGCAGAACTCACTATGTAATGCAAGGTTGAGAAACACAAGGGGGTGTACATGACCGGACAGCCCGGGAGAACCGGACGAGGCGGGGGGCAGGCGAGCGCCGGCGACCTGCTCGAACTGGTGCGAAGTCGCCGTGCCACGACCCGGGGTGCGCTGCAGCAGGCGACCGGACTGTCCCGTGCCACCGTCGGCCAGCGGCTCGACCGGCTCTTCCGTGCGGGCTGGCTGCGCGAGGGCGCCGGGGGGCCGGTGGACTCCCCGCAGGGCGGGCGTCCCTCCATCACCCTGGAGTTCGACGACGAGCACGCGGTGGTCCTGGCCGCCGACCTCGACACCCGGCACGCGCGGGCGGCCGTGCTGTCGCTGAGCGGCGAGATCTTCGCCGAGCACTCCGGCACCCTGGTCATCGAGGACGGCCCGGACGCCGTGCTCGGCGAACTCGGCCGCTGGTTCGCCGAGTTGCTGGAGAAGGCCGGACACGGGGCGCGGGCGGTGTGCGGGGTCGGGCTCGCGGTGCCCGGCCCGGTCGACACCGGGGCCGGCCGCGTCGTCCAGCCGCCGATCATGCCCGGCTGGGACGGCTACGACATCAGGAGCCGGCTGGCCCGGGCGCTCACCGAGCACGCGGGCGCCGCCGAGGTGCCGGTGCTGGTCGACAACGACGCCAACCTCATGGCGTACGGCGAACAGCGCACCGGCTATCCCGACTGCTCGGCCTTCGTGCTGGTCAAGGTCTCCACCGGCATCGGCGCCGGGGTCGTGGTGGACGGCTCGGTGTTCCGGGGCGTCGACGGCGGCGCCGGGGACATCGGGCACATCCGGGTGCCGGAGGGCTCCCAGGCGCTGTGCCGGTGCGGTTCCTACGGCTGTCTGGCCGCCGTCGCGAGCGGCGGCGCGGTCGCCCGGCGGCTGGCCGAGGCCGGGGTACCTGCCTCCTCCGGCTCGGACATCCGGGACCTGCTGGCCTCCGGGCACCCCGAGGCGGTCGGGCTCGCCCGGGAGGCCGGGCGCCGGGTCGGGGACGTCCTGGCGACCGTCGTGACGCTGCTGAACCCCGGGGTGCTGATGATCGCCGGGGATCTGGCCGGAACTCCCTTCCTCACGGGCGTGCGCGAACTGCTCTACCAGCGGGCGCTGCCCCGCTCCACCGCCCGCCTGGAGGTGGTCACCTCACGGCTGGGCGAGCGGGCCGGGCTGGTGGGGGCCGGTGCGATGGTCGTGGAGCACCTGTACGCGCCCGAGCGGGTCGAGGAGCGGCTGCGCGCGCTCGGGGTGTGACGAGCGGGTTTCGGTCCCGGGACGCGTCCGCATGGTGAAATCCCGTCGGCTGTGGCAGCGTGATTCTCACCACCCCTGATAAGGGTTGCGCTCAGATGAGCGGATCATGAGCGGCTGCACTTCTCCAAAGGGTGGCACTGAGTGCCACGCTTTGATCGTTCATCGAGCGAAATCAAGCGTGCTGAACCTCGCTCGTATGAGCACTCAGTGGGGTCTACGGAGGTTTGTGCGTTCAAGAAGTGAAAACATGCGGCTGTGATCGCTTGCCGAGCCTTGACTTTCGATCCACTGGCGGACGAGTGGTTACAGGCGCATGACGCGCGCATGGACGTACCCAGAAGCCTTTGATCTGGGTATGTTCCTCGCCGTCAGGGCAGCCACCGCGTCCTCGAGGAGTCGAGACCCGTGTCGGAAAACAAAGATCCCCAGGTAGCTGAGCACGGTAAGAGCGTTGAGGGCGTGAAGTTCGTTTACGACTTCACCGAGGGCAACAAGGACCTCAAGGACCTCCTCGGCGGCAAGGGTGCGAACCTCGCCGAGATGACCAACCTCGGCCTTCCGGTCCCCCCGGGCTTCACGATCACCACCGAGGCCTGCAAGACCTACCTGGACAGCGGCGAGGAGCCGGCGGCACTGCGTGACGAGGTGAGTGCGCACCTCGACGCGCTTCAGGCCCGCATGGGCAAGAAGCTCGGCCAGGCCGACGACCCGCTGCTGGTGTCGGTGCGCTCGGGCGCCAAGTTCTCCATGCCCGGCATGATGGACACCGTCCTCAACATCGGCCTCTCCGACAAGTCCGTGCAGGGCCTGGCCAAGCAGGCCGGCGACGACCGGTTCGCGTGGGACTCCTACCGCCGCCTCATCCAGATGTTCGGCAAGACCGTGCTGGGCGTCGACGGCGAGCTGTTCGAGGACGCGCTGGAGTCGGCGAAGGCGGCCAAGAAGGTCACCGTCGACACCGAGCTGGAGGCCGGCGACCTCAAGAAGCTCGTCACCAGGTTCAAGAAGATCGTCAAGACCGAGGCCGGCCGCGACTTCCCGCAGGACCCGCGCGAGCAGATGGACCTCGCCATCAAGGCCGTCTTCGACTCCTGGAACGGCGACCGCGCCAAGCTCTACCGCCGTCAGGAGCGCATTCCGCACGACCTGGGCACCGCCGTCAACGTCTGCTCCATGGTCTTCGGCAACCTCGGCCCCGACTCCGGCACCGGCGTCGCCTTCACCCGCGACCCCGCCTCCGGCCACCAGGGCGTCTACGGCGACTACCTGCAGAACGCCCAGGGCGAGGACGTCGTCGCGGGCATCCGCAACACCGTGCCGCTCGCCGACCTGGAGCGGATCGACAAGAAGTCGTACGACCAGCTCATGCAGATCATGGAGACCCTGGAGAACCACTACAAGGATCTCTGCGACATCGAGTTCACCATCGAGCGCGGTGTGCTGTGGATGCTCCAGACCCGCGTCGGCAAGCGCACCGCGGGCGCGGCCTTCCGCATCGCCACCCAGCTCGTGGACCAGGGCCTGATCGACGAGGCCGAGGCCCTCACCCGCGTCAACGGCGCCCAGCTCGCCCAGCTGATGTTCCCGCGCTTCGACGAGGACTCGAAGGTCGAGACGGTCGGCCGGGGCATCGCGGCCTCCCCGGGCGCGGCGGTCGGCAAGGCGGTCTTCGACTCGTACACCGCCGTCAAGTGGTCGCGTTCGGGCGAGAAGGTCATCCTCATCCGCCGCGAGACCAACCCCGACGACCTGGACGGCATGATCGCCGCCGAGGGCATCCTCACCTCGCGCGGCGGCAAGACCTCCCACGCGGCCGTGGTCGCGCGCGGCATGGGCAAGACCTGTGTCTGCGGCGCCGAGGAGCTCGAGGTCGACACCAAGCGCCGCCGGATGACCGTCCCGGGCGGGCACGTCGTCGAGGAGGGCGACGTCGTCTCCATCGACGGCTCCTCCGGCAAGGTCTACCTCGGTGAGGTACCGGTCGTGCCCTCCCCGGTCGTGGAGTACTTCGAGGGCCGCATGCACCCCGGCGCCGACGACGCCGACGAGCTGGTCGAGGCCGTCCACCGGATGATGGCCTTCGCCGACCGCAAGCGCCGCCTGCGGGTGCGCGCCAACGCCGACAACGCCGAGGACGCGCTGCGGGCCCGCCGCTTCGGCGCCCAGGGCATCGGCCTGTGCCGCACCGAGCACATGTTCCTCGGCGACCGGCGCGAGCTGGTGGAGCGGCTGATCCTGGCCGACACGGACACCGAGCGCGAGGAGTCCCTCAAGCAGCTGCTCCCACTGCAGAAGCAGGACTTCGTCCAACTGTTCGAGTCGATGGACGGCCTCCCGGTCACCGTCCGCCTCCTCGACCCGCCGCTGCACGAGTTCCTCCCGGACATCACCGAGCTGTCCGTCCGTGTGGCCCTCGCCGAGTCCCGCCAGGAGCCGCACGAGAACGAACTGCGCCTCCTCCAGGCGGTCCACCGCCTGCACGAGCAGAACCCGATGCTGGGCCTGCGCGGGGTGCGCCTCGGCCTGGTCATCCCCGGCCTGTTCACCATGCAGGTCCGGGCGATCGCCGAGGCCGCCGCCGAGCGCAAGGCCGCCAAGGGCGACCCGCGCGCCGAGATCATGATCCCGCTCGTCGGCACGGTCCAGGAGCTGGAGATCGTGCGCGAGGAAGCCGACAAGGTCATCGCCGAGGTCGAGGCCGCCTCGGGCGCGCAGCTCAAGCTGACCATCGGCACGATGATCGAGCTGCCGCGCGCCGCCCTGACCGCCGGCCAGATCGCCGAGGCCGCGCAGTTCTTCTCCTTCGGCACGAACGACCTGACCCAGACGGTGTGGGGCTTCTCCCGGGACGACGTGGAGGCGAGCTTCTTCACCGCCTACCTGGAGAAGGGCATCTTCGGTGTCTCCCCGTTCGAGACGATCGACAAGGACGGCGTCGGCTCCCTGGTGAAGCTCGCCGCCAAGGCCGGCCGTGAGACCCGCCCCGACCTCAAACTCGGCGTCTGCGGCGAGCACGGCGGTGACCCGGAGTCGGTCCACTTCTTCCACGAGGTCGGACTCGACTACGTCTCCTGCTCCCCGTTCCGCATCCCGGTCGCCCGCCTGGAGGCGGGCCGGGCGGCGGTCCAGTCGCAGGGCAGCGACCACCGGTAGGCCGTGGCCCGGGCGGGGTCACCTCGGTGTGGCCCGTACGGGTCATCTCAACGTGGCCTTGTGCGGGGCCGCTCAGGACCCGGAGCCGTCGTCGGTCCCCGACCCTCACCGATCGCGGCGGCTCCGGTGTACGGAGGAGAGCGGGGGCGGCACCTTTTGTGCGGAGGTGCTGCCCCCGCTCTTCCGGCTTGGTCCGGGGGCCAGGTGCGGGACACTCGGGCATGGACAACACACCTGCCCCGGGCACCCTGAGCACGGGCCGTCGTTCGCACCTGGACGAGGCGCTGGAGATCTTCGAAGCGGATCTGAACCCGGGCGACCCCGTGCACCGCAGAGCGGGACAGCTCGCCAATCTCGCGGTCCAGGTACTCGGCGAGTACGCGGACCTCCTCGGCGAGGCCGACCGGCATCTGCCACCAGCCGAGCGCACCCGCGTCGTGTCCGCGCACAAGGAGCGTGCCCTCGAGGGGCTGTCCCGGCTCGCGGAGATCCTCGACATCGAGATCGACGACGCCGACTGACGGACCTTCAAGGGCGCACGTGGGCCGGCTCCGCGACTGCGTCCGTGGACGGTCTCTCGTTCTCGCGATGATCCATCAGGACTGGGTGCTGGGGAGGCGGACCTGATGCCCACGTCGTGACGGGCCTGAAGGCTGTCAGCGGGGCAGTCCTTCCCGCAGACATACGACGGTTCCTGTCAGGGCGGCCGTGTGGAGCGCGGTGAGGGTCGGCAGCGGGGTGGCCAGCCGGGTGGACTCGAGGTCGGTGAGGGCGAACAGGCCGTGCTGGTCGTGTTCGCTGCTGCACGTGACGGTCTGTCCGGGGGCCGGACGGCCGCCGTGGTAGTAGAAGTCGAGCACCGGGCCCGTGCCCTTCACGTCGGCCCGGTGGTCGTAGCCGATGAGCCGGGGCGCCCGGTCCAGGGCGATGCCGGTCTCCTCGTGCAGCTCCCGGCACGCGGCGCCGACGGGGTCCTCCCCGTGGTCGAGCATGCCGCCCGGCAGCCCCCAGAGTCCGACGCCGGGCTGGCCCTCGGCGTAGCGCAGCAGCAGGATCCGGTCCTCGGCGTCGAGGAGCAGCACGCACGACGCGACGATGGTCTGCGGCAGCGTCTTGACCCACTCGTCACGCGGCAGCACGCGGTGTACGTCGGTGGCGGGCACGGTCGTGTCCACGGTGGTGTTCCTTCCGTCGGCCGGGCAGCCCGGGACGAGCTGCCCGAACGGTGGAACGGCTGGACGCGCCGATGGTCACCGGCAGGCGCGGGTCAGGTCCGCGCTGGAGATCCGGGCCCGGGCGGGCCTCGGGTTCCAGACTGGAGAGAAGTACGGGGTGGACGTCAGCGTCGTGCAGCCCCGTGGAGGCCACACGACGTCTACCGGGAGCCCTGCCTCCCTGGCTTCGAGCACAGTGTCCGCGGTGCCGCCGCCCTTGCCGCTCGGAGGCTCTCCGTTCCATACGGCGACGAGACGGGTCGCACGCTTCAGTAGCGTCCGGTTGGCATCCTCGTACGCCGAGCGGTTCGCGGTCTCGTGGTCCAGGACCACGACTTCGGCTGCGGCATCGATGAGCCGGTCGAAGGTCTCTTCGTGATCGGGCTTGACCTTGTTCTGCCGGTAGTCCTGCGACGGAATCACCACGACGAGACGGCCACCGAGCTCGACGACGACCTCGGCGAAGATCGAGTCGGATCCTTTCGCGATGCACGAGACACCAGTCAGGTCGCTGGCGTACGGCTTCAGCGTCTCCCGCAGCGCGTCGCGTACGAGGGGCACGCTGCTGTCGGTCAGGTCCACGTGCCCAGTCACGGCGATCGTGGTCACGTTGCTCCTTCAGCTCGACAGGACTTCGCGGATCCTTGCCCGCGCTTCCCAGACCGTACGCGATGCAGACCGCCCCACCGTGTACGGGTACAGCTGGCCGAGCTGGGTGCGGACGCGGCTTGACCTGGTGCGGGAGGCGGCGTCGACTGCCCGGTGGGTGTGGTCGACAGCGCTGGCCACGTCCCCCATCAGGAAGTGGGATTCTGCGAGTCCGATCAGGTCCAGAGCGTGACTGCGTCCTGCCTCGGAACCGCGGCCAGCGAGGGCGCTCCGGATGTTCTCGGCGGCGGATTCTGCGTGCTGCTGTGGAGTGAGAAGGCCGCGGAGAAGTCGTGCTCTGCCAGGGCGCGCTTGACGTCTTCCCGCCTCGAACGGGTAAGAGCGGTGCTGTTCGGACCGTGCACCCCCGGTCGGCACCGCCGCACCTCCGCGCCGTGCGCGGTGCTCCCCATGCCTTCTCATCAGCCGTCGCCTGAGGTACGGGGCATGCGGCTCATGGCCGTACGCAGTCACCGCCGGGAACGGCAGGTGCCTCCGCCAAGGCTCAGTGTCTTCAGGTCGCAGCCGTCGCCGGGTGGGAGATCGCCTTTGAGGAACCGGTCCATCGCGGTCCGGATGGCGTTCTCGTTGCGGGCGCGAGTCTCGGGACAACGCGTGGCCGTGGCACGGCATGCTGTCTGCCGCCGGTTCCCCCCGGACGGCCAGCGGTCGAGCCCGGTGGGCCGACAGCGGCCAGGGCCTGGTGGCCCGGGTCCCTCCTCGCCGTGCGCGACGCCGGTGGAGTACGCGCCGAGGACGCGTGGGCGCCCACCGTTCGATCGGGCGGCACGCGGCCCCTCGTAGGGTGGATCGCGGCCACCGACGGAGGGAGCCTGCCATGTCAGGCTGGAACACACGGGACATCCCCGACCAGAGCGGCCGCGTCGCCGTCGTCACCGGCGCCAACAGCGGGATCGGGTTCGTCACGGCACGGGAACTGGCCCGCAAGGGCGCGCGGGTGGTGCTCGCGTGCCGCAGCGAGGCCCGGGGCGAGGCGGCCGTGGACCGGCTCCGTGCAGAACTGCCGGAAGCCCGGATCGACCTGGGCCGGCTCGACCTCGGAGACCTCGCCTCCGTACGGGAGTTCGCGGCCGGTTTCCCGCACGAGCGGCTGGACGTGCTCGTCGACAACGCCGGGGTGATGGCGCTGCCGTACGGCACGACGGCGGACGGCTTCGAGACGCAGTTCGGGGTCAACCACCTGGGGCACTTCGCCCTCACCGGGCTGCTGCTGCCCGCGCTGCTGGCGGCGCCGGGGGCCCGGGTCGTGGTCGTCTCCAGCGGGATGCACGCCCTCGCCAACATCGACATCAACGACCTCAACAGCGAGCGGCGCTACCGCCGCTGGATCGCCTACGCCCGTTCCAAGACGGCCAACCTGCTGTTCACGCACGAGCTGGCGCGCCGGGCGGCGGCGCACGGCTCGGACCTGGTGGCGGCCGCGGCCCACCCCGGGTACGCGGCCACCAACCTCCAGACCACCGGACCGGTCGCCGAGGGGCGCCCGGCCGCCGAGCGGCTCGTGCGCATCGCCAACCGGGTCGTCGCGCAGCCGGCCGAGGCGGGCGCGCTGCCGATCCTCTACGCCGCGACGGAACCCGGCGTACGGCCCGACTCCTTCACCGGCCCGCACATCGCCATGTGGCGCGGGGTGCCCGCACCGTCCTGGCGGGCGCCCTGGACACTCAACGACGCGGCGGGGCAGCGGCTGTGGGCCGCGTCCGAGGAGCTGACCGGGGTGACGTACGGCGCTCTGAAGGCTTGACGCTCACAGGGAGACGGCCACCGCGTTGAACGTCGTCTCCGGCACCTGCGGGCTGGTGAAGCGGGCGTTGACCAGGTAGAGGCGGTCGCCGTAGCGGGCGGCGGTGGTGGGGACGTCGAAGCGGGGGTCGGTGATCGTCCTGGTCAGAGTGGCGGTCGTGGCCTTCTTGTCCAGGTTCCAGAAGGTGATCTTGTTGAGGCGGTTCTGGACGACGTACAGGGTGCGGCCGAGGCGGACCAGGCCGTCGCCGCCTGTCACGTCCGTCGCGCCCTTCAGCGTGACCTTGGTGGCGTGGCCGGACCTGAGGTTCACGGTGTACAGCTGCCCCGCGTTGACGACGATCAGGCCCCGGCCGTCGGGGGTGGCGACCAGGCCGTTGGCGCTGTTGGTCCCGGCGGGCGCCTGCACCCACTCGCCGGTGAGCGGGAGGGCGCGGACCTCGCCCCGCCGGCCGCGTGGCACGCCGTGGAGGACGGCCGCACGGGAGTCGGTGAACCAGGCGCGGTCCTCGTGCAGGACGACGTCGTTGATGAACGGAGCGGCGTCCCGGGTGAGCTGGTACGCGGTGAGGAGCTCGCCGGTGCGTGCGTCGACGATCCTCGCCGTGCCTCCGGCGCCCCCGGCCACGTACAGCAGGCCGTCACGGTCCAGCTTCAGGCCGATGGACGCGAGTCCGGCGGCACCTTCGTGCAGGACACCGCCCCTGCCGGTGCGCAGGTCGGTGCGGTAGACCGCGCCGTCGGCGCGCGAGCCCATGTACGCGTACGGCCTGCTGCCTATGGTGATCCCCTCGGGGAGCCAGCCGTCGGGCAGTGGGAACTCGGTCGGCCAGTGGGCGCCGGGAGCGGCCTCCGCCGTGCCGGTGCCGGCGGCCACCGCGAGCGCCGCGACCGCCCCGCCGAGCACGGTCCGCCGGGACGGCTGGGGGTGGTTCCGAGTCATGGTGGGGCCTCCGTGGAAGGAAGGGGGGATGTGACCCGACGAAACGCTGTGACTCGATGAAACGCGAAGTACCCCCGGTACGGCAGTCGAGTCGGTGAAGTCGACAGGAACTCGACAGCGCCCGGCGCGAGTTGGCCACCCCGCTCAGTAGACGATCGACACGATCCGGCACGCCGCCTCGGCGAGCCGCCGGTCCCCTTCGACCCGGGCCCGGGCGAGAGCGTCGGCCGGCTGGACACCCCGGGTGCACAGCCGCCAGGCGGTCTCCGTGTCCAGCTCCACGGTGGCTGCCGGCCGGCTGCCGGAGTCCTCCGCCAGGGACCAGCCGTCCGCACTGGCGGTCACGGTCCAGGTGCCCGCTCCCGGGCCGGTGACCGTCAGCTCCACACGCGTGCCGGCCGGCGCGGCGGTGTCGCGCAGCGTGTGGGGCAGGGCCCGCATGAAGGTGTCCAGGACCAGGGAGAGGGCCCGTGGCTCGGGGTCGGTGCCCAGCCCGGCCGCGTGCCGGATCTGCTGCCGATGCGTCCAGTACTCGGTGAACTCCCGGGCGCAGTCCAGCCACAACGGCGCCGGGTCCACCCCGGCCCAGGACACGCCCAGGGACGGCGCGTCCAGGTCCGCGTGCGCGAAGCGGCGGGCCAGTTCGGTGCCGGCCTCTTCCAGGGCGTCGACGAGTGAGGCCGGGGCCGTGTCCCGGTGGCGGTCGACCCACTGCTGGTTGGCGCGGTGGATGAAGGCCTCCAGGGTCTCGCCAGGCGCGAAGGCGCCGAACTCGCGGCGGCCGAGGCGGGCGGCGCAGTCGCCGAGGACGTGCGCGGTGACGTCGTGGACGGTCCACCCGGGTACGGCGATCCGCGCCCACTCCGTCGGCCCCAGTCCCCGCAACAGCCCCAGCAGGGCCTCCAGTTCGGGACCGAACAGCGCGCGGGCGTCGATCGGAGGGCCCAGCCAGGAGAGCCCGGACCAGTCGTTCGGCTGCGTGACCATGCGCCCAGCCTGCCAGGACCGGGTCCGCCAGGGGGTCGTTCCGCGCTCAGGCCGTGGAGCCGCCGTCCACCACGAGGTCCGTGCCCACCACCGATGCCGCGTCGTCGGAAGCCAGGTACAGCACGGCGGCCGCCGTCTCCTCGACCGTGGAGACCCGGCCGAGCGGGATCGCGGTCCTCATACGCTCCGCGCGTCCGGCCTCCGTCTCGCCCGGCTGGAGCGACATGGGCGTGGCGGTGGCGCCGGGCGACACGGCGTTGATACGGACACCGTCGGCGATGTGGTCCAGGGCGGCGCCGCGCGTGAGGACCGACACCGCCGCCTTGGTGGCGCCGTAGGCGGTGGTGCCGGGGATACGGCCGTGGACGCCGATCCGGGAGGCGATGTTGACGATGGCGCCGCCGCCGGGCTGGGTGCGCATCTGGCGCACCTCGGCCTGCAGGGCGAGCAGGACACCGGTGACGTTGATGTCGAGCATCCGGCGCCAGGCGTCCTCGGGGACGTCCGCGACGGGCTGTCCGCCGGCCTCCAGGACGCCCGCGTTGTTCACCGCCACGTCGAGCGAACCGAAGTGGTCCACGGCGGCGTCGACGAGGGCCTGGACGTCGTCGGCGCGGGTCACGTCGGCGGTGACGGCCAGGGCCTTGCCGCCTGCCGCCTCGACCAGGACCTTCGTCTCGTCCAGGGGTTCTCGACGGCGCCCGGCGACGACGACGTTCGCGCCCTCGGCGGCGAACGCGAGCGCGATCCCGCGCCCGATGCCGGATCCGCCGCCGGTGACGAGGGCGGTCCTGCCGGTGAAGCGGTGGGTCATGGTCTCCCCTATTATTGACTGATCGGTTCAGTATGAGGGTGTGAAAAAGGCGCCTCGCGGGCGCCCGATTCTCAGGCGAGCAGTGCCAGGGCCTGTTCCGCCGCGTCCCGGACCCGGACCGGGTCCGCCGACGCCTTGCCGACGACCCGCAGTCCCTGCATCAGGACGAGCAGCATCCGGGCGAGAGCGCCTGGATCGCGGCCCTCGTCCAGTTCACCCTGTGCCTGCGCACGGAGCAGGGCTGAGTGCAGCAGGGTCTCCAGCTGGTCCCAGCTGTGCTCCACGCGGCGGCACGCGGCCGGGTCGTGCGGGGCCAGCTCGGTGGCCGTGTTGACGACGAAGCAGCCGGTCAGGCGGTGTTCGTCGGCCGCGGACTCGGCGGCGAAACGGCGCACCACCGCCCGTACGGCGGGCAGGGCCGGCCCCGGCCGGGACAGCTCCCGCAGGAGCTGCGGGTCACAGCTCTGCTGGTAGCGGTCCAGCGCCTTCAGGTACAGCTCGTGCTTGTTGCCGAAGGTCGCGTAGATGCTGGCGCGTCCGATGCCGAGGTGCTCGACGAGGTCGGACATCGACGTCGCCTCGTAGCCGCGCCGCCAGAACAGCTCGAGAGCTGCCTGCAGCGCGGCGTCCGGATCGAACTCCTTGGTCCTGGCCACGGAACGGAGCCTAGGCTTTTCTGGAACGACTGGTCAAGTGATCCGGGGTTCCGCCTGCTCGGCCGGGTGGGACAGTTCCACGCCGCGGCTGCTCACCGTCAGGGATGCGGCCACCGAGGGATAGCCGGTCGCGATGCCCGTGTACTCGCCGCTGTCCAGGTCGATGAAGGCGTAGGCGCCGTCCGCCTCCGTGACGGCCGCGCCGACCACGTTGCCCGCCGCGTCCACGAGTAAAGATTCGATTTATCCGGCCGGGAACGCACCGCGCGCAGGATCCCCGCCGGCAGCCGTAGCCGGGCGGGAATCCTGCGCGCGGTTGTTCGTTCCGGACGGACCGTCAGGCGGTGCGCACCTTGTACGTCGCCACCTGTACCTCCTCGTCGTCCAGGCACTGCCCGGACGTCAGGTCGAAGCGCTGCTTCAGCAGGGGCGAGGCGACGAACGGGCGGCCCTGGTGGGTGCCGGTCAGGCCGCGGGAGAGGACCGCCGCGCCGGTGAACGGGTCGCGGTTGTCGATGGCGAACAGCTCACCGGTGCGGTCCCGGAAGACCGCCGCCTGGCGGCCGTCCGGCAGCAGTGCCGCCACCCCGCGGCCCGGGAGCAGCATGCTGAGGTCGCAGACCGTGAACCAGTGGCCGTCCAGAGCGAGTTCGACCTTCAGATCGGTGGTCTCGGGTGCCAGGGTCATCGCTGGGCGCTTCCTTCCAGAACGTCGGCGGGTCGCATACCGATGGACAGCAGCGGCAAGTCGGGCTTCATCTGGTCGCGCTCGGGCACGAAGGCGACGACCGGGTCCGGGGTGTCCGGCGCGTTCACGAAGGACACGAACCGGGCCAGCTTCTCGGGGTCGTTGATGGTCTCGGCCCACTCGTCGCGGTAGTGCGCGACATGCGCCCGCATCAGCTGCTCCAGCTCGTCGCAGATGCCGAGCGTGTCGTGCACCACGACGTCCCGCACGTGGTCCAGACCGCCCGGGATCCGCTCCAGCCAGGTCGAGGTGCGCTCCAGGCGGTCGGCCGTACGGATGTAGAACATCAGGAACCGGTCGATCAGGCGGACCAGTTCGGCGTCCGACAGGTCCTGCGCGAGCAGGTCGGCGTGGCGGGGCGTGGCGCCGCCGTTGCCGCCGACGTACAGGTTCCAGCCGTTGGCGGTGGCGATCACGCCGAAGTCCTTCGACTGGGCCTCGGCGCACTCGCGCTGGCAGCCGGAGACGGCCGACTTCAGCTTGTGCGGGGAGCGCAGGCCCCGGTAGCGCAGCTCCAGGTCGATCGCCATGCGGACGGAGTCCTGGACGCCGTAGCGGCACCAGGTCTGCCCGACGCAGGACTTCACCGTGCGCAGCGACTTGCCGTAGGCGTGGCCGGACTCGAAGCCGGCGTCCACCAGGCGGGCCCAGATCAGCGGCAGTTGCTCGACGCGGGCGCCGAACATGTCGATCCGCTGACCGCCGGTGATCTTCGTGTAGAGGCCGAAGTCGCGGGCGATCTCGCCGATCACGATCAGCTTCTCCGGGGCGATCTCGCCGCCGGGGATACGGGGGACGACCGAGTACGAGCCGTTCTTCTGCAGGTTGGCCAGGAAGTGGTCGTTGGTGTCCTGCAGGGCCGCCTGCTCGCCGTCCAGGACGTAGCCGCTGGCGCCGATCGTCGGGGCGAGGGAGGCGATGATCGAGCCGACGGCCGGCTTGCAGATCTCGCAGCCGTCGCCGCCCCGGGCCTCCTCGCGGCCGTAGCGGTCCAGCAGGTCCTGGTAGGTGTTGATGCGCAGGGCGAGGACGATCTCGTACAGCTCCTCGCGGGTCTGCCCGAAGCAGCCGCACAGGCCCTTGTCGACCTCGATGCCGCTGGCCTCCAGCTCGGCGTTGACGAGCTGGCCGAGGACCTTGACGCAGGAGCCGCAGCCGGTGCCGGCCTTGGTGCACTTCTTCACCTCGGGCACGGTCGTGCACTGGTGGTCGGTGACCGCGCCGCGGATCGTGCCCTTGGAGACGTTGTGGCAGGAGCAGATGATCGCGTCGTCCGGCAGCGCGGACGGGCCGAGCTGGACGGACTCCCCGGCGCCGGCCGGCAGTACGAGCGACTCGGGGGCGACCGGCGGGACCGAGCCGGTGAACGCCTTCAGCGTGCCGTACGCCTCCGCGTCGCCGACCAGGATGCCGCCCAGCAGCGTGCCGTCGCGACCGATGACCAGTTTCTTGTACAGGCCGGCGCGGGAGTCGGAGTAGACGACGTCCAGGCAGTCCTCGGCGGTGCCGTGCGCGTCACCGAAGGACGCCACGTCCACACCGAGCAGCTTCAGCTTGGTGGAGAGGTCGGCGCCGGTGAAGGCCGACTCGTCCTCGGCGATCGTCGCCGCCACGGTCTCGGCCTGCTCGTAGCCGGGGGCCACCAGGCCGTACACCCGGCCGTCGGAGGCCAGCGCGCACTCGCCGATCGCGAACACGTGCGGGTCACAGACCGTACGGCACTGCTCGTCGACCGTGATGCCGCCGCGCTCGCCGACGGTCAGACCGCAGTCGCGGGCCAGCTGGTCGCGGGGGCGGACACCGGCGGAGAACACCACCATGTCGGTGGCGAGTGCGGAACCGTCGGACAGCTTCATGCCGGTGACGGCACCGTCCTCGCCGACGATGATCTCCTGCGTGCCGACGCCCGTGTGGACGCTCAGGCCCATCTCCTCGATGGTGCGCAGCAGGGCGGCGCCACCGCCCTCGTCCACCTGGACGGGCATCAGCCGGGGCGCGAACTCCACGATGTGTGAGGTCAGTCCGAGACCCTTCAGCGCCCCCGCTGCCTCCAGGCCGAGCAGACCGCCGCCGACCACGGCACCCACCCGGGCCCGGCTCTTGGCGTACTCCTCGATCGCGAGGAGGTCCTCGATCGTGCGGTAGACGAAACAGCCCTCGGCGTCCTTGCCCGGGACCGGCGGCACGAAGGGGTAGGAGCCGGTGGCCAGGACGAGGACGTCGTAGTCGACGACGAGACCGGAGCGGGCCGTCACCTTCCGCGTCTCGCGGTCGACGGTCTCGGCCGGGTCGCCGACGTGCAGCTCGATGCCGTGGTCCTCGATGAACCGCATGTCCGTCATGGACAGGTCGTCCGGGGTCTTGCCCGAGAAGTACGAGGTGAGCTGCACACGGTCGTAGGCCGGGCGTGGCTCCTCACAGAGCACGACCACGCGGTGCGTGGCGGTCAGGCCGCGCTCGGCGAGCGCTTCGAGGAAGCGCTGGCCGACCATGCCGTGGCCGACGAGCACGATCGTGGGGGTCGCCCCCGGGGTGGCCGTCATCAAGAGCCTCCGTCGTTGGTGAGCAGGTGGAGCAGGGGGCCGCCGTCGGAGGGGAGCGGCTCTGCTCCCTCCCAGGCGCGGGCGAGCGCGCCGACCGTGCCGAGTTCGCCCACGAGGACCCCGCCGACCAGGCGGTCGTCGCGGACGACGACCTTGCGGTAGGTGCCGCGGGTGGCATCGGTGAGCTGGACGACGTCGTCGCCCGGGAGCGCCTCGGTCTCACCGAACGCGGCGAGGTCGAAGGGACTGTCCTGCCCGTTCAGCGTGAGCCGGGTCAGGGAGCGCGTGCCGGTGTACCGGGCGGCCCCGTCGCCGGCCAGCAGTTCCGCGAGCGCGTCGGCCTGTTCCAGCGCGGGAGTGGCGAGCCCGTAGAGGACGCCCCCGTGCTGGGCGCAGTCGCCGATCGCGTGGATGTGCGGGTCGGAGGTGCGCAGCTCGTCGTCGACGACGACACCCTTGCGGACGTCGAGGCCGGCGGCCTGCGCGAGACCCACCCGGGGGCGGACGCCGCAGGCCACGACGACGAGGTCGGCGTCGAGCGCGTACCCGTCGGCCATCTCCACGGAGCGGACGGCGCCGCCGACGCAGCGCACGTCCCGGACGCGGCACTCGGTGTGCACCTCGACGCCCAGGTCGGTCAGGTGCCGCTTGACGAGCTTCGAGGCGGCCGGGTCGAGCTGGCGCTCCATCAGCCGCTCGGACTGTTGGGCCAGCACCACCTGGGCGCCGCGCAGGGCGAGCGCGCGGGCGGCGGAGACCCCGAGGAGCCCCCCGCCGATCACAACCGCCTTCGCACCCGGCCGGACCGCCTTGGACAGGCCGAGGCAGTCGTCCATGGTGCGGAACGCGTGGACGCCCTCGGGCAGTGCGTGCTGCTCGTCGGTCCCGGTGAACAGCCCGCGCAGGGGCGGCAGCACGGGGTTGGATCCGGTGGCGAGGACCAGCCGGTCGTATGCGATCACCGTGCCGTCGGCGCACTCGACGGTCCGCCCGCCGCGGTCGATGCCGACGACCCGCCCGCGTGTGGCCTGCGCGGGCGCCGGCAGGGCGATCACCTCGGGGCTGTACCGTCCGGCCAGCACCTCGGCGAGCAGCACCCGGTTGTACGGCCGGTGCTCCTCCTCGCCGATCAGCAACGCGGGCGTGCCGAGCTCACCGAGCCGCCGGGCGAGCCGTACGCCGGCGAGGCCGGTGCCGATCACCACCACACGCTCATTCGAGGTCATGTCCTTGAGCGTGCGGTGCCGGTGTTACCCGGCAGCATCGCCTCTGTTTCCCGCGGGGAACGCTGCCCTCAGCGGGGAGGGGGTGGGGGTGTGAGGGTTCCTGACGTGCGGTGACGGGGGCTGTGAGGGGCGTCGCGCCGGCATGGCACCGGCATGGCACCGGCATCGCACAGGGGCGCGATCATGCCTGGTGCGGCGCTGACCATGATCGTCCTGCTGTCCTCAGCCGGCCGCGCCCCGCCGCAGATCCAGCAGCTCGATCGTCCCGGTGCCGTCCTCGTCGCCGTGTCCCTGGGCCAGCCGCCGCTCCATCAGCGCCATGTACGGCGTCAGCAGCTCCGGGCTGACCCGCTGCTCCTCGGCCGTGCGCAGCAGGGTGGCGTTGCCCGCGACCTGCATGGCTAGATTGGAGACGACGTCGCGGGTGTAGTCGCCGCTCTGCAACTGGCCAGCCGTCTGGTGCGCGGCCGGGGCCATCGCGGACAGCCACTCCACGAGCAGCGGCGCGAAGTCCTTCGGCGCGATGTCCTCCGGCCGGATCAGCGCGAAGGCGTGCGTGATCCCCGCGAACATGCCGGTCATCGCGCTCAGCAGCGCCACGTCGTGCAGCGCGGCGAACCCCGGGTCGGCCCCGACGTAGCGGGTGCCGGCCGGGACCGCGAGGGTGTCCCGGTGCTCCTCGAACAGCTCGGGGGAGCCGCTGTACAGGACATACCCGCCGGACTCCGGGAGCCCGATCATCGGCGGTACGGCCATGATCCCGCCGTCCAGGAAACGGGCGCCGCGCGCCTCGGCCCAGGTGGCGCGCGCACGGCCCTCGCCGGGGGTGCCGGTGGTCAGATTGACGAGGTCCCGCCCCGCGAGACCGGCCCCGTCGAACGCCTCACCCACGGAGGCGTCGTCGAGCAGGCAGGCGATCACCAGGCGGTTCGCCGCCACGGCCTCGGCGGCGCTCGCGGCTACCACGGCGCCCTCGGCGGCGAGGGCCCGAGCGCGGGCGGGCGTGCGGTTCCAGACGGTCACCTCGTGCCCGGCGGCGAGCCAGGCGCGGGCGAGGGCGGTGCCCATGGCACCGGTGCCGAGCAGGGTGAGCGGGGTGCGGTGGACAACTGAGGTGTCGGTCATGGCGTTTAGGCTCGTCGTAGGGGAAGCGTCCGCTCAAGTACGCACTCCGAAGTGGGTGGTTACCCTGGGGGAAGGATCCAGGCAGGGGAAGGGGAGGGCTCGGGCATGGGGACGACGGGGCGGCGGCCGGGGGCGTACGTCTGCGGGATCGACGCCGCGATGGACGTGATCGGCGGCAAGTGGAAGGTGCTGATCCTCTGGGCGCTGCACGAGCGCCCCCGCCGTTTCGGCGAGCTGCGGCGCGAACTGCCGGGGATCACCGAGAAGGTGCTCGCCTCGCATCTGCGGGAGATGGAGGCCGACGGCCTGGTGCACCGCGAGGCGTACGACGAGGTGCCGCCGCGGGTGGAGTACGCGCTGACGCCCCGGGGCGTGTCCCTGAACGAGGCGCTGGAACCGCTGGGGGAGTGGGGGAGGGCCAACGTCCTGGACGGGTCACCGGCTGCCGGTCAGGTGCGCGAAGACGACGACGTTCCCCTGGTACCCGGTGCCGCGTGAGTAGCCGCCGCCGCAGGTGATGACCCGCAACTCGGGGCGGCGGGCCGGGCCGTAGACCTTCTCGTCCGGGAAGTCCCGCGCGGCGTACACCTCGACGGCGTCCACGGTGAACACCGCGACGCCGCCGTCCCGCCGGTCCACCTCGATCGTGCTGCCCTTGGCCAGGGCACCGAGGGCGTAGAAGACGGCGGGCCCGTCGGCGTTGTCGACGTGCCCGGCGACGATCGCGGTGCCCCGCTCGCCCGGGGTGGCGCCGGACGCGTACCAGCCGGCGAGGTTCCTCCGCGCGGCGGGCGGTACCTCGAGGCTGCCGGTCTTCGTCAGGCCGAGGCCGGTCAGGGGCGCGTTCACCCCGATCGCCGGGATGCGGACGCGGTCCGGCGGCGAGGGCGGCAGCCCGGGGGCGGCGGGCCGCTCACCCGCCCGGCCGTCCAGCCCGGCGCCGGCCTGCGCGGCGGACGGCTGCGGCGGGGCGTGCGTCTCGGCGCCGGGGCGCAGCAGCCACGCCCCGGTGCACAGGGCGAACGCCGTGAGGGCCGCCATGGCCGCGTCGGCGGGGTTGCCGCACCCGCCGCCGAACCCGGGGAACCCGCGCATACCCGACCCCTTTCCCGATCTCCCCCGGCGTGCGCGGGAGTCCCGCCCCGTGCCCCCTCCGGGCCGCGAGGGGCGTCGGACCCGGAGGGGGAGGGGACATGCGGTACCGGGGACGGACAGCGGAGGGTGTCCGTCAGATCCCGTCGCCTCTCGCCCGGCGATGCAGGAGCCAGGTACCGCCCGCGGCGGCGACGGCAAGGGCCGCCACACCGGCCGCGGTCTGCACGGGATCGGTACCCAGAGCGCCACCGACCCCTGTCTTCACACTCCCCCGGGGATGCACCTGCTCGTGCACCGGCGTCAGCGTGACCACCAGATCCCCGGTGACCCGCCGGCCACTGCCGGCGCACGTCGCGGTGATCTCGTACGTCGCCGGCTGCGCGCTCGGCGGCACCCGGAAGCGCCCGGCCGGGTCCTGCTTCTGCGGGCCCGGCGTGAGGCTCAGGAAACCGGCCCCGACCGCGCTGGCGTCGCCCGTCGCCGAACCGCCGTCACCGCAGGCCGCCGTGCGCACGGTGACCTGCCCGCCCGGCACCACCGACGCCGGGGACAGCTCCAGGTCACCGGCGGGCGCGCCGTACGCGGGGGCGGCGGCGAGAGCCGCGGCGGCGACGGCGAGCGCGGTACCGGTCAGGGGCCGGGCGGTACGTCGCATCGGTGCTCCTTCGAGCGGTTCGGTCGTGCGCCTGCCCTTCCGAGGTAACGGGCAGCGGGACGACCGCGCTTTCTGAGGCAGCGTCAGAATTGGGGTGAACGGGTGTCAGGAGCGGCGGGGCTGACGGTCCGGCAGGGGGCGTTTCGGCAGGTCGCGGGCGGTCGGCGCGTGGTGGCGCGGAAGAGCCCGGCAGGCGCGTGTGAACGGGTGACCCGGGGGCGCGCCCCGGCGCTTGACCTCAAGGAAGGTTGAGGTATGAGGCTGTGCCGCATGACCACCACCACGGCCGGTACGGCCGCTCCGCAGCCCGTGACCGATCCCCTCCGCGTGACCCTCGTCGTCGGCAGCAACCGCCACGGCCGCTTCGGCCCGGTCGTCGCCGACTGGCTTCTCGGCCGCATCCGGGACCGGGACGACCTGGTCGCCGAGGTCGTGGACGTCGCCGGGGCCGCGCTGCCGACCTCCTTCGAGCGGACCCCCGAGGCGACGGCCGCGCTGTCCGGCATCACCCCGAAGCTGGCCCGTGCGGACGCCTTCGTGGTCCTCACCCCCGAGTACAACCACTCCTTCCCGGCGGGCCTGAAGAACCTCGTCGACTGGCACTACGCCGAGTGGCGGGCCAAGCCCGTCGCCCTGGTCTCCTACGGCGGACTGGCCGGCGGCCTGCGCGCCGCGGAGCACCTCCGCCAGGTCTTCGCCGAACTCCACGCCGTGACGGTCCGCGACACGGTCTCCTTCCACAACGCCGGCGCCTCGTTCGACGGCGAGGGCACCCTGCGCGACCCGTCGGGCCCGGACGCCGCGGCCAAGACCATGCTGGACCAACTGGTGTGGTGGGGCCGGGCGTTGCGGGAGGCCCGGGAGAGGCGTCCGTACGGGGGCTGACACCGGGCAGGGAGGGGCGGAATCACGCGCCCGTCGGGCCCGCGCCGCCCGGTGGCGGCGGTCTGCGCCGGCTCGCCGCCCGCCGGGCCCGCCGCCCGTCAGGCCTGCGCCGCCCGTCGGGCCTGCGCCGCCCGTCGGGCCTGCGCCGCCCGTCGGGCCTGCGCCGCCCGTCGGGCCTGCCCCGCCCGTCACTCCCACCCCACGTCAGGCCCGTCCCGCCTCGTCCGTCACCGCCGACGCCGCCCCCGCCACTCCCCGCCCTCCACCCGCCGCCCGGCACCCCGCAGCCGTTCGGCGACAGCGGGCGCGGCGACGTACACCCAGGCCCGGACAGCCGCCCCGTCCGCCTCCCGTACGACCTTCCGCTCCACGCGCAGGTACAGGCTGCTCGGATCGCCCGGCACGTACTCCTCCAGCCGGTCCAGCTCGGCGAGCAGCCCCGCGTACGCCTCCGGCAGCGCGGTCACCAGCTCTCCGCCGACCGTGCCGCCGCCGGGCTCCTCGACCGCGTAGGGATAGCCCGGCCCGTGGTACAGCACCGTCCCCGAGAGCCGCCCGGGTTCCGCGGAGCGGGTGCGGCCGCGCAGGAAGAGGTCGTGGTTGACCTCGCCGGGGCGGAGGGTGCCGTAGACGAAGAAGGGCAGGGTCACAGGAACGATTCTGCACCCTCACGCACCTCCACAGCGGAGCTATGAACATGCCATGTCCGTGCCGACTTGACTCGCGGTCAACATCAACACCGCACCCGGTCGACCCCACTCGACCGGGTGCGCCCGCATGAGGAGACCGATGAGTCGGATACGTCATGTCCGCGGCTCCCGTCTCGCCCTCCCCGGTGCGGCCGTCACCGGCACCACCGCCCTGGTGGCCGCCGCGCTCTCCCCGACCGCCGGAGCGGCCGACAGGCCGACCAGGGCCGCGGTGATCGAGGAGGCCGGGACGGCCTCGCGGACCGGGCCGGGGCCCTGGGTCTGACCCCGGCCCAGGGCACGAAGGCCCGCTTCCGGCCACGCCTACCGCTCGACCGCTTCCAGCCGCACCGCGCACGCCTTGAACTCCGGCATCCGGGAGGTCGGGTCCAGCGCGGGGTTGGTGAGGGAGTTGGCGCGGCCCTCGCCCGGCCAGTGGAACGGCATGAAGACGGTGTCGGGCCGGATGGCGTTCGTGATCCTCGCGGGCGCCACGGCCCGGCCCCGCCGTGACACGACGGCGACCGGATCGCCCTCGGCCGCCCCGAGGCGGGCCGCGAGCCGGGGGTGCAGCTCCACGAACGCCCCGGGCGCGGCGGCGTTCAGCTCCGCCACGCGCCGCGTCTGCGCCCCGGACTGGTACTGCGCCACGACCCGGCCGGTGGTGAGCAGCACGGGGTACTCGTCGTCGGGTTCCTCGGCGATCGCGCGGTGCGAGACGGGGACGAACCGGGCCCGGCCGTCGGGGGTGGCGAAGCGGTCGAGGAAGAGGCGGGGCGTGCCGGGGTGGTGGTCCTCCCCGGCGGGCGGCCCGGCCGCCGGGCAGGGCCAGAACACCCCGTTCTCCTCGGCCAGCCTCCGGTACGTGATCCCCGAGTAGTCGGCCGGCCCGCCCGCGGACGCCCGGCGGAGTTCCTCGAAGACCTCCTCCGCGTCCGTCGGGAAGCCCTTCTCCACGCCGAGGCGGGCGGCCAGTTCGTGCATGACTTCCAGGTCGCTGCGGACGCCGTCGGGCGGGGTGATCGCCCGGCGGCGGAGCAGCACCCTGCCCTCCAGGTTCGTCGTCGTGCCCGTCTCCTCGGCCCACTGCGTGACCGGCAGGACCACGTCCGCGAGCTCCGCCGTCTCCGACAGCACCACGTCACAGACGGCCAGGAACTCCAGCGACCTGATGCGCTCCTCGATGTGCGCGGCACGCGGCGCCGACACCACCGGGTTGGACGCCATCAGCAGCAGGGACCTGATGTCCGTGCCCAGCGCGTCCAGCAGCTCGTAGGCGCTGCGCCCCGGCCCCGGCAGGCTGTCCGGGTCCACGCCCCACACCTCGGCGACATGCCGCCGCGCCGCCGGGTCGTCGAGCTTGCGGTAGCCCGGCAACTGGTCGGCCTTCTGCCCGTGTTCGCGCCCGCCCTGCCCGTTTCCCTGCCCGGTCAGGCAGCCGTACCCGGACCGCGGGCGGCCCGCCCGGCCGGTCGCCAGGCACAGGTTGATCCACGCGCCGACCGTGTCCGTGCCCTTGGACTGCTGCTCGGGCCCGCGGGCGGTGAGCACCATCGCCGACTCCGGCTCGCAGAACATCCGCACGGTCTCCCGCAGCTGGGGAACGGACACCCCCGTGATCCGCTCCACGTACTCCGGCCAGTGCGCCATGGCGGCGGCCCGCGCGTCCTCCCAGCCGGCCGTGCGCTCCCGGACGTACTCCTCGTCCACCCGCCCTTCGGCGATCACGAGGTGCAGCAGACCCAGCGCCAGCGCCAGGTCCGTGCCCGGCCGGGGCGCGAGGTGCAGGTCCGCCTGCTCGGCGGTCCTGGTGCGGCGCGGGTCGATGACGACCAGCGTGCCGCCGTTCTCCTTCAGCTCGGTGAAGAACCGCAGCGACGGCGGCATGGTCTCCGCCAGGTTCGACCCGACGAGGATCACACAGCCCGACTTCGGGATGTCCTCCAGCGGGAAGGGCAGCCCGCGGTCGAGACCGAAGGCCTTGATGCCGGCGGCGGCCGCCGACGACATGCAGAACCGGCCGTTGTAGTCGATCTGGGACGTGCCGAGCACGACCCGCGCGAACTTGCCGAGCGTGTACGCCTTCTCGTTCGTCAGCCCGCCCCCGCCGAACACCCCGACCGCGTCCGGCCCGTGTTCCCTGCGCGTCCGGCGCAGCTGGGCCACGATCCGGCCCAGCGCCTCGTCCCAGGAGGCGGGCACCAGCGTGCCGCCCTCGTCGCGCACCAGCGGCGAGGTCAGACGGACGTTCCTCGCGAGCACCGCAGGCGCCGTACGGCCCTTGCCGCACAGCGCGCCCCGGTTCACCGGGAAGTCCGCACGCTCACTCACCTCGACGGTCCCGTCCGGCGCGGGGGTGAGGTTCATCCCGCACTGCAGGGCGCAGTACGGGCAGTGCGTGGGGATGGCGGTGTTCTGCATACCGTTCAGCGTGCTTCGCCCGTGTTACGCCGGGGGCGGTTCCCTGTTACGCGGCCGGGACGGCAACCTCCCCGCCACCGCCCGGCCCGCGTGAGGCACACGCCTGCCCACCTACAGGTCGCCGCCGACCGGCACGGACGTTGCCCCTGGGACCAGAGACGCCACATGTGGCTTATTGCGTTCCTTTCTTGGCCGATCCGGCCTCGTTGAGTGTTGAAGCAGTCGCACTACGCTCTCGCTACGCGCAGCGCTCGCACGACTCCGTACGGCTTCGACACCCGGGCATGCCCGCCGCTCACGGCTGCATCCACCCGCGGCTCCGCCGCGTGTGGCCTTCCGACCTCGAAACAGCCAGGAGGCCAACCGATCATGCCTCTGCGCCACTTGACCCCCCACGACCAGCAGCTCTTTTGGCAGTACGGCCGAGGCCCCGCCGTCCCCGTCCCCGACCCGCTCCTGCACCACGCCGTCGCCCGGCAGGCCGCCTCCCGTCCGCACGCCGTGGCCGCCGAGCACCAGGGCGCCCGCGTCACCTACGGCGAGCTGGACCGGTACGCCGACGCCCTCGCCGCCCGCCTGGTCCGCGAGGGCGTACGCCCCGGCGACCACGTCGGCCTGTTCGTCCGCCGCTCGATCCCGATGCTGGTCGGCCTGCTGGGCATCCTGAAGGCCGGCGCCGCCTACGTCCCCCAGGACGTCGGCCTCGCGCCCCCCGCCCAGCTCACCCACGTCATCCGCACCGCCCGCACCCGGATCGTCCTCACCGTCGCCGCACACGCCCACCGCGTCCCGCTGCCCGACGGCCACCTGCTGCTCCCCCTGGACGAGCCGCTGCCCCCCGCCCCCGCCCCGCGCCCGCGTGTCACCGGCGACGACGGCTGCTACGTCCTGTTCACCTCCGGCACCACCGGCCGCCCCAACGGCGTGAAGGTCACCCACCGCAACGTCGCCAACATCCTGCTCACCGGACCGGGCGGCCTCGGCATCCGCCCCGGCGACCGGGTCGCCCAGCTCCTCAACATCGCCTTCGACATGGCCGCCTGGGAGATCCTCGGCTGCCTCGCCCACGGCGGCACCCTCGTCATCCGGGGCAAGGACATCGCCGCGGCGGCCCGTACGGCGGACGTGCTCGTCGCGACGCCGACCGTGCTGTCGGGCCTCGACCCCGCCGATTGCCCCCGCGTGCGCACGGTGGCCGTGGCGGGCGAGCCCTGCCCGCGCCCGCTGGCCGACCGGTGGGCCCGGCAGGCCGCCTTCCACAACTGCTGCGGCCCGACGGAGACGACGATCGTCAACACGATGAGCCGTCACGACCCGGCCGCCCCGCTGCTCACCATCGGCCGCCCCACCCCCAACAACACGGTCTACGTCCTCGACGCCGACCGCCGCCCCGTGCCCGTCGGCGAGGCCGGTGAGATGTGGGCGGGCGGCGACTGCGTCTCCGCGGGCTACCTCGGCGACGACCACCTCAACACCGAGCGCTACGCCCCCGACCCGTTCCTCGGCGGTGGCCGCCGCATGTTCCGCACCCGCGACCTCGGCCGCTGGACCCCCGACGGCCAACTGGAGCACCTCGGGCGCACCGACGACCAGGTCAAGGTGCGCGGCTTCCGCGTCGAACTGGACTCCGTCTCCTCGGTCCTGGAGTCGGCCGCCGGCTGCGTCCGGGCCGTCACCCTGAAACGCGACGCCCGCACCCTGGTGTCCTTCGTCTGCCCCGCCGACGTCGACCCGGACACGGCCCGCCGGGCAGTCGCGGCGGCCCTGCCGTACTACTGCGTCCCCGAGCAGGTCGTGCCGCTCGCCTTCCTCCCCGAGACCGACCGCGGCAAGGTCGACAAACAGGCACTGCTGGGGATGCTGGAACAGCGCGTGGCGGTGGCCCGATGACCACGTCCCCGCCCCGGGCACGGCAGGACACCGGCGAACTCCCGCCGCTCCTCCCACCCGCCCGCCGCCTGCTCAAGCACCCCCGCCTGATGCACTACAACCGCCTGGCGGCCCTGGTGCTCCTCGCCAACGCGGCGTTCCTGTGGGCCGGCCGGCCGCTGGCCACACCCACCCTCGGGCACGCGGCGCTCGCCAACCTCGCCCTCGCCGTCCTCGTACGCCAGCAGTACGTCATCAACCTCTTCTTCCGGCTGGCGACCTCGGCCCCGACGAGCTGGCCGCTGAAGGTGCGCTGGACGCTCGGCAAGGTGTACCACTTCGGCGGACTGCACGTCGGCGGGGCGCTGGCGGGCACCGCCTGGTTCCTGGCGCTGACGATCACGACACCGAACGGCCCCCGGGCGGCCGTCGGCTGGACCCTGATCGCCCTCCTCGCGTTCGTCATCGGCACCGCCCTGCCGCCCTTCCGCTCCCGCCACCACGACCACTTCGAGAAGATCCACCGCTTCGGCGGCTGGACGGCGCTGGCCCTGTTCTGGACGCACACGCTGCTGTCGTCGCCCGGCCCCTGGGAGGTCGGCGTGCTCGCGGTGGTCACCTTCAGCGTCGCCCTGCCCTGGCTGCGGCTGCGCAAGGTGCGCGTCCGCCTCGAACGCCCCTCCTCGCACGTCGTGCTGGCCCGCTTCGACCACGGCGAGACCCCCTTCGCTGGCTCGTCCACCGCGATCAGCCGCAGCCCGCTGAAGGAATGGCACTCCTTCGCCAACGTCCCCGCCCCCGGCGAGCCGGGCTTCCGGCTCACCATCTCCCGGGCCGGCGACTGGACGGGCTCGTTCATCGACGACCTGCCCGAGCGCGTGTGGGTCAAGGGCATCACCACGGCCGGAGTCGCCAACATCGAGGTCCTGTTCCGCAAGGTGGTCTACGTGGCGACCGGCAGCGGCATCGGCCCGTGCCTGCCCCACCTGCTCGCCGCCGAGGTCCCTTCCCGCCTGGTCTGGGCGACCCGCGACCCTCGCGCCACCTACGGCGACGCCCTGGTCGACGAGATCCTCGCCGTCCAGCCGCACGCGCTCATCTGGGACACCTCCCGGCACGGCAAGCCCGACATGGTGCGCCTCGCCCACGAGGCCTGCCGGGACTTCGGCGCCGAGGCGGTCATCTGCATCTCCAACAAGAAGCTGACCTGGCAGGTGGTCCATGGCCTGGAGCGGCGGGGGATTCCGGCGTACGGCGCGATCTGGGACTCGTGACCCCATGGAAGGAGACAGCAGATGAACCATCTGAAGGTCGAGCGGCACGGCCGTGTGGTGACCGTGCACCTGCACCGCCCGCACGTCCGCAACGCGCTCAGCAGTGAACTCCTCACCGAACTCCTCGACGTCCTGCGCCCGTTGGATGCGGACCCCGAGACCGGGTGCTTCGTCGTCACCGGCTCGGAGCGCGTCTTCGCGGCGGGTGCCGACATCAGGGAGATGGCGGGGAAGTCGGCCGTCGACATGGCGGCCGAGGACTACTTCGCCGCCTGGGAGGAGTTCGCGGACCTGCGCACCCCGAAGATCGCCGCCGTCAACGGCCATGCCCTGGGCGGTGGTTGCGAGCTGGCGATGATGTGCGACCTGGTCGTCGCGGGGGAGTCGGCGGTCTTCGGCCAGCCGGAGATCAAGCTGGGCGTGATCCCAGGCATCGGCGGCACCCAGCGGCTGACCCGCCTGGTCGGCCGGGCGAAGGCGATGGACCTCGTACTCACCGGCCGCACGATGGACGCCCGGGAGGCCGGAAGCTGCGGTCTGGTCTCCCGTGTGGTCCCGGACGACCGGGTCCTGCCCGAGGCCCTCGAAGCGGCGGCGACGATCGCCTCGTACGGCGGTGCGGCGGTCAGAGCGGCCCGCGAGTGTGTCGACCGGGCCCTGGAGACGGGCCTCAGGGACGGCATCCGCTTCGAACGCCGCGTCTTCCATGCTCTGTTCGCCACCGACGACCAGAAGGAGGGGATGACCGCGTTCCTGGAGAAGCGCACCCCGCGCTTCCACGGCCGCTGACCCGCACGAGGAGGCCGGGGGCGGAACGCGCGGCGCACCGGCCGCGCTTCCGCCCCCGGCCACGGTCAGGGAGTGTGCCTGGTCAGGGCACGGCCCCGGTCAGCCCGCACGGGGCCCGAACTCGGCACCCGTACACGTCGTACGGCTCGTCACCCGCCCCCAGACCGCTTCTGCCGACCCCGCCGGGTCCGATCTGGATGCCGGCGGGCCCCACCCGTCGACCTCCACGCCGGCGGAGACGGTGTCCCCGCACACGGTGTGGAGGTCCGCCCCCCGTTGCCGTAGGTGCCGAGCCCGACATGGCCGACGAACGTGCGGATTCACCCGAGAGGCGCTTCGGCCGTGGCCAACGCCCTTTCCACGCCCGGCTCCTGAGGCCCGAGGAACCGGGGGTCCGGCCGGAACGCCGCGTCCAGAGCGGCCTTCCCGGCGGCGAGGACCTCCCGGGCGCCCCCGTAGTACCAGGTCGCGTCATGCACGGCGTCCACTCCGACCCCGTACGACTCGACCCCGGCCGCCTGGCACAGCGCCACCGCCCGCCGGATGTGGAACCCCTGGCTGATCAGCACGGCCTCGTCCACCCCGAAGATCTTCTTCGCGCGCACGCAGGAGTCCCAGGTGTCGAAGCCCGCGTAGTCACTGACGATCCGCGCGTCGGGCACCCCGTGCCGGGTCAGGTAGACGCGCATCGCGTCCGGCTCGTCGTATTCCTCGCGGCTGTTGTCCCCGGTCACCAGCACCACCTTCACCCGCCCCTCCCGGTACAGCTCCGCCGCGGCGTCCAGCCGGTGCGCGAGATAGGGCGAGGGCTCCCCGGCCCACAACCCGGCACCGAACACCACGGCCACGTCGGTACGCGGCGCATCGGCCGTCGTCCGCAGCCGGTCACCGGCCACGGCGTACATCCAGGTCGCCGGAAGCAGCGCGAGCACGCACCCGGCCATCACGGCCTGCACCAGCCGCCGCTGCCCCCGGCGGGTACGCGGCAGCCGCGGTCTGCGAAACGCCGGAAGACGCATCGGACGGTCCCTCCCCAGGTCGGCTCTCGACAGTCAGGGACGTCCGGCCGGGCCTCCCGGTTCACCCACGCCCACGTGACCAGCTTCACTCGGCCCATGGAAACCCCAGGTCAAGAGTGCTCACACACCCCCTGTCCCGCGTGGTGAACCGCTGGAAAACACCCGTGACCCCCACGCAACGGGGAGGCAACGTGACGCCGCGACCATCGATCCATGCCCAGCCAGCTCAGCCTCGTCCCGCCGCCCGCCCCGTGCCGGCCGGCCCCGCCCGCCCTCGTGGTCGTGGCGCACGGCAGCCGCGACCCCCGCGCGCTGAGCACGGTACGCGCGCTCCTGGACCGCGTCCGCGCGCTGCGCCCCGACGTGCCGGTGCACCTCGGGCACATCGAACTGAACGCCCCCCTGCTCCCCGGCACACTCGCCGCCCTCGGCGACACGGAGGTGGTCCTGGTCCCGCTCCTCCTCAGCCGCGGCTACCACGTCAAGCAGGACATCCCCGAGATGGCGGCGGCCTCCCCGGCCCGCACTCACATGGCGTCACCCCTGGGCCCGCACCCCCTCCTGGTGGACGCCCTCCAGGCCCGTCTGACGGAGGCCGGCTGGGGCGCGACCCCCCGCCGCACCAGCGCGGTCGTCCTCGCCGCGGCGGGCTCCCGCGACCCGGACGCGAAGACGGACACCGGCCGCACGGCCCACCTCCTGGCGGCCCGCCTGGGCGTCCCCGTCATCCCGGCCTACGCCTCCGCGGCGACTCCCACGGTGGAAACGGCCGTCCGCACCCTGCTCGCCAGGGGCCGCCGCCACATCGCCCTGGCCTCCTACTTCACGGCCCCGGGCCGCTTCGCCACGGAATGCGCCCAAGCCGCCCCCTGGATCGCCGCGGCCCCCCTCGGCACCCACCCGGCCATGGCCCACCTCCTCCTGCACCGCTACGACGAGGCTTTGGCAACGTCGCCCGTTGCCCGGCAACTGGCCTCGGCGTGATGCCTCGAGGGGCGCGGGGAACTGCGCGACCAGCCACAATCCACCCGCACGCGCCCGAAATCAGAACTCGGCACACGCAGACGCGCTTACTGTCGTCACATGGACGGCACCGCACGAACCCCCACCGCCTACGACCCGACGTCAGTCGACCGCTGGGCCCCGGAACCAGACAAACGCCCCGGCCGCACCGCCTTCCAGCGTGACCGGGCCCGGGTCCTCCACTCCGCCGCCCTGCGCCGCCTCGCCGGCAAGACCCAGGTGGTGACGCCCGGCACCCTGGGACCGGCCTGGGACGCCAGCCCCCGTACCCGCCTCACCCACTCCCTGGAATGTGCCCAGGTGGGCCGGGAGCTGGGCGCGGCCCTCGGCTGTGACCCGGACCTCGTGGAAGCCGCCTGTCTCTCCCACGACCTCGGCCACCCGCCCTTCGGCCACAACGGTGAACAGGCCCTCAACGAGTTCGCGGCGGACTGCGGCGGCTTCGAGGGCAACGCCCAGTCCCTGCGGCTCCTCACCCGCATCGAGCCCAAGCGGTTCACCCCCGAGGGCTCCGTCGGCCTCAACCTCACCCGCGCCACCCTCGACGCCGCCACCAAGTACCCGTGGCCCCGCGGCGCCCACCCCACCGACCCGGCGTCGCGGAAGTTCGGCGTCTACGAGGACGACCGCCCCGTCTTCGACTGGGTCCGCAAGGACGCCCCCGGCACCCGCACCTGCTTCGAGGCGCAGGTCATGGACTGGTCCGACGACGTGGCCTACTCGGTGCACGACGTGGAGGACGGCCTGCACGCCGGCCACATCGACCCGAACTGCCTGCACGCCGACCCCGAACGGCAGGACGTCTTCGAGGTCGCCCGCGGACGCTACGTACCGTCCGGCACCGACCCCGCCGAACTCGCCGAGGCCCTCGACCGGCTCCTCGCCCAGGAGTGGTGGCCGCACGGCTACGACGGCACCGCCGTCGCCCAGGCCCGGCTGAAGGACGCCACCAGCCAGCTCATCGGCCGCTTCTGCCTGGCCGCCGAGACCGCGACCCGCACCGCGTACGGGGCCGGACGGCTCACCCGGTACGCGGCCGAGCTGGTCGTCCCGCGCGAGACCCGGATGGAGTGCGCCGTCCTGAAGGCCGTCGCCGACCTCTACGTCATGCAGCGCGCCGAGCAGGAGCGCCTGCGCGCCGACCAGCGGATCGTCGTCGCCGAACTCGCCGAGGCGCTCACCGCCCGCGCCCCGGACGGCCTGGACCCGCAGTTCCGTGCGCTGTTCGACCGGGCACCGGACGACCGTGCCCGCAAGCGGGTGATCGTCGACCACATCGCCTCCCTCACCGACACGTCGGCCCGTTCGCTTCACGCCCGTCTGACGGGACACGCGTGAGACTGGCGGGAGGCGAGGGGCGGCAGCACACCCGATCGTGACCCTCCGTGGCCTGATCGGGTCACTCCCTCTTCCCGCATCACGCTCCGTGCGGGACGCTCGCACGTGGCGGCACCCTGACGAGGAGGCATCAAGTGGTCGACGCGGATCAGACATTCGTCATCGTCGGAGGCGGCCTGGCCGGCGCCAAGGCGGCCGAGACGCTCCGCGCGGAGGGCTTCACCGGCCGGGTGATACTGATCTGCGACGAACGCGACCACCCTTATGAGCGTCCGCCGCTGTCCAAGGGCTACCTCCTCGGCAAGGAGGAACGCGACAGCGTCTTCGTGCACGAGCCGGCCTGGTACGCGGCGAACGACATCGAGCTGCACCTCGGCCAGACCGTCGACGCCGTCGACCGCACGGCGAAGACGGTCCGCTTCGGCGATGACGGCACCGTGGTCCGCTACGACAAGCTGCTCCTCGTGACCGGCGCCGAGCCCCGCCGCCTCGACATCCCGGGCACCGGCCTGGCCGGCGTCCACCACCTGCGCCGCCTCGCCCACGCCGAGCGCCTCAAGCACGTCCTGACCAGCCTCGGCCGGGACAACGGCCACCTGGTGATCGCGGGCGCCGGCTGGATCGGCCTGGAGGTCGCGGCGGCGGCCCGCGAGTACGGTGCCGAGGTCACCGTCGTGGAGCACGGGCCGACCCCGCTGCACGGCGTCCTCGGCCCCGAGCTCGGCCAGCTCTTCGCCGAACTCCACCGCGAGCACGGCGTCCGCTTCCACTTCGGCGCCCGGCTCACCGAGATCGTCGGCCAGGACGGCATGGTCCTCGCCGCCCGCACCGACGACGGCGAGGAGCACCCGGCGCACCAGGTCCTGGCCGCGATCGGCGCGGCCCCGCGCACCCACCTGGCGGAGGCGTCCGGCCTGGAGATCGCCGACCGCGCCGACGGCGGCGGCATCGTCGTCGACGAGCGGCTGCGCACCTCGGACCCGGACGTCTACGCCGCCGGCGACGTCGTGTCCTTCCCGCACGCCCTGTTCGGCACCCGGCTGCGCGTCGAGCACTGGGCCAACGCCCTCAACGGCGGCCCGGCCGCCGCGCGCTCCATGCTGGGCCGCGACGTGACGTACGACCGGGTGCCCTACTTCTTCTCCGACCAGTACGACCTGGGCATGGAGTACTCCGGCTGGGCACCGCCCGGCAGCTACGACCAGGTGGTGATCCGGGGCGACGCGGGCAAGCGCGAGTTCATCGCGTTCTGGGTGAGGGACGGCCGGGTGCTGGCCGGGATGAACGTGAACGTGTGGGACGTCGCAGACCAGATCCAGCGCCTGATCCGCGGCGCGGCCCGGGTGAACACGGAGACCCTCGCGGACCCGCACATTCCGCTCGAAAGCCTCGCACCGTGAGTGCCGCTCCGTCCCCGTAGACTTCACGCGTGGCAGGACGGATCAACGACGAGGACGTGAAGGCGGTACGGGACGCGGTCCCGATCGACGCCGTGGTGTCCGAGTACCTCCAGCTGCGAAGCGCGGGCGGCGGGAACCTGAAGGGTCTCTGCCCGTTCCACGACGAGAAGTCGCCGTCCTTCCAGGTCAGCCCGGCCAAGGGGTTCTTCCACTGCTTCGGCTGCCAGGAGGGCGGCGACACCATCACGTTCGTGATGAAGATCGACCACCTCTCCTTCTCGGAGGCGGTCGAGCGCCTGGCCGGCCAGGCGGGCATCACCCTGCGCTACGAGGAGGGCGGGTACAACCCCTCCCACCAGCGCGGCGAACGCATCCGCCTGGTCGAGGCCCACAAGATCGCCGCGGAGTGGTATGCGGAGCAGCTCGCGTCCTCGCCGGAGGCCGACACCGGCCGGGTCTTCCTCGCCGAGCGCGGGTTCGACCAGGCCGCCGCCGTCCACTTCGGCGTCGGCTACAGCCCCCAGGGCTGGGACCACCTCACGCGCTATCTGCGCGGCAAGGGCTTCACCGACAAGGAGATCCTGCTCTCCGGGCTCGCCCAGGAGGGCCGCCGCGGCCCCATCGACCGCTTCCGCGGCCGTCTGATGTGGCCCATCCGCGACATCGGCGGCGACGTCGTCGGCTTCGGCGCCCGCAAGCTCTACGAGGCGGACAACGGCCCCAAGTACCTCAACACGCCCGACACGGCCATCTACCGGAAGTCCCAGGTCCTCTACGGCATCGACCTGGCGAAGAAGGACATCGCCAAGACGTCCCGCGCGGTCGTCGTCGAGGGATACACGGACGTCATGGCCTGCCACCTCGCCGGTGTCACGACCGCCATCGCCACCTGCGGCACCGCCTTCGGCGGCGACCACATCAAGATCCTCCGCCGCCTCCTCATGGACAACGGCTCGGCCCGCGTCATCTTCACCTTCGACGGCGACGCCGCCGGCCAGAAGGCGGCCCTGCGCGCCTTCGAGGACGACCAGAAGTTCGCCGCCGAGACCTACATCGCCATTGCCCCGGACGGCATGGACCCCTGCGACCTGCGCCTCGCCAAGGGCGACGAGGCCGTCGCCGACCTGGTCGAACCCCGCACCCCGCTCTTCGAGTTCGCCCTGCGCCAGATCGTCTCCCGCTACGACCTCGACACCCCGGCGGGCCGCGCTGCCGCGCTGGACGAGGCCGCCCCGATCGTCGCCCGCATCAAGAACAGCGGCGCCCAGCACGAGGTAGCCGTCCAGCTCGCCGGCATGCTCGGCATCCTCGACACCCAGTTCGTGGTCAAGCGCGTGGCCCAGCTGGCCCGCTGGGCCCGCGACCGCGGCGGCAAGTCCGGCCCCGGCCCGGAGCGGCACCAGCAGGGACAGCAGCAGTACGCCGGCCCGCCCCAGCCGGCCACCCCCCGCGGCCCCGCCCTCAACCTCCGCAACCCCGTCTACGCCACCGAACGCGAACTGCTCAAACTCGCCCTGCAGCGCCCCGAGCTGGTCTCCCCGGCCTTCGACGCGTACGGCGTCGACGAGTTCACCGCCCCGCCCTACGCCGCCGTACGCCAGGCCATCCTGGACGCGGGCGGCGCCGAACCGGGCGTCGCCGACCCCCAGGACTACCTGGTCAAGGTCCGTGAGGCCGCCCCGGACGACGCGGTCCGCGCCATGGTGACGGAGCTGGCCGTCGAGGCGATCATGCTGCACAAGGGCGTGAAGGGCGTCGACGAGACCTACGCCGGCGCCCAGTTGGTCACCGTCCGCCGCCGCGCCGTCGAGCGCCGCATCCGCGACATCACCGGCCGGCTCACCCGCCTCGGCACCCACGGCGACTCCGCCGAGCTGGCCGCCGTCCAGAACGAGCTGTGGGTCCTCCAGCAGTACGACCAGACCCTCCGCGAACACGGCGCCGCCGCGCTCTGACGCCGGTCAGGCCCCGCCCCCTCGAACGCCGGCGCCGCCGCCCGCACCAGCCGCTCGGCGAACTCCCGCCCCAGGCCCAGCACTTCGCAGCTCTGCACCTCCATGGGCGGCCTCTCCAGCGCCCGGCCGCGGACCGGGGGCGCATGAGGCACCCGGGTTCCGCGAGGGGCAATCGCCCGGTCACGGACCGGAAGCAAAAAGTCACCGCACGCCCCTCGTGGCGACGATGTGTCTTACCCCACACTGGTTCCGGTGCCTGAGTCCTCGGAGCGCGGCCGGTCCGTCACCGGCGGATCCCGGATCCCCGCGGTTCCGCTCATCGCGTACGGGACGGACAGCGGCGAGGCCGTCGACTCCGCCCCCGAAGTACCGCTGCCGCCCTCCCCGGCAGCGATCATCCTGGAGGTCGCCCCCGTGCAGACCCAGACCCTCACCCAGACCGACGTCGGTTCCGCGTCCGGCACTGACGGCGCGGTGCCGGACGCGGAGGCCGACGCCCTGTCCGGGGTTCCGGCGCAGAGCCGCGCCGCGCACCACCCGGAGACGGAGAAGGAGCCGGAGCCGGAGGAGCCGCCCGCCGAGGCCGTCGAGACGGCCGAGGCTCCCGAGGCCCCCGAACCGCCGCCGGTGCGCACCGAGTCCGGCAGCCCGTCCTCGGACCTGTTCCGCCAGTACCTGCGGGAGATCGGCCGCATCCCCCTGCTGACCGCCGCCGAGGAGGTCGAACTCGCCCGCCGTGTCGAGGCCGGCCTGTTCGCCGAGGAGAAGCTGCGGCTCACCCCCGACCTGGACAGCCGGCTGGCCTTCGACCTGGACCGGCTCGTCGTCATGGGCCGGATGGCCAAGCGCCGCCTCATCGAGGCCAACCTGCGGCTCGTCGTCTCGGTCGCCAAGCGCTACGTCGGCCGCGGCCTGACCATGCTCGACCTGGTCCAGGAGGGCAACCTCGGCCTGATCCGGGCCGTGGAGAAGTTCGACTACGCCCGCGGCTACAAGTTCTCCACGTACGCCACCTGGTGGATCCGCCAGGCCATGTCCCGCGCCCTGGCCGACCAGGCCCGCACGATACGCGTCCCCGTCCATGTCGTGGAGCTCATCAACCGGGTCGTCCGCGTCCAGCGCCGCATGCTCCAGGAGCGGGGCTGCGAGCCGACGCCCGAGGAGGTCGCCGCGCACCTGGAGCTGCCGCCGGAGCGGGTCGGCGAAGTCCTGCGCCTCGCCCAGGAACCGGTGTCGCTGCACGCACCCGTGGGCGAGGAGGACGACGTCGCCCTCGGCGACCTCATCGAGGACGGCGACGCCGCCAGCCCCGTCGAGTCGGCCGCGTTCCTCCTCCTCAGGGAGCACCTGGAAGCGGTCCTGTCGACCCTGGGGGAGCGGGAGCGCAAGGTCGTCCAGCTCCGCTACGGCCTCGCCGACGGCCGCCCCCGCACCCTGGAGGAGATAGGCCGCATCTTCGGCGTGACCAGGGAACGCATACGGCAGATCGAGTCCAAGACCCTCAACAAGCTCCGCGACCACGCCTTCGCGGACCAACTGCGGGGCTATCTGGACTGAGCCGGGGGCCGCCTCCCGGGCGGCCCCCCGTCTGCCTAGTCCACCTCCGCGACCGCCTGCGCGAACTGCGCCTTGTACAGCCGCGCGTACGCCCCGTCCGCCGCCAGCAGGCCCCGGTGGGCGCCCTGCTCCACGATCGCCCCGTTCTCCATGACCAGGATCGCGTCCGCGTCCCGGATCGTCGACAGCCGGTGCGCGATGACGAACGACGTCCGCCCGTGGGCGAGTTTGGCCATGGCCTTCTGGATCAGCACCTCGGTACGCGTGTCGACTGAACTCGTCGCCTCGTCCAGCACCAGGATCACCGGGTCGGACAGGAACGCCCGCGCGATGGTGATGAGCTGCTTCTCACCCGCGCTGACCCCCGTGCCCTCGTCGTCGATCACCGTGTCGTACCCGTCCGGCAGCGTCCGGACGAACCGGTCCGCGTGCGCCGCCCGGGCCGCCTCCTCGATCTCCCCCCGGGTCACCTCGCGGGCGGCCCCGTACGCGATGTTCTCCGCGATCGTGCCGCCGAACAGCCAGGTGTCCTGCAGCACCATGCCGATCCCGGCCCGCAGTTCGTCCCGGGACATCCGCGCGATGTCGACGCCGTCCAGGGTGATGCGCCCGCCGGTGACGTCGTAGAACCGCATCAGCAGGTTCACCAGCGTCGTCTTGCCGGCGCCCGTCGGGCCGACGATGGCCACCGTCTGCCCGGGCTCGACCTTCAGCGACAGGTCCTCGATGAGCGGCTTGTCGGGGTCGTAGCGGAAGGACACGTGCTCCAGCGCCACCTGCCCGCGCAGTTCCTCGGGCCGCACGCCCGGCACCGGATCGGCGCTCTGCTCCTCCGCGTCGAGCAGTTCGAAGACCCGCTCCGCGGAGGCGACACCCGACTGCACCAGGTTCGCCATGGACGCGACCTGCGTCAGCGGCATCGAGAACTGCCGCGAGTACTGGACGAAGGCCTGCACATCACCGATGGACAGCGAGCCCGAGGCGACCCGCAGCCCGCCGACGACCGCGACCAGCACGTAGTTGAGGTTCGACACGAAGAACATCAGCGGCTGCATGACGCCGCTGTTGAACTGCGCCCGGAACCCGGCCTCGTACAGCGCCTCGTTCTGCTCGGCGAACCGCCGTGCCGACTCCTCCTGCCGCCCGAACACCTTCACCAGCGTGTGCCCGGTGTACATCTCCTCGATGTGCGCGTTCAGGGTGCCCGTCGAGCGCCACTGCTGCACGAAGTGCGGCTGCGAGCGCTTGCCCACGCGCGTGGCGACGACGAATGACAGCGGCACGGTCACCAGCGCGACCAGCGCCAGGATCCAGGAGACGTAGAACATCATCGCCAGCACGCCGATGATGGTCAGCACCGAGTTGATGAGCTGCCCCATCGACTGCTGGAGCGTCTGCCCGATGTTGTCGATGTCGTTCGTGGCACGGGACAGCACCTCGCCGCGCTGGCGCTTGTCGAAGTACGACAGCGGCAGCCGCGACAACTTCGTCTGCACGTCCTCGCGCATCCGGAACATGGTGCGGTTCACGGCCTGGTTCACCAGCCGCGTCGCCACCGCCATCAGCAGCCCGGCCACCGCGAACACGCCCAGCGCGAACAGCAGCACATGCCCGACGGCCGTGAAGTCGATGCCCTCGCCGGGGGTGAAGTCGGTGCTGCGCAGCATGTCGGCGACATCACCGTCCCCGCGCTGCCGCATCTGGTCGAGGACCTGCTCCTTGCTCGCCCCGTCCGGCATGTCCCGCCCGACGATGCCCGCGAAGACCAGGTCGGTGGCCTGGCCGAGGATCTTCGGCCCGACGACGTTGAGGCCGACGCTGAGCACCACGCACAGCAGCAGCACCCAGAGGGTGACGCGCTCCGGCCGGAACTGGGCGACGAGCCGTTTGCCCGACGCCTTGAAGTCCAGCGAGCGCTGGTCGGGGCCGCCCCCGGCCGTCATCCGCCCCATGGGCCCCGCCATCAGGCAGCCTCCGCTTCCGTGAGCTGGGAGAGCACGATCTCCCGGTAGGTCTCGTTGTCCGCCATCAGCTCGTGGTGCCGGCCGGTCCCGACGACCCGGCCCTCGTCGAGGACGACGATCCGGTCGGCGTCCCGGATGGTCGCCACCCGCTGGGCGACGATCACGACGGTCGCCTCGGCCGTCTCCTGCGCGAGCCTGGCCCGCAGCGCGGCGTCGGTGGCGTAGTCGAGCGCGGAGAAGGAGTCGTCGAAGAGGTAGATCTCCGGGCGCTGTACGAGGGTCCGGGCGATGGCGAGCCGCTGCCGCTGCCCGCCGGAGACGTTCGTCCCGCCCTGCGCGATCGGCGCGTCCAGCCCGCCCTCCAGCCGCTCCACGAAGTCCCTGGCCTGCGCTACCTCCAGCGCGTGCCACAGCTCCTCGTCGGTGGCGTCCGGATTGCCGTAACGCAGATTGGTCGCCACCGTGCCCGCGAACAGGTACGGCTTCTGCGGCACCAGCCCGACCGTCTTCGCGAGCAGCTCCGGCTCGATCTCCGCCACCTCGACCCCGTCGACGAGCACCTGCCCGCCGGTCGCGTCGAACAGCCGCGGCACCAGCCCGAGCAGCGTGGACTTGCCGCTGCCGGTCGAGCCGATGACGGCGGTCGTCTCGCCCGGCCGGGCCACCAGGTCCACGGCCCGCAGCACCGGCTCCTCGGCCCCCGGGCAGCAGAAGCCCGCCCCGCGGAGCTCCAGATGACCGTGCCGGCGCAGCTCCCGCACGGGCGCGGACGGCGGCACGACGCTCGACGAGGTGTCCAGCACCTCCTGGATACGCTCGGCGCACACCTCCGCGCGCGGCACCATCATGAACATGAAAGTGGCCATCATCACGGACATGACGATCTGCATCAGGTAGGCGAGGAACGCCGTCAGGTCACCGATCTGCATCCCGCCGCTGTCGATGCGGTGCGCGCCGAACCACACCACGGCGATCGACGACAGGTTCACCACCGTCATGACGATCGGGAACATCAGCGCGAGCAGGTTGCCGGTGCCCAGCGCGAAGTCCGTGAGGTCGGTGTTGGCCTTCCGGAAGCGCTGCTGCTCGTACTCGTCCCGCACGAAGGCCCGGATCACGCGGTTGCCGGTGATCTGCTCGCGCAGCACCCGGTTCACCGTGTCCAGCCGCTCCTGCATGGCCCGGAACAGCGGCCGCAGCCGCCGCACGATCAGCGTCACGCAGATGCCGAGCACCGGCACGACCGCCACCAGCACCCCGGACAGCGGCACGTCCAGGCCCAGCGCCAGCACGATGCCGCCCACGCACATGATCGGCGCCGACACCATCAGCGTGAACGTCATCAGCGCCAGCATCTGCACCTGCTGGACGTCGTTGGTCGTACGGGTGATCAGCGACGGCGCCCCGAAGTGACCCACCTCACGCGCGGAGAACGACTGCACCCGGTCGAACACGGCGGCCCGCAGGTCCCGCCCGAGCGCCGCCGCCGTACGGGCGCCGTAGTACACGGCGCCGATGTTGCACACCACCTGGACCAGCGAGATGCCGATCATCACGGCGCCGTAGCCCAGGATGTAGCCGGTGTCGCCGTTCACGACACCCCGGTCGATGATGTCCGCGTTCAGCGTGGGCAGGTAGAGCGTGGCGCAGGTCTGCAGGAACTGCAGCAGCACCAGCAGAGCGATGGGTCTCTTGTAGGGCCTGAGACGGGTCCGCAGGAGTCGTATGAGCACGCTGCTTCTCTCGGAGTGGACGACGGGGCGGTTGGTTGCCCTTGGCCCCTATCGTCGAACACTCCACCCGCGTTACCTCAACCGAATTAACCCATCAGGTGGTCAAGCGGTCACAGGGCCCCGGGATGCGTCTGCTCCCGCACCGACACGAACTGCTGGCGCACCGCCTGTCCCACGGCCAGCTCGTCCCCGGGCTCCAGCACCTGCGCCACCGCGCCCTGCCAGGCCGGCGGGGTCCGCACGTCATGCGTGCCCTGGGACGCCCCGAGCGCCCACGCCGCCTGGCGGGCGGCGCCGACCGCCGCGTAGTCCGCGGGCTGCGGCACCACGACCTGCGTGCCGAACAGCGCGGGTGCCGCCGCCTGCACGGCGGGCAGTTCGGCGGCCGACCCGAGCAGGAAGACCCGCCGGACCTCCACGCCCCGGCCGCGCAGCACGTCCAGCGCGTCCGCGAGCCCGCACAGCATGCCCTCGAACGCGGCCCGCGCCAGGTGCTCCGCCTTCATCGACTCGCGCCTGAGCCCGGCCAGGGTCCCGGCGGTGTGCGGCAGGTTCGGCGTCCGCTCACCCTCCAGATAGGGCAGCAGTACCAGCCCGTGCGATCCCGGTGTCGACTTCATCGCCAGCTCGGACAGGCTCTCCAGATCGGGCAGCCCCAGCAGTTCGGCGGTCCCGCGCAGCGTGCGGACGGCGTTCAGCGTGGTGACGACGGGCAGGTGCATGCCGGTCGCGTCGGCGAGAGCGGTGATCATCCCGGAGCCGTCGACCAGTGCCTCGGGGTGGACGGCCATCACTGACCCGGACGCGCCCAGCGACACGACCGCGTCCCCGAGGCCGATGCCGAGCCCGAACGCCGCCGCCATGGTCTCGCCGGTCCCCACGGAGATCAGCAGCCCCTCCGGCGTCGTCCCGGCCGCGTCCGCGGGGCCGATCACCTCGGGCAGCATCACCTGGTGGCCGAGCGCCAGCTCCACGAGGTCGGGCCGGTAGGCGCCGGTCGCCGCCGACCAGTACCCGGTGCCGGACGCCCCGCCCCGGTCGGTGGTTCTGCGCACCGGCCGGCCCAGCAGCTGCCACACCAGCCAGTCGTGCGCCTGCAGGAGGATCGCGGTGCGCTGCGCGTTCTCCGGCTCCGTCCGCGCCAGCCAGCGCATCTTCGTCACCGGCTGCGCGGCCTGCGGCACACAGCCCACGGCCTGCGCCCACGCCTCGCGCCCGCCGAGCGCGTCGACCAGGTCCGCCGCGGCGACCTGCGTCCGCTTGTCGCTGCCGACCATCGCCGGCCGCACGGTGTTCCCCTGCGCGTCCAGCGGCACGACCGCGTTCTGCTGCGCCGATACGCCGATGGCCTGCACGCCCTCCAGCAGCCCGCCGCCCGCGGCCTCGCCCAGGGACAGCAGCCAGGCCTGCGGGTCGACGTCGGATGGCCGGCCGCCGCCTTCGGGGCTCTCCACCGGATGCGGCGCATATCCCTGCCTGAGCACGGCTCCGGTGTCCGCGTCACAGACGACGATACGAGTGAAATCGGGCGAACTGTCCAACCCGGCGACTATCCCCATGGCCAAAATTCTGCCGTACGCTCCGCTTGGGTGGAGCCGTGGGCGCCGTGGACCTTGACGCCGCGGCGCGGGTGCGGGCTCGTTGTGGCTGGTCGCGCGGTTCCCCGCGCCCCTTTCGGGGGCGCGGTCCCTCTCGGCGTCAGAGCATCATGTATGGCTCGTGCCCCAGTCGTCCTCGCCGCCGTTGTGGGCGGCCCGCTCCCGGAGGTGGCGTACCCGGTCGGCCACCGAGTCGGGCATCCGGTCGCCGACCTTGTCGCTGACGACGTGGTAGGCCTTGCCGGCGAACTCGCGGCCCTGCTGGGCCGCGGACTCCGCGGTGTTGCGGACGGCGGGGTTCTGAGCGAACTGCCGGGCCGACTTCTTCAGCTGCTCGTAGCGCTCGCGCCCGGCCTTCGTGCCCAGCACGTAACCCAGGACGACTCCGCCCACGAACGTGAGCCGATAACGCATGGCTGCCACCCTTCCCTTGCGTAGGTCTCCGGTGCGGCGTCGGCGCCGGGGATACCGATTGGCGGAGCACCCCCCTGCTTGCGCTAATGTATGTGTCGCAGCGAGCGCGCGCCCCCTGGCGAATACCCAGGTAGGTGCGTTCGATGCAATACGAGACCTTCCTCGGTAGCTCAATTGGCAGAGCAGCCGGCTGTTAACCGGCAGGTTACTGGTTCGAGTCCAGTCCGGGGAGCTCGGTCCTCCGTAGCTCAATTGGCAGAGCAGCCGGCTGTTAACCGGCAGGTTACTGGTTCGAGTCCAGTCGGGGGAGCACGTGAACGAGGACCCCTCGCAGGGGTCCTTTTTCATGTCCGTTCCGCGGCCCTGGGAACCGTGCGGCACCCGGCGCAGTCCTCATGGTCACGAACGCCGTCGCGAAGCCGACCATCCGAAGCAGGAGATCGTATGAGCGGCTATGCTGCGGCAGACGGCGCGCACACATGGACGCGACACGCCGCTATGGGGCGGTAGCTCAGCCGGTTAGAGCAGCGGACTCATAATCCGTCGGCCGTGGGTTCGAGTCCCACCCGCCCCACCACTCGCTACGCGAGGAGAAACCTTCTGACCAGGCACTTTCCTGGTCGGGGCGAGAGTGTGAGGGTCCTGGTGACCCCATCGTGATCATGATTTCATGATCGTCTGGACAAATTTCTGGACGCTGATTCCGGTCAAGTCGGTCATGGAGCCTATGCAGTATTTCGTGTCGACGTCGAGAAGGTCTCCGCCGGCTCGCCCTGCGGCGGGAAGCGGCCATGGGAACGCCTCGGCATCCAGCGCACTACCCTCGCGCGGTCTGTTTGTGATCGATGGGCGCCCCAATGTTGGTGATGTATCTTGGGTACATACATCATGGATGCTGGAGGTGTCAGATGTCCGTCACGCAGATTGATCTCGACGACGAGGCGCTGGCCGAGGCCATGCGGCTCATGGGCGTCACGACGAAGAAGGAGACCGTCAACGCGGCCCTTCGGGACTACGTGGCGCGGATCAAGCGGCTTGAGGCTGCGGAGAAGCTGGCCGCGCGGGGTGCGCGTGGAGAGTTCGAGCAGGCCGCGGCGGCGCATGACGCGGAGAAGCGTGCGCGACGCGAGACCTTCGAGTGATCACGTATCTGGTGGACACCTCGGCCCTGTGGCACCTGTTTCGCACCCCAGGCGCGTTGCGGCCCTGGGAGGGACACATTGCCGCCGGGGTGTTCCACCTCTGCGAGCCGACACGTGCCGAATTTCTCTACTCGGCAACCAGCCCGTCCCATCGGGATGAGCTCGCAGAGGAACTGGACGCGCTCTGCTTGCTCTCTCCGGTTCCGAAGAACGCCTGGCGTTGGGTCGACACCGCCCAGTACAAACTGACCCAGCAGGGCCAGCATCGGGCGGCTGGGGCGATCGATCTGTTGGTGTGTGCGACAGCTGTACACCATGGGCACACCGTTCTCCACGTGGACAACGACTTCGTGACGGTGGCCGGAGTCCTTAAGGAAGTGCAGCAGCGAGACGCGCGAGCCTGATCTCCGGAGGCAGGATCAGATGTCAGTCGGTCTGGGGGCGGTGCCGTGTCCTGGCGCCGTACTGGACGGCGAGGCGGAGCGCGAGGTGGATCTGCAGGCGCTGTTCGCTGAGGGGAGCGGGCAGCAGCTCCTCGATGCGGTGCATCCGGTAGACGATCGTGTTGCGGTGCACGTGCTGCTCCTCGGCGGTGCGGATCAGGCTCTGGCCGGTTTCCAGATAGCTGAGGAGGGTGGCCCGGTGCTCGGCGGCGGTCGGGTCGTCCTTGGCGAGGGGGCCGAGCGTCTCCTGGACGTACCACCGGACGCGTTCCGGATCTGCGGAGACCGTGGCCGGCAGGCTGACGGTGTGCCAGTCGGTGACGTCGTCGGGTGTGGGCGTGGCTTCGACGACGCGTGCGGTGTCGAGTGCCTGCAGGTGGGTGCGCCGAAATCCGTCGGTACCGGGTGCTGACGGCCCGATGACCGCGCGGGTGCCGGCGAGCGCGGGCCGTACGGAGGCCAGAGCCTCCCGCTCCCGGTCTCCCGGGCGCAGGGCGCGACTCAGCCAGGCCCAGAGCCGGTCTCCCTCAGCGGTGACCGTGAGCAGGGTGGCGCCGGGCAGCCGGTCGGCGAACTGGGCGGCCACGCGGTTCAGCCGCGGGCCGGTGGCTCCACCGGGCCGCCACAGCACGATGCCCGTGTGGTGGTGGCCGAGGGTGAGGCCGAGGTCCCGCTCGGCGCGGTCGATGTCGAGGGGGCGACGGTCGAGGATGGCCTGGACCGTGGCTCGCTGCCAGGCCGCCCTGCCCTCGGCGAGGCGCTCGCGTTCGGCCAGGTAGTCCCCGACCACCAAGGTGATGGTGCTGTCCATGACCTCGGCGACCGTCAGCGGTACGGCGGCCAGGGCCTCGGCGGGCAGGGTGGGCCCCATGCGGGCCAGCAGCTGCTCCAGCCAGAGCCGCTGGCATGCGCGCATGCTGCGGACGACCGTGTCGAAGGGAACCGACTGCTCGGCGGCGGAGGCCGCGATCTGCCGGTAGGTGTCGGTGACATCGGGCTGGAAGTCGTGGCCGGCGAGTCTGGCCAGGATCTCCAGCAGCAGGGCCTCGCAGGAGCGGTGGATCGCCTGGACCGGCAGGTCGGTTCGCTCCGACTCCTTCAGGACGACCGTCTCCAGAGCGCGGGCACCCCATTCGACGGCCCAGGCCACGGGCCCCGGGCCCAGGACACGAGTGGCCTCCTCCAGGGCGTCCGTGCCCAGGGCGGCACGAGCCGATGCGGCCCTGGGGCGCGGCCCGGGACTGAGTGCCGCGATCGCGGCGGCGATGTCCCCGGCAGCTGGCTTCCGCACGGCATTCCCTCGCTTCTTCCCAGGTCAAATGTGCTGCGGATCTGGGGTGGTCATCGTATGGGGATCAGGCGGAGGCCGGGAGGTACAGCCAGTCCGTGTGGGTGTAGTCGTCGGCGGCGCGGCTGGTGAGGATGTGGTTGCGCAACGTTCTGCCGACGCCGTCGGTGTGCCAGATCTCGCCCCAGGTGCGGGCCGTGGTCTGGCACCGGGTGGCCCGAGGTATCCGCCCCTGCTCGTACGCGGCGAAGACCTTGGTGAAGTCGGCACCATGCTCGGCGAGCCCGCGGCCGAGGGCTTCGGCGTCCTCCAGGGCCTGGCAGGCGCCCTGCCCGAGGTACTGGAGCATGGGGTGGGCCGCGTCGCCGAGGAGGGCCACCCGGCCGGTGGTCCAGCGGTCGAGGGGTTCGCGGTCGTAGGTCTTCCAGTGCCGGCCGCGGTCGACAAGCGCCACGCCGCGGCGCACGTTGTCGCACGCGGTGGCGAAGCGGGCGTCCAGTTCCTCGGGGCCGCCCCAGCCGTCCTTGCCCTGCTGGAAGGAGTCGCTGTGGAAGACGGCGACGGTGTTGTACAGCTCGCCGCGCCGGATCGGGTACTGGATCATGTGCATGCCGGGCCCGATCCACAGCACCACGCTGTCACCGTCGATCCCCGCGCCGAGGTCGCCCACGGGCATGGTGCCGCGGTAGGCGGCGTACCCGGAACACACAGGCTCGTCGTCGGCGATCAGCCCCCGCACACGGGAGTTGAGGCCATCGGCGCCGATCACCGCATCCGCTTCGTAGACGCTTGCGTCGGCGCACTCGACACGCACGATGTCGCCGTCGAGTTCCCGAACCGCTACGACCTCCTTGCCGTTCTCCAGGACGATCCGGTCGCTGGCCCGACAGGCGTCGAGCAGGATGTCGAGCAGGTCGCTGCGGTGCATCACCGCATACGGCGCCTGATAGCGCTCCAGGAAGGAGGGACCGAAATCGAGGGAGGTCAGGTACTTCCCGGTGAGGGCCTCCATGAAGACGCCGCGGCTGGGGAAGACTGCGACCTCCTCGATGCGCTCGTACAGGCCCAGGTTCATCAGGACCCGGATGGCGTTGGGGCCGACCTGGAGGCCGGCGCCGATCTCGGTGAAGGCAGGTGCGCGTTCCAGCAGCCGGACCGGCTGCCCGGCGCGGGCGGCGGCGAGCGCGGTGGCCATTCCGCCGATGCCGCCGCCGATGACGAGCAGCCCGGTGCGCTCGGTGTGGGTGGTCATGGTGTCTCCGCAGGTCTTGAACGGCGTGGGCCGTACGTCTCTGACTGCACAGGCCGTAGGTCTCAGAAGGCGCAGGTCACTTGCCGCGCTCGGGGGCGGGCGGCGGCACAGGGCCACGACCGGCTCCTCCGGTCGGGCAGGGCACCGCACCCTCGGCGGACACCTCCACGGACAGGCGCCCGATGCGGTCCACGGTCAGCTCGACGCTGTCGCCGTTCTCGATCGGGGCGACGCCGGCGGGGGTGCCCGTCGTGACCACGTCACCGGGTTCCAGCACGGTGATGGTGGAGGCGTAGGCGAGGAAGCGCGCCGCGGACCAGATCAGGTCCCGGGTGTTGGCCTTCTGCCGGAGCTCACCGTTGACGGTCAGCTCCAGGTCCACGTCCTCGGGTGAGCCGAGCTCGTCCGGGGTGACGATCCAGGGCCCCATGGGGGTGAAGGTGTCGAAGGACTTACGGGTGGAGCGGTCCTCGCCGCCGCGCATAGTGATGTCCATCAGGCCGGTGTAGCCAAAGACATGGGCCAGAGCCTGTTCCGGGGTGATGTGGCTGGCGCGGCGGCCGACAATGAGCGCGAACTCGGCCTCGTGGTCGAAACGCCGGTCGGTGTAGGGCAGGCGGACCGTGCCGCCGGGGTCGAGGATCGAGGACGGCGACTTGAGGAAGAAGCCGAGGGAGCTGATGTGGAATGCCTCGTTCATCTCGGACTGGTGGTCGTGGTAGTTGACCGGCGCCGCGACGATCTTCGTCGGGTCGGCCACAGGGGCCAGCAGCCGCACGTCCTCCAACGGGCGTCCGGCGTCCGGGCCGAGCTCGGCCACCAGCTGCTCCACAAGCGGCCGTACGGCGGTGAAGTGGGTGATCAGCCGGCGGGTGAGGCTGTAGGGGGCCCGGTACGGGGACGCGTCGAGCTGAGCGGCGATCTGGTCGGTGACGTCGAGGACGCGGTCGTGGACGACGATGCCGATACGGTCATCGTCGAAGCGGGCGATGCGCATGAGGATCTCCTGGCTGGGTTGGTGAGACGTCGGTGACAGGCCGGGACGGGGGCGGGCTCAGCCGGCGTCGGTCTCGGCCCGAAACAGGGACAGAGCCTCCAGAACGGGGGCGTCGTTGACCGAGAACAGGTCCATGGGCTCGTCGGCGAGGACGCGTACGGAGGTCCAGGACGGGACGGCGATGAGGTCGCCCGGGGCGAGGGCGTGCGGGACGCCGTCCAGCTCGACGGCGCCCGCGCCGCGGAAGACCGCCACCAGCGCCGAACCGGTGCGCCGCTCGGCCGGCGCGGTGTGCCCGGGCAGGTAGCGGTGCATCTCGCAGCGCATGGTGGGCATTACGTCCCGCCCGTTGGTGGGGTCGGCGAAACGGACGTGAGCGTGACCTGTCCGCTCGGCCTTCGAACCCGCTTCGGCCAGCTGGCCGGTGAGGGCACGGTCGGTGTCCGCCCACTGGTAGCGCAACAGCGGGGAGTGTGCGGGGGCCGGCGCGGTCGAACCGCCGGGAAGCAGGCCCGGACCGCCGCCGAACCGGCGCTCGGAGGCGGAGCGCGCGGCGGTCGCGGACGGGACCGTACGCCCCTCGCCCGGCTCGAAGAACACCGCGTCCAGCGCCTCGACGAGCGGCAGGTCCAGCGCGTCGAACCACGTCATCGACGTGTCACCGGGGTTGTGGTGCTCGTGCCAGGTCCAGCTCGGCGTGAGGACCAGGTCCCCTGCGGACATGTGCAGTGGGTCGCCGTCCACGAGGGTCCACACGCCCTCGCCCTCCAGTACGAACCGCAGCGCGGCCGGTGTGTGGCGGTGCGCGGGAGCGGTCTCGCCGGGGCCGAGGTACTGCACGGCGCCCCACAGCGTGGAGGTGGCGTAGGGGGCACCTCCCAGGCCCGGGTTGCTCAGCGACAGCACCCGGCGGTCGCCACCCCGGTCGACCGGCACCAGCTCTCCGGCCCGCTCGCCGAGCTCAAGCAGTTCCTTGCCGCGCCAGCGGTGGGGCACGGCCTTCACCTTCGGGGTCGGGGTGAGCAACCCGCTCAATTCCCACAAGGGCTGGAGATCCGTGTGGGCGATGTCGTCGTACAGGGCATCCAGAGCAGCGTCATCGGGCGCTTCGAACCGACGTGTTGCCATGTCTGCATCTCCCTTTCTTGGCGAATCTTAGTTCCTGCTAGTTCGTGCAGTTACTAAATGCTTGGAGTGGCCGCATGCTCCTCGCACGGAGCGCTCTACGCTGCGCCCATCCGGCGGAGCAGTGCGAGGAGTTCGGCGCGCTCGTCGTCTGTGAGGTCCTGTGTCAGCCTGCGCTGGACGTCCAGGACAGCGGGCATCACTTCGTACAGCACTCGCAGTCCTTCGTCCGTCAGGGTGAGCAGCTTGCGACGGCCGTCCTGCGGGTCCGGCTCGCGCCGTACCTCACCGCGGGCGATCAGACGCTTGACGATCTCGCCCGCCGGCGCTTTGGCCAGGGCCACCCGTTCGGCGAGGGTCGTCTGGTCGATGCCCGGTTCGCGGGCGAGCCGGTAGAGCACGCCGTACTGAGGCGAGGTCAGCCGAATCCCCACAGTCTCTGCCCAGTAGCGCGTGTGCCGCTGCTGAGCGGCCCGGATCAGGTGGCCGGGGATGTGCGCGGGGTCGGCGGGCAGACCGACCAGCACCACGCCGGACGCTGTGGAGGTCCAGGCGCCGGGAGCGACACCGGCGACCGTTCGCAGCAGATGCAGCAGCCGGCCGGTCTCCCCGGGCCTCAGGTCCGCGGTCAACCGCAGCTGCACCTGGGCGACCCAGGGGGACAGATGCGTGAACGCGGTTTGTCCTTCGCCGGTGAGCCGCAAGGCATTGCGGCGGGCATCGGCGACAGTGCGCTCGCGGGCGACCAGGCCCGCCTGTTCCATCCGGGCCACCAGCTCCGCGACGGTGGCCTTGTCCAGGCTCAGCGCCTCGCCCACGGTGCGCTGGTCGATCCCCGGACGCATCCGCAGCCGGTGCAGTACGGCGAACTGCGGCGAGGTGAACCCGTCGGGCACCAACTCCTGCCAGAGCCTGTCGTGGACCTGCTGGACCGTGCGCAACAGGCTGCCCGCGGCGAAGACCGCCTCGTCCGGGAGCGTGCCTGCCGACCTCTGCACCACCTCGTACCGCTCCCATCGCTGTTCGCCGCCCGCGACGCCCCGGTCTGCGGCAGGGCAGCGGGACGGCTGCGGGGAAGGCCGGGTGCCCTGCCGCGTCACAGTGTCGTCACCCGTTCCGTTCGGCGTTCAGGGTCGGGCCGCGTACCGGTGACGATGGTGACACCGGCGCCCATGACCCGCGACACGCGTACGCACATCCGCTCGCCGCCCGCCTTTGCCTGAGGCGGTGAGGGTGCGGTAAGGGACATGGGCTTCTCCTTGCCGTGAGTCGTCGGCGGGACACGGTCGCGAGTCCGTGACACGAAAGTTCGTGCCGTTACGGCTATTGGTCGTCGATGCGACAGGCGCGTCAACCCCTGGAAACAAAGCGGGGTAAGGATCGGCAGAATTCTGTACCGGGCGTACAACGAGTCGTCCCATCTTTGGATGGCGGGCCCAATCCCCTCGCTGTCGCACCGCCTCATCGTGAGGTTCTCCAGGTGCGCGCCGGAAACATCGCTTCCACGCCCCCGTGCACCTGGCGCTTCTCCTCCCCGATTCGCCCACGGCTCCGCGTCTTTGCGCACCGCGCTGTGGCCGCACGAGCGGACCCCTTCACACCGAAAGAGACAGATCATGGACCTGCGTTACGACACTCTCTACATCGGCGGGACGTGGGCCGCGCCCAGCACGGACCGCACGATCGTGCCGGTCAACGCCAGCACCGAGGAACCCCTGGGCCACGTGCCCGAGGGCGCCGAGGCGGACATCGACGCGGCCGTGGCCGACGCCCGCCACGCGTTCGACGAGCCCGGCGGCTGGGCCAGTTGGGAGCCGGACCGGCGTGCCGAGATCATGGAGCGGCTGGCCCATGCGATGGAGCAGCGCGCAGACGGCTTCGCGGAGCGCGTCAGCAGCCAGAACGGCATGCCGGTCGTGATCTCACGGCAGTTGGAGGCCGACTTCCCGGTCGCGATCCTGCGCTACTACGCAGAGCTGGCGCGCGGCCTGGAGACGAGCGAGACGCGCACGGCGCTGCTCGGCGGATCCGTGGAAGTCCGCAAGAACCCGATCGGGGTGGTGGCGGCCATCGCCCCGTGGAACTTCCCGCAGACACTGTCCATGCTCAAGATCGCGCCCGCGATGGCGGCCGGCTGCACACTCGTCCTCAAACCGTCCCCGGAGACCGTGCTCGACGCCTTCCTGCTGGCCGAGGCCGCGGAGGAGGCCGGGGTGCCGGCCGGCGTCCTCAACATCGTCCCCGCGGGCCGGGAGGTCGGCGCCTACTTGGTAGCCCACCCCGGTGTGGACAAGGTGGCCTTCACCGGCTCCACTGCCGCCGGCCGCGCCATCGCCGAGAGCTGCGGACGTCTGCTGCGGCCGGTCAGCCTGGAGCTCGGCGGCAAGTCCGCGGCGATCGTCCTGGACGACGCGGACCTGGACCTGGCGAAGATCGGCCAGGACCTGTTCTCCGCCACCCTCCTCAACAACGGCCAGACCTGCTTCCTCGGCACCCGCGTCCTCGCCCCGCGCAGCCGTTACAGCGAGGTCGTGGACACCTTCACCGCGCTCGTCGAGTCCCTCACGATCGGCGACGCGCTCTCGGAGGCCACCCGGATCGGCCCGCTGGCCACGGCGTTTCACCGCGACCGCGTGGAGTCCTACATCGCCAAGGGCCAGGCCGAGGGCGGGCGCGTCACGACCGGCGGCGGACGTCCCGCGGACCGGGACAAGGGCTGGTTCGTCCAGCCGACCGTCTTCGCCGACGTAGACAACAACGCCACCATCGCCCGCGAGGAGATCTTCGGCCCGGTCCTCTCCGTCATCGCCTACGACGACGTCGATCACGCCGTCAGCATCGCCAACGACTCCGACTACGGCCTCGGCGGCACCGTCTGGACCTCCGACCCCGAGCGTGGCGCGGCCGTCGCCCGCCGCGTCCACACCGGCACCATCGGCGTCAACCACTACCTCCCCGACCCCGCCGGACCGTTCGGCGGCATCAAGGCCAGCGGCATGGGCCGCGAGTTCGGCCCCGAAGGGCTTGCCGGATACCTGCAACTCCAGACCGTCTACCTCTGACCGACCCGGGGCGAACGCCGTGCGAGGCCCAGCGGACGCCTCGCACGCAGCCCCTTCGCGCGCTCCTGTACGCCGCGTACAGGGGCCCGCCCAGACCTTGGCCCCGGCAGCCGATGCCTGCGGCACCGGCTGCCGGAAGGGTGGCGTGCACGGGAATGAAAGACCCGGAAAGGACACGATCATGAAGCAGCCGCGCAGGTGGATCGCCCAGCGGATCGAACAGCTGGACCCGGAGACCGACTACGTGGAGATCTGGCGCCTGACGAGCACCTACGGCCTGACGGACTTCGCACTGAACCTGGTCTACACCCACCTGTTCCCGCACTTCTACGTCCCCCGGCACGGGGCTCAGCCGCTGTGGAACAAGGGGGACGGCAAGGTGGTCGAGCGCGCTACGCAGCGCGTGGAGGACACCGTCCGCAACAATCTCCTCTGGTGGCACTACGGCCCGCACCACCCCAGAACGCAGAAGTCGGTGGAGGGCATCAACAAGCTGCACGCCTTCCACGCCAAGCGTCATCCGGGCAGCTTCGCCCACATGGACGACTACGTCTACACCCTCTGCTTCAGCGCCGCGGCCCTGCATCGCTTCAACCTCAAACTGGGGCTGCCCGGGTACACCGAGAAGCAGAAGATCGCCGCGCACCGCTTCTGGTTCGAGATGTCCAAGCTCTTCACCGACGAGCACGGCAACACGATCATGGACATGCCTGAGGACTGGGACTCCCTGATGGCCTTCGTCGACGAGTTCGAGAACCGGCCCTGGCCGGAGAACGAGGAGGGCCGCTGGGTCACGCTGGCCATCCTGGACCAGTTCGCCTACCGGAACTTCCCCAGGCCACTGCACGGCCTGGCCCGCGCTCTGGCCACGTCGACGATGCACCCGACCACCTGGCGGGTCCACGGCATGACCCCGCCCCCCGCACTTGTCCGGGCCCTGCTCCTGAAGACCACGGGACTTGGCCTGCGCATCCAGCAGACCCTGCTGCCGGATCCCACGACCAACTACCAGGAGGCGATGGAGGCACAGACACGGCAGGAACGCCGCGACCGGTCCGACGGTATCCGCCGTCTCGACGAGGACTTCTCCACGTACTTCCGCAAGCGCCACGGCCTGCCCCCGCGCGGAGCCTCCGCGGAAACGGCGGCCCAGGTCCCCGCCGAGACCTCCTTCACCGCCTGAACACTGTTACCGGCCTGGCGCCGATCGTCCACGACGGCACGACCGGGACCACCGGCTCTCGTTCTCCATGCCGCTCGGTAGCATCCCGTCCGGGTCCACGTCCCGCCATATCCGGTATCCGCGTGGGGAGAGCCACTTCGTGTGGGAGCTGCGGACACCCGTCGGCGCCAGGTCCGGGACCTCGAGCGTGCCGCCGTCCGGCGTGGTCACCGTGTGCGTGAGCACGGGGGATGCCTGCACGAAGCCCAGCCTGACGGCGATCTTGTAGAGCAACCCGAGCGCGGCCAACTCCCGCGCCCACTTCGCCCCACCGATCGGAGACGGGTTCCCCTCGCCACGCAGCCGCCAGTCCTCCCAGTCCTCCAGCACTTCCGTCATCGCCTCGTCCCAACGAAGTCCGCGGCGCCACAGCTAGTGCCGCAACAGGCAACGTTCGCCCCGTCGCGACGCCCGGCACGCCCTCTCGCCGCACCGGCCGAAAGCCCAAGTACATCCAGTACGAAGGCTTCCGGCCGGCACTCCCCCAAGCTCTTCGAGCAGGGGGTACCCCCAGAGGACGCACCGGACGCCGCTCCTTGACGGGCGAACGTTGCCTGCCGCAGCACTAGTAGTGCTTGGTCAGGGCGGTGTGCGGGTGGGTATGTCGCGGTTGCAGGTGGGGCAGGCGCCGGTCCAGGTCGCGAGGAGTGTCTGTAGCTCGCGGACGACTTGGTAGAGGCTCAGGCCGGCGCCGCGTCTTTTGGGGTCCGGGCCAGTCGTTGCAGGGTGCAGAAGGCGTGCGCGACGGAGACGAGGGTGACGTGGTGGTGCCAGCCGCCCCAGGTTCGGCCCTCGAAGTGGGCCAGACCCAGGGCCTGCTTCATCTCCCGGTAGTCGTGCTCGATGCGCCAGCGGAGTTTGGCGAGGCGGACCAGGGTGGTCAGCGGGGTGTCGGCGGACAGGTCGGACAGCCAGAACTGGACCGGCTCGCTCTCACGGGCGGGCCATTCGGCCAGCAGCCAGCACTCGGGCAGTTCGGGGCCGTCGGTGGCCTGGCGGATCTCGCGTCCGGCGGGCCGGATCCGTAAGGCCACGAAGCGGGAGTACATCCGCTTGACCCCGGAGCGGCCGGTGCCGGGCCGGGAGCCCTCACGCCACTGCACCGGCCTGGCCGCCTTCCGGCCCGCCGCGATGACCAGCTCCTTCACCGGCCGCGGCTTGTCGGGGTACTTCGCCACCGGCGGGCGTCCCGTCCCGGAGTACGGCTCGGCCACCGGCACCGCGTCGGCGGGCTGGGCCGACATGGTGGTGGAGATTCCCACCACGTAGTTCAGGCCGCGGGCCTGCAGTCCGTGCCGGAAGGCGGCGGCGTCGCCGTATCCGGCGTCCGCGATGGCCAGCGGCACGTCGAGTCCCCAGGAACGGGTCTCGTCGAGCATGTCCAGGGCCAGCTGCCACTTCTCCACGTGCCCGACATCGTCCGGGATGCCGCAGGCGGTGCGGCGGGCGACCTTGCCGGCGTCGGCCTTCGGTGAGGCGGGATCCCAGGTCTGGGGCAGGAACAGCCGCCAGTTGACCGCCGCCGAGGCGTGGTCGCAGGCGAGGTGGAGCGAGACGCCGACCTGGCAGTTGGTGACCTTGCCCGCGGTGCCGGTGTACTGCCGCGACACACACGCCGAGGCGGTCCCGTCCTTCAGGAAGCCGGTGTCGTCGAAGACCACGGCTTTCGGCCGGATCGCCGCCTCCATCCGCCAGGCCAGCTGGGCCCGGATATGCGACGGATCCCAGGGGCTGGTGGTGATGAAGTTGGCCAGCGCCTGACGGTTGCCGTCCTCGCCGAGCCGGGCGGCCATCGGCTCGACCGACTTACGCTGCCCGTCGGTCAGCAGTCCCCGCAGGTAGACCTGCCCCCACCGGCGCTGGTCCTTGCGCGCGAACGGCTCGAACACCTCCGCCGCGAACGCCTCCAACTCACCACGCACCAAAGCAATCTCGTCCGGAGTCACACACTCTCAACGCCACACCAGGCCGGAAGGACACGCACCACCGCAACCGACCTGACCAAGCCCTACTAGGTGAGAAACAGCCGGTAGTCCGGCGCGTACGTCTCCTTGGTCCCCTCGGCCTTCCGGGCGAAGTCCCGATGTCGGAAGACCGTGCTCAACCGGGGATCAACGCGGCCGTCCGGGGCGAGGAGGATCGGCTGTCCGGACCGGATCCCGAGCCCGCGCTCCCGCTTGGCCAAGTCGACCCAGGAGCCCAGCACATCGTTTCGACCACCATCCGGGTCACCACCGAACACCGTCCAGAACAGACGCCACTCATCCATAACTCAGCCCGCTCCGTGCGTAACACGACCTTCCGTAACACGGGGAACGCACACACAAGCTCGAAAGGACGAAGGCTGTGGCAGCTGAAATGGCCCATCCGGGACGCATGCTGGACGCAGGTTGGACACAAGGATCAGAAAGGACCGACAAGGGCCGAGAAAGGTTGAGGTGCCATACCGGCGCTGACCTGGGAAAACGGCCAAGATGAGCATCGGTTGACAAGGGTCGCCAAGATCCTCGAAGGACTCATAATGCGTCGGCCGTGGGTTCGAGTCCCACCCGCCCCACCAGTACGCGCCCTGACCTGCGGAAACGTATCGTCGGTGGCCCTGAGTAACGCCTCGGGTCCAACGGGGGGAAATCCGCTGCTCATGTCGCCTGCTGTGGGCCTCGCCCACCCTGCCTGGTACCACGACCTGGCTGCCGGCCGCGAGCACGGCATCGTGGAGGCCGTCCTCGTCCCTGACGGCGCCTCAATGTGAGGTTGGAAAAGGATCACTGTCTGAGGTCGATCGTGCGTACCGGCTGTCCCGTGGTCCGGGCGATGGTTTCGAAGTCGCCGTCGTAGTGGAGCAGGGTGAGGCCCGCTTCTTCGGCGGCGGCTGCGACTAGGAGGTCGACCGGGCCCGCGCTGCGGTGTTCGCCCTTCGTGAGCTGCTCCTGGACCACGCGGGAGCGGCGATAGATGCCGTCCGGCATCGGACACCACACGTAGTGGGCGTCGAGTGCCGCCTTCAGTCGTGCGCGGTCGGCGGAAGAGCGGGCGGAGCAGAGGACCTCAAGTTCCGTGATGTCGCAGATCGCGACGAGGCCGGCAGCGATCCTGTCGTCCCACTCGGCCGTGTTCTGGGCGAGAAGGACGCGGGCGAGGGCGGAGGTGTCGATGAGGTAGTCGGCGACGGTCACGGCCGGTACTGGCTCTTGTTCAGGAGGATGTCGAGGTCCAGGGCTCCGTCGGCCACCAGTTGCCGGGCGTCTTCGAGTGCGCGCAGGCGCCGGTAGCGAGCGGTGACCTCGCGCAGGGCGGTGTTGATCGTGTCGCGCTTGGTGGTGGTGCCGAGTTCCCTGGCGGCGGCTTCCAGCGCCTCGTCGTCGAGGTCGATGACAGTTCGGCTCACGGCGACTCCCTTTATATACGACGGCGTATATCAGTATGCCTGATCCATTGTATAAAGAGTCGGCGGGCTCCAGCCTGGTCCTGATCGGCGGGGCCCGGCGTGCGGAGTCCGGCGGCTGTTCCACCGCGGTGTCCCATTCCGTCTGCGGCGGCGGGCTCCGCATCATCTCCCGCGGGTAGGCTTTGCCTGATCAGGCAAAGTGGGCGGGGACGAGGCATGGGCGGGGTCGAGGAGACGCGGGGTGGCGGGGCTGAGCGGGCGACCTCGCGGGATGTCGCCCGGCTTGCCGGGGTGTCGCACACGGCCGTGTCCTTCGTCTTCAACGGGCGTGCCCAGGGCAACCTCTCCGCCGAGACGCAGGAGAAGATCCGCAAGGCCGCCGAACAGCTCGGCTACCGGCCGAACGCGGTCGCCCGTGGCCTGCGCCGGCGTCGTACCGCCGTGATCGGTCTGGTCACGGACGAGATCGCCACCTCGCCGTTCGCCGGACGGCTGCTGCGCGGGGCCATGGACATGGCGTGGAGCAGTGAGCATCTGGTGCTCACCGTCGACTCCGGGCAGGACCCGGTCGCCGAGGACGCGGCCGTCGCCGAACTGCTCGACCGGAGGGTCGACGGGATCATCTACGCCGCGCTGTCGTTGCGCCGCTCCCGAGTCCCGGAAGGGCTGCACCGCACGTTCGCCGTGCTCGCCAACTGTCTCCCCGAGGACGGCTCCCTCCCGGCCGTCATCCCCGCCGAGCGGGCCGGTGGCCGCAGCGCCGCCCGCGTCCTTCTCGACGCGGGCCACCGCCGTGTCGCTCTGGTGGGCGGTCTGGACGACATCGCGACCGCGGAACGACTGCGCGGCTTCCGGGACGTGCTGCGGACGGTGGGGCTGACCGCCGAGAAGGACTGGATCCTGCGGACGGGAGGGGAGATCGCCGCCGGGTACCAGGGCGCGCTGCGGCTGCTGGACGGTGTTCCCGCCTACCGGCGGCCCACGGGGATCGTCTGCTACAACGACCGGGTCGCCGCGGGCGTCCTCCACGCCGCCGCGCGCCTGGGCCTCGACGTGCCCGCCGAGCTGTCCGTCGTCGGCTATGACGACCAGGAACACATGGCGGCCTTCCTCAGCCCGCCCCTCACCACGGTCGCTCTGCCCCATCGCGCGATGGGCGAGACGGCCGTCCGCCTGCTCCTGGACGCCATCGACAGCGGGACCGCGCCGCCGGTCACCACCCGGCGGCTGGAGTGCCCCGTCGTCACGCGGGGTTCGGTGGGACCAGCTCCCAGCCCGTGACCTCGACGTCCGTCCCCTGCACGGTCAGCTCCGCGATGTCGTCGTCCCGTCGGTACACCCGTTCCGTGGCCGTCGCCCGGTCGCTCGCGAACAGTTCCAGCAGGGAGCCGTCCACGAGGATCCGTACGGTGAGGGTCTCGCCCTGCGAGGTCGGCAGGACCAGGGGGGCCGTGCCGTCCGGGCGGGAGCGTGGCCAGGCCGTGCGGTCCAGGGTCACCGTGCCGGACGCCGGGTCGAGTCGCACGGTCAGTTCGGCCCCGGACGTGGCCCGCAGCAGACTCACGGTCGCCGCCGAACGGGCAGTCACCAGCAGGTCGTACGCGAGGGGGAGTGGCCGGTGCGGTCCTGGTGCGGCCGTGAAGGGGACGGCCGCTCGCAGTAGTTCGAGCTCCGGAGCCGGTACGACCCGTAGCGTGCCGTCCTCGTGGGTGTCCATCACCCGGGGTGCCGTGAGGACGCCGGACCAGCCCGCGCGGTCCACCTCCTCGGGCGGGCGTGACTCCCAGGACCAGCCCCAGAGCAGGGCGCGGCCGGACTCCGTGTCCTGGAGGACGGAGGGGGCGTAGAAGTCACGGCCGAGGTCCAGCGGGCCGCCGCCCGTACCGGCCGCGAACCTCGGTCCACCGTCCGCCTGCTCCACCATTCGGCCCGTGACGTACGCGGTGCTGAGCGGCTCGCCGTCCCACAGGGCCACCGCCAGCACCCAGTCGCCCCCGGGGGTCGCCCACAACTGCGGGCACTCCCAGCCGATCGCCCGCTTGCCGAAAGCGCGGGCCGCCGCCGGGTCCCGGCCGTCCAGCAGGACCCCGGCGAACCGCCAGTCGTACAGGTCCTCACAGTCGTACACCAGGACGGACGGGGTGCCGTCGGCGTGGCCGGCGCCCATCAGCGCCCAGCGGCGTCCGGCGAAGCGGAAGACGAAGGGGTCCCGGAACATCGTCACGTCCAGGCCGGGCGGTGGGCCGGCGACCACCGGTACCGGCAGCTGCTTCCACTTCCGGAGGCCGTCGTCCTCGGCCACGGCGAGACAGATCGCGCTCAGGCCCTGGTGGTCGTGGTCGATCCCGGAGTACACCGCTGTCGGTACACCACCGTCGTCCACCACGCAGCCGGACCAGCAGCCCGCCTCGTCCGGGCCGTCGGGCGTGGGGCGCAGGGCGATCCCGTGGTCGTCCCAGTGGGCGAGGTCGGGGCTGGAGGCGTGGCCCCAGTGAACGTTCGTGTGCACGGGGGCGTCGGGGTTGTGCTGGTAGAAGAGGTGGTATCGATCGCCCCAGCGGAACGGGCCGTTCGGGTCGTTCATCCAGTTGGCCGGCGGGCGCACCCTGAAACGCGGGCTGTCGGCGTCGGTCGACCGGCTCACGGAACTCAACGATTGACTCCTGCGGATGTGATGCCCTCGCGCAGAGGGCGCTGGCCGACGACGAACACGACGACGGCGGGGATCATGGAGAGGACGACTCCGGCGAGGACGACGGAGATCGAGCCGGTGCCGAGGTTGCCCTGGAGGGAGACCAGACCCAGGGGCAGCGTGAGGTTCTCGGTGGAGGTTTCGAGGATCAGCGGCCGGAAGAACTCGTTCCAGTGGTAGTTGAAGGCCAGCACGCCGACGATGGCGAGACCGGGGGCCGCCAGGGGCGCGTACACCGACCGGAAGACGCGCCACGGACCCGCGCCGTCGATCATCGCCGCCTCGCCCAGGTCCTTCGGCATGCCCAGGAAGTACTGGCGCATCAGGAAGGTGCCGAAGGCCGTCGGGAAGGCCGGGACGATGAGGCCGAGCAGGGTGTCGGTCAGACCCATCGTCTTCAGTTCCAGGAAGACCGGGACCATCGTGACCTGCAACGGCACCATCATCGTGGCCAGGACCAGCGCGAACAGCGGTTTCTTGAAGCGGAATTCGAGACGGGCGAAGGCATAGCCCGCCAGGCCCGCGGTGATCATCTGGCCGGCCGCGATCAGCGCGGTCACCAGGGTGGAGTTCAGTGCGTACAGCCAGACGTCGATCTGCTCGAAGACCCCGCGGTAGGCGTCGACGGTGGGGTCCGTGGGGATGATCTCCGGCGGCAGGTCGAAGGACTCCGCCGGCGTGCGCAGTGACGTCGACACCGTCCAGATGACCGGGCCGAGCGTCAACAGGGCGCACAGTGCCAGGCCTGCGATCCGGCCCCAGGGCGCCAGGCCGTGCCGTACGCGTGATGCGGTGGGGCTCGTGCGGGGACCCGGCATCGAACCCGATGACGAACCCGATGACGAACCCGAGAGGGAACTCGTACTCATCTGACTCACCCGGATCACTGGTAGTGGACGTAACGCCGGCTGAGCCGGAACTGGAGTGCGGTGACCGCCATGATCAGGGCGAAGAGCAGGACGCCCACGGCGGACGCCTCGCCGAAGCGGAGCTGCTCGAAGGCAGTCTCGTAGATGACCATCACGACCGTGCGCGTCGAGTCGCCGGGACCGCCCGCTGTGAGGACGTACGGCTGCTCGAAGACCTGGAGGGCGTTGATGATGCCGACCACGGACGCCACCAGCAGCGTGGGCGACAGCAGCGGCAGGGTGATGGCGAGGTGTTTGCGCACTCCGCTCGCGCCGTCCAGCGAAGCCGCCTCGTGCACCTCTTTCGGGATGTTGTTCAGGCCGCCGACGAACAGCAGGAACGAGAAGCCGAACTGCTGCCAGACGTACGCCAGGACCACGGCCGCCATCGCTCCGTTCTCCGAGGTCAGCCAGGGGACCGAGGGGATACCGACCGTGCCCAGCAGCCAGTTCACGGGGCCGAAGTCCTGGTTGAACAGGTACTTCATCACCACCGAGATGGACGCGGCGGACAGCACCAGCGGGAAGAAGAACGCCGAACGGAACACGGACCGCAGCCACTGGGGCATCCGGCCGTTCACCGCGATCGCCAGCACGAGCGCGATCAGCAACTGCAGTGCGACCGCGAGCACCATGAAGACGAGCGTGTTGCGGAAGGAGACGAGGACCGTCGAATCGGTCAGGATCTCCCGGTAGTTGGCCGCTCCGGCCCACCGCGGGTCGTCGATCACGTCCCACTGGAAGAGGCTGAGGACGACCGAGCCGGCGATCGGTACGACCGTGAAGACGACGATGCCGACGACGGTGGGCGCGAGGAACAGTACGGCGAGGAGGCGGGTGCCCCGGGTGCGGATGGTGGTGGCGGCCGTGGACCCGGACGCCTTACGGGTCCGACCGGTCCTGCGGTTCCCGCGGCTCTTGCGGGTGCGGGCGGGCTCCGGCCCCACCGGCCTGATCTCGGTGTTCGTCACACTTCACGCTCCATGGCCTTCTCCAGGTCCCCCTGCAGCCGGCGCAGCGCGGGACGCACCGCGCGGGGGCTCGCAAGGGCGGTTCCGGTGTGCTTGATCAGCAGCTGCTCGACCTCGTTGACCTGCGGCGGGGCCGGAATCGGGCCGGTGGTGGGGATCTTGTCGAGGGTGTCGTAGAAGACCTGCCAGTGGGCCGGGCCGGTCTCCCGGTAGCGGGCCGCGTCGACCATGGAGCGGCGGGCCGGAGTGGTCTGATTGGCCGCGAAGAGCTGGGTCATCACGTCCTTGCGGGCGGTGTACTTGATGAACTCCCAGGCCTCGTCCCGCATCTTCGACGTGCGCAGCATCGCGTACCCGGCGGCGCCGAACTGGTGACGCCGGGTGCGCCAGCGCGGGAAGTACCGCACGTCGTAGTCGGCCGGTTTCATGCCCGCCTGATGCAGGCCGCCCGCCCAGAAGCCGCCCGCGGGCGTGACACCGACGCGGCCGGTGGAGAAGACGCCGACGAGGTTGCGGCCGTCGCCGCCCTCCGGCCGGGTGCACAGGTCCTCCTGGACGAGGGAGGAGAGGTAGTCGTAGACCTCCGCGACGCGGTCGGAGTCGGCCAGGGGTGTCGTCCACCGGTAGCCGCCGCCCCGGCCGCGCCGCTGTGCCTCGGGATAGAAGGAGTTCCAGAGCCAGTCGCCGCCGGGGGCCTTGGACTCGGTGAGGAGGTTGGTGTCGTTGGCGAAGAGCCAGGGGACCACTCCGCCCCACAGCCGGTTGGTCCAGAAGTACGGGGTGAACCGGTGGCCGTTGCTGCGTTTCATCGCTCGCAGCAGCGTGGTGAAGTCGTCACGGGTCCAGTCGTCGTCGGGGAGGCCGGCACCCGCGCGTTCGAGGACCCGGCTGTTGAGGTACATGTCGGCCGCGTTGAACTCGACCGGCAGCTGGTGGAGGCTCCCCTCGTACATCATCGACTCGACCAGCGAGGGATGGACGTCGGCGAAGTACGTGCGCAGCTCGGCCGCGTCCCGCTTCGCCCACCTGTCCAGCGGCACGCCGAGCCGCTGGGCGAAGAGCTGCACGCCCTCGGTGGCGACGTACACGAGGTCGGGTGCCGTGCCCGCGGCGATCTGGGTGAGGATCTTGGAGAAGAAGTCCGACCAGTCGTAGGCCTGTACGGGGTTGATGCGGATCCTGATGTCGGGGTGGACCTCGCGGAATCCGTCGCGCAGGGCGTGCTGCGCCTCGGGGTTGAAGGCGGAGCCCAGGGTGGCGATGACGAGCGAGCCGTCGTCGCGGCCGGGGATGTCGGCGGCGGTGAGGCGGTCCCAGCCGGCCGCGACACCGGCGAGAGCGGCGGCTCCGGCGCCGTACGCGCCGTAGCGCATCAGGGCCCGTCGGGAGAGGAGCGAGTCGGTCATCGGCGAGCCTAACTCGTGTTAGCCGAAGTTGATTCCACGATGATGAGAACCCCGCTGCGGCTCTGTCAAGGGATGTGCGCGGAGGGGAAGTTGCGAACGGCCGGTGCGCGAGGGCTTGACCTTTAACGAGTTAGGTATACGGTTCCGGTCCACATGAGCCGCGTCCCGACGACGACGTCGGGGAAGGGAGCCGCACGATGCGTGACATGAAGAGGAGTTCGCCCGGCCCGGGGGAGACACTGTCCAGGCGGTCGCTGCTGACGGCCTCGGCCGTCGGCGCCGCCGGTGTTCTGCTGCCGGACCTCGTGAGACCGGCGGTGGCGGTGCCCCGCGAGGCGACGGCCGCGTGCACGGGCAGCTACCGCGCCGAGTACCACTTCACGGTCCCCGACCAGTGGATGAACGACCCGCAGCGCCCGATCTGGATCGACGGCGAGTACCACTACTACTACCTCTACAACCCCGACTACTCGACGGGCGGCACGACGGCCGGCACCGCCTGGCGCCTGGCCACCAGCACCGACCTCGTCTCCTTCACCGACCGGGGCATCGCCGTGCCGAAGGACACGACTCCGGGTGGCGATGTCTGGTCCGGCTCGGCGGTGGTCGACACGGACGGCTCGGCGGGCTTCGGCGCGGGCGCGGTGATCGTCCTCGCCACCATGGCGCCGGACGAGGTCACCCAGGCCCAGTACCTGTACTACTCGACGGACGACGGCCGCACCTTCACGAACCACGGCACCGCTCCGGTCCTCCCCAACCCCGGCGTTCGGGACTTCCGCGACCCCAAGGTGATCCGCGACGAGGAACACGGACGGTGGGTGATGCTGCTTGCCGAGAACGACAAAGTCGGCTTCTACCACTCCGCCGACCTCAAGGCGTGGACGTACGTCGGCGGCTTCATCAAGGGCGGCATCGGCGTCCTGGAGTGCCCCGACCTGTTCCGGATCAGGGCGGACGACGGGACCTGGAAGTGGGTGCTGGGCGTCAGTGCCAACGGCAAGGGCTCGGGGCTGCCGAGCACGTTCGCGTACTGGACGGGTTCCTTCGACGGTACGGCCTTCACCGCCGACGCGTCCGATCCCCAGTGGCTGGACCACGGCTGGGACTGGTACGCGGCGGTCACCTTCGACAAACGTGACGCGAGCGGGGTCCTGGACCTGGACGCGCGGTACGCGATCGGCTGGATGAACCACTGGGACTACGCGAACACCACGCCCACGATGGAGTGCGACGGCTTCAACGGCACCGACTCGATCGTCCGCGAGGTGCGGCTGAAGCACGCGGCGGGTACGTATTACCTGGCGTCCCAGCCGGTGGCGGCCCTGGACGACCATGTGTCGCGCACGGTGGACCTCGGCGACATCGTGGTCGACGGCACACGATCGCTCGACTACACGGGTACCGCGTACGAGCTGACCTGTGAGATCACGTGGGACCAACTATTGGGCGCCGGCCTCCAGTTGCGGCGGTCGTCGGACGGTGGGCGGCACATCGACGCGGGGGTCTACGGTGACTACGCCTTCGTCAACCGCGGTTACACCGTGAGCCCCGACACCTCCGGCCGCTGGCAGGAGAGCCGCACGCCGTTCGACCTGTCCGCCGGCACGGTCCGCCTGCGGATCCTCGTCGACCGCACGTCCGTCGAGATGTTCGTCGGCGACGGCCGGTACGTGCACTCGACCGAGGCCTTCCCCGACCCGTCCGACACCGCACTGGCGCTCTTCACGATCGAGGGGCAGGCGGTGTTCCGGAACGTGGTGATCCGGGAGTTCACGGTCTGATCCGACGGGGAGGTGGCCGGGGCGGGCCGAGAGGCTGCCGACGACCGGCGCGCCAGGGCTCTCCATACGAGGTGGAGTCGACCGGCGGCACCATCACGGTCACCGAAGCGGGCATCGACCCGGAGGATGCCCTGGCCGAAGGCACCAACGTCGACGGCGTCTCCGACCCGGAGCGGGCCTGCCCTCTCATTCGGGATCAGGGATCCTCGCTCCGGTATCTGGTCGGCCACGGTCCGCCCGGCCGACCAGATACCGGGACCCGCCGCCCGCTCGGTCGCCGGGCGGCGGGGCAAGGGATGTCAGCCGGTCGCGGCACCGATGTCGAGGTAGTCGACGTTGGGCAGTCCGGCCGCGGTGGTCGGATCCAGGCGGATGGTGTTGCTGCCGGCGTTCAGCGGGACGGTCACGGTCTTGGTCGACCACGTCGACCACGCGCCGGTGGACTCGAACGACACGGTTCCCACCGTGGACCCGTTGACGACCAGGTTCGCCGGCCTCGCACCGCTGTCGGCGCCATTGGCGAACCGGACCGACACCGTCGCCGTACCGGCGGTCGCGGGTGTCACGGTGAACTGTGCGAAGGCCCCCGCAGCGGCATCGCCGTTGCAGAACCCGCCGCCGGAGAAGCCGGCGTGATCCGAGTCGACCGTGCCCTGGCACACCGCCGGCGCGGTCTCGGCCTCGTATCGCTGTCCCGATGGCGCGTCGGCAGAGGTCTTGACCAGTGAGAGTTGGTCGACGGTGACGCCGCCCGAACCCGACGCCCGCACGGTGACGGTGGCGGCCCCGCTGGGCAGCGCGATGCCGGTGAGCTCGCGCTTGGCCCAGCCGCTCGACGACGGGATGCCGAGGGTGCGTTGGCTGCCGTTGGCGCCGGTGATCACGACCTGTCCGGCGCTACCCCGAGCGTGCAGGGACAGGGTGTAGGTGCCTGCGGGCACCGACGCGATCCGCTGCTCGACGCCGCCGCTGTTGCTCACCTGGAGGGCGAAGCGGGACCCGTTCGCACCACCGTTGACGTTGGTCACCGAACCGCCGAGGTTCCGCCATCCCCGCACACTGGAGACGATGATGCGGTCAGCCTGGATGTCCGGGTTGAGGATGTAGTTGTTCGCCGGCCCGACCCGCCACTCTCCGGTCGTGACGTTGAACTGCCACTGGCTCACCGAGTGGAACTGCGGCCTCGCGCCGGTCTTGGTTATCGGCACCCACTGGTTGTACCCGATGCCGTTCCAGGCGAAGTCGGCCCAGCGGTCGCCGGCGTAGATCACCGTGTTCTGCTTGGTGCCGTTGACCGTCACGAAGAACCCGGTCTGGGTCACGTGGCTGTAGTCCATCTCGGTGCCGGCAAGGACGTACTCGCTGCTGTACGAGCCCTGAACGTTGCTGCTGGTCGACTCATTGACGTAGTTGACCGAGGTGTTCCAGCCGTGCAGGGCCGACGCCGCGTGGTAGTACTTGCCGTCGAGCTTGAACATGGCGTTGCCCTCGCGACCGTCGCCGCGGCGGATCTGCACGCCCGGCTCGATCCGCAGCGAGTCGGACTCCCGGAACTTGGCCACGAAGCCGCGCGACCGTCCTTCGCGGTTGGAGAAGATCAGGTAGTCCTTGCCGTCGTCGTCGGTGAAGACGGTCTGATCTCCGGTTCCGGTCGTGGGCGAGTTGGTGATCTGCGTCTGGAAGTAGCCGTAGTCGAAGGTGTCGGTGGGTGAGTCGCCCTGCAGCAGCAGAACGCCGTGCCCGCCCCTGCCCGTGTGCCACATCTGCACGGCGAGCACGTACTTGCCGGTGTTCTCGTTGTACGAGACGCCGAGCCGCCCGACCCAGCCCGCACCACCCAGGTTGGCGCCACTGCCCACCCCGGTGGAGCGCGTCGCGACCCGGTTCTCGAACTTCCAGTTCACCAGGTCCTTGGACGAGTACACGGGGATCGAGACGAAGCTGACGTTGCCGTCGTACTTCCTCGTCGGATTGGCCCGGTAGAGCTCGGCGCCGGTGTAGTGCACGCCGTACCAGTAGTAGGTGTCGCCGAACTTGAAGACCCCGCCGCCCTGCGAATAGATGGGGTTGCCGCTGGTGTCGTTCCAGAAGGTGTTGTTCGTGATGGTCTGGAACGTGCCTTCGTCGGCGGCCTCCAGGTCGGCGGCGGCGGTCATCAGTGCCGTCTTCGCGGCGGCGACCTCAGACGTGCCGGCCGAGGTGTCGTCGGCGACATCGGCCGCGTCGGTCAACGCCTTGGCGAAGGGCTTCCAGGAGTCAGCCGTGTACTTCGACGGAGTGCGTGTCCGGTAGTCGGACACCAGGTACTCGAGGCCGCGATCCACCACCGGTGCGGCGGCGGCGCCCTGGTCCTGGAGCGCCGTTGCCGGTGTCTTCGTCGCCGGTGTCTTCGTTGCGGGTGTCTCCGCCGCAGCGGTGCCCGCCGAGAGTGGTGCCGCTAACGCCACGGACAACAGGGCGGCGGCAGCTGCCTTCCAGTACTTCGAAACGACACGCGATCTTTGCTTCACTATGTCACCTTCCATCGTTCTCAAAGGCGCCGGGATCCGGCGCGCTTCCGCTGAAGGGCAGTCCCACGTCGGTGCCCCTGTCGATCAGGGCGCTGTTCGTCGCGAGACGGAGGTGGGGCAGTACGGGCAGGCTCCCGTCGGTCTGGCGGGGCGCGTCCCAGCCGGACGTCGACACACTCCGGAACTGGGAGTCCGACAGGGGGACGCCGAGGTTCCAGGAGTTGTACGCGGCGTTCGTGCCGGTCATGTACGACGTCGGCGTGCCGGTGTAGGCGATGTTGTTGCGCAGGTTGCCCCGGCCGACGGCGGCGCCGCGGGAGTCGATCCCCCGCATGTTGAAGTTGGGGTGGTTTCCGTAGCCGGTGTTGTTGAAGAAGTCGTTGGCCACCGGGTGGTGGTTGGCGTAGAAGCCGGCCGCCTTGTTGAGGAACGCCACCGAGAAGCGGACGGTGTGCTTGGGCGCGTTGGCTTCGTAGTCGCCCCCGTAGCCGCCCGACTTGAAGCCGGCTCCGTTGCCGGAGGGCGTCGTCGTCCCCGGCATGTACCCGTTGCGCCACGCCCAGGAGTTCTCGATGGTCACGGGCGAGTAGGTGGAGATGAGGTCGAACCCGTCATCGGCGTTCCACCAGGCTCGGCAGCCCCGGAACACGTTCGCCGAGCGGCCGGCCGGCGTGTAGTGCGAACCGAACCCGTCGGCGTTCTCGCCGGGCCCGTCCTTGCTGCGCGGGTCGTAGTTGTCGTGCGAGTCCGAGTTGAGGACGAGGTTGCCGCTCCCGCCGTTGATGAACAGGCCTGTTCCCATGTGGTGGTGGGTGTCGATCTGCTCGAAGACGCCGTTGCTGCCGGAGATCCAGATGCCCCAGGACTCGGCGTTCCGGTTGTTGTTCTGGGGAACGCCCTTGACTTCCAGTCCCTTGAGGTGGATCCAGTTGCCGGTGACGTTGAAGCCCTTGATGCGGCAGTTGTCCGTCATCCGCGAGAAGTCGAAGACCGGTTTCTCGCCCGGGTGGGCCCAGTACCGGATCGGGTTGCCCGGACTGCCGCTCTTGTTCAGGGTGATCGCGTCGACTCTCGAGGTCTGGCTCGAACAGGCGCTGTTCGCGCGGGTGTAGGCGTAGGTGCCGCCCCGGAGATAGACCGTGTCACCCGCCTTGGCGACGGCCTGCGCGCGGGCGATCGATGCCCACGGAGCGTTCTGCGTGCCCGCTGCGCCGTCGTTCCCGTTCGGGGCGACGTAGTAGGTGTTTCCGGCCGCCTCGTCGCTCGCGGACGCCGAGGCGGGGGCCATCGTGAGGGAACTCGCCGTGACGACCGAGAGCAGGAGGACTGGAGTGACGAACTTCGCGGTTCTCACAGCGTCACCTCCCTGAGTAGGTGATGTTCGGCCGGGGCGGCCGGGTCATGCCGGCACCGAGGAAGTAGTCCACGTGGTGGGACTGCATGTATCCCTTGAGCGTCATGGCGTTGCGGTAGGCGGGGTTGTGGGCGAGCGTGTACAGCCGTGTGCTCGTCGGGTGGTCGGTGGTGAAGATGATCAGCTGGTTGTGGCTCGCGTTGGTGTACACGGCCTCCTCGCGCCAGTCGCCGAGGATGTCGCCGTAGAAGGTGGGCTGGACGTTCTGGCTGGCGTCGACCGCTCCGTAGCGCGAGGTGGTGAGCAGTCGTGCCAGGCTGTTGGTGGGCTTGGGGTTGTTCGGGTCCCACTTCTCGAACTTGCCGTCGTTGAGCAGTTCCATCGTGATGTCGCCGTCCCACCACAGGCCCAGCTGCGGCCAGGGACGCAGCGAGGTGTTCGGTTCGGTGAGGCGGTTGGCGGGTGCGTTGTAGAGGCCTGAGAAGGACCAGACCTCCATGCCGGGGAACCGCGGGTCGATGTCGCCGGCCATGCCGCGTCCCACGTCGGCGGTGCCGGACGCGGAGTGCCGCCAGATCATGGAGCCGCCTGCGGCGTCGTAGTAGTACTCACGCAGACCGCTGGGGTTGTTCTGCTGGACGCCGTAGCCCTGCAGTCCCGGGCGGTCGGGGTCCATCTTGGCGATGTGGAAGCGGTCGCCGTGGACGACGCCCGCGGGGCCCAGGGAGTACCGCAGGGTGCCGTTGCCGTTGAGCACGAACCCGATCTCGGCGACCTCGTCGGTCCCGTCGCCGTTGACGTCGATGACGCGGGTGTTGTGCCCGTCGGGTGTGTTCTGGTTGCCGCGCAGCCACTTCCACTGCTGGGTCAGGGACTGGCCGGTGAACTGCCAGGCGCCCATCATGAGGTTGAACGCCCCGTTGCCCCTCCGGTTCTTCATGAAGGCGACCAGACTGGGCCGGGAACCGTCGAGGTAACCCACACCGAACCGGGCGTACATCGGGCCGTCCGCCAGGTAGTCCGTCGGCACGGGAGCGGTCGCGCGGGGCGCCCCGGTCATGCCGTCGAGAATCGCGATGAACTGGCGGTTGTTGTCGCTGTGGGTGAAGGTGGTGCCGTTACCGAAGCGGACTCCGTTGGCGATCCGCACGGCGACCTCGGCGCGGCCGTCGCTGTCGAAGTCGTAGACGGTCACGCCGTCGTTGTGGCCGACGTCGATGGTGGACGATCCGCCTTCGATGTTGTTCTGGTTGGTGCTGTTCGGCCCCATGTTGACCGACCAGAGGAGCTGCCCGTCGCGCCGGTAGGCCTCGAGTGTCTGCGGCGATGTCTGGCGGTCCAGGACGAAGTCGTACTCACCGTCGCCGTCGAGGTCGCCGACCCAGACGAACTTCACCGGGCCACCGGCGCGCAGCGGTATGCGAACGGCCGGCTCGACGGCGTGGTTGGCGGTCAGGGTGAAGGCGCCGCTCGGTGGCTGCTCCACGCCGTTGATCACGGGCCGTACCCGGTAGGTGTTCGACCGGGACAAGTCGGCCGTCGAGTCGGTGAAGTTGGTGCCTTGGGTCAGGACCGCGGAGTTGAGCCTGGCCTCCTGGCCTCCGGCTGTGGACCGGTACACGTTGAACCCGATGCCGTCCGGATCGAGTCCCAGCAGCCGCCAGGAGACGAGAACACTGGTGTTGCTCGACCGTACGGCCACGACGCCGCGGCCGAGGTTCTCCATCGGCCTGGCGGCCGCCGCCGTGACGCCGTCCGCCGGCGTCGCGGCACCGGCGTCGACCGAGAACGTCGTAGTCGCGGCGGACAGCAGGACGGCTGCGGCCCCGGCCAACGAGGCTTTGATGGAACGTTTCATGGATCCTCCCGTGCAGGAGCAGAGCGGGTGATCACCACCGGCCACGAGTGCGCCGGGACAGTTCGGGCATCGGTGCCCTCCGCCTGAGGCGGTCTTAAAACGTTTACTAGCCGCGATGACATGATCGTGTCAATATGTGCGGCGCTCAGCGCCGTCAGCGCTGGTAGTGATCGCTCTGCCGCTCAGTCATGACCCCGGACGTCAGTGCAAACGCTTAAACTCATGCCTTCGGTCGGTGGGGTGCTGTCTCCCGCCCGGGAGGGGACCAGGCGCACCGGGTCGCGGGGCCCGAGGCACGCGGACCAGAGCGCTCACCACCTCGCGTCCCGCCTCCCGCCTCAGCCCTCCCGCGTTCCGCGTCCCGCCTTCCGCGTCACGGAGGTCCCGCCGCGGCCGGAGTGGCCCCGAGGCGGCGTTGGCGGCGGGTGTACGTGGTGACGGCCCGCCAGAGGTCCCGGCGGTCGGTGTCGGGCCAGAGCCCGGGGGTGAAGTGGAGCTCGGCGTAGGCCGTGTGCCACGGGAGGAAGTTGGAGACGCGCTGTTCGCTCCCGGTGCGCCAGAGCAGGTCCACGTCCGGCATGTCCGGGTGGGGCAGGTGCCGTGCGAAGTCCTCCTCGGAGATCAGGTCCGGGTCCAGATGACCGGCCCGGGCCCGGCGGGCCAGGGCGGCGGCGGTGCGGGTGATCTCGTCCCGGCCGCCGTAGTCGATGCACATCGTCACCGTCAGGCCGGTGCGGGTGCGGGTGGTGCGCTCCCGCAGGTGGAGAAGGTCGACCAGGTCGGCGGGCAGGCGCCCGGCGCGGCCGTGCCAGCGCAGGTGGACGTCGAGATCGCGGAAGGGGTTGTCGGCCACGTCGCGGCGCAGGAGGCCGAGGATCGCGTCGACCTCTTCGGGGTCGCGGTTCCAGTTCTCGGTGGAGAACGTGTAGAGCGTCAGGTGGCGCAGGCCGAGTTCCAGGGCGCCGTGGACCACTTCGCGTACGGCGTCGGCGCCGGCCCGGTGGCCCTCGTGCCGGGGCAGGCCGCGCTGCTGGGCCCAGCGGCCGTTGCCGTCCATGATCACGGCGACGTGGGAGGGAAGGCCGCCGGGCGGGACGGGCGGGGGCTGCTCACCGCTGGGGTGGGGCGGCGGGCGACGGAAGGTCACAGGGGCCGCCGGCTGCGCGGGCGTGAAGGGCCTGCGCGGGGTGGCTCGCTGCGGGGGCGGGACCGTCAGGGGCGTCAGGCTCCAGGCCAGGGCCGCGCGGGTGCGGGCGGGGACCAGGACGCGGGCCCGGGCGCGGAGCGAGGGCCGGGGCGGGGTGCGCAGGAGGGACGGGCCGGCCGAGTCGATCGCGTCGAGCTGGGCGCGCAGCAGCGCGGCCATCGTGTGCAGGACGGTCGCGGGGCCGGGGTGCATGCCGCGGGTGAGGGCGGGCTGGGTGACCCACTGGCGGGCCAGCCCGGTCAGGTGCGCGATCAGCCCGGAGACGGCGGGGCTGAAGCGGCGCCGGGTCAGGTCGTCCGCGGAACCGGGGTGCTGGTCGAGGGCCTCGGCGGGCAGCAGGAGGTCGCCCTGGGCGAGGTCGGCGGACAGGTCCGTGAGGATGTCGGTGAGCCGGACGCCGTCGAGGAACTCCTCGTAGTTCTCCCGCGTGTCCAGACGCAGGGCGACGGGGACGCCGGCCCGGTCGAACACCGCGCGGACCTGGCTGAACCAGGGCAGCAGGTTGTCCCGGCCCCAGGTGCGCCACTCGGTCCAGTCCGTGAAGCGCCTGCCGCGCGTGTCGTCCTGGACCTGGGTCATGGCGCCGCTCAGTTCGGACAGGTCCAGGCGCCAGCGGGCCGCGGTGTCCACCAGGGCGTGGCGGATCGGGTCCTCGCTTGTCCCGGTGGGCAGTTCGCGGTGCAGGGCGGTGATCCAGGCCTCCACCCGGGCGGCCCGTTCGGCGGCGGGGGCGGTGCGGTCGTCGCCCAGGTCGTCGAGGGCGTTGGCCGCGGCCCACAGGGCGTGAAGCGCCGGGCGCAGGGCGGCGGGGACCAGCTGGATCAGGGCGTACTCCGCCGGATCCTCGTGTCTCGTGCGGCGCCTGCACAGCCGGTAGGCCGCCCGCAGTGCCGGGTCGTCGCCGGTCACCGGCAGGTCGGAGGTGGCTCGTCGGTCTGCCGGTGCCGTGGTCGCGGGATCGCTCACAACGAGGACCATACGTCCTGGTCCGGCCCGGTGATCAGCAGGGACCGGTGCGCGTCAGCGATCCGTCCCGGCCCCTCCCCGGGCTCGCGGAGCCGGGGCGCCCGCGGGAACGTCCCGCCGCCCGGGTACCTCACGCCCCCGGGCCCGGGTCCGGCCGCACGGCCTCGGAGATGCCGGCCCGGGCCGCCTCCAGCTGCGCGGCGAACGCGATGCCGAGGAACAGCGCCACACCGGTCAGGTTGGCCCACAGCAACAGGGCGACGAACGCCGTCAGCGGCCCGTACACCGCGCCGAAGGATCCGCTCTCGGCGACGTAGAGCGCCAGCAGCCAGGTGGCCCCGACCCACAGCACCAGATGGACCGCGGAGCCGAACGCCAGCCAGGTGTAGCCCGGCTGGATCCGGCGGGGAGCCCAGCGGAAGATCACCGCCGAGGCGACCCACGCGAGCACCACGCCGAGCACCACGTCGAGCGCACCCCACCAGCCGAGCCACGCGCGGGACCAGCCGAGGGCCTCCACCACCGCACGCCCGACGGCGTCCCCCGCCACGAGCACGAGGAACCCCAGGACCATCGGCATGCCCGCGGCGAGGGCGAGCAGCAGGGACCGGCCGTACTTGGCCAGGAAGGGGCGGTCGCGCTCGATGCCGTAGATGCGGTTGGCGCCCCGCTCGACCTGGGCCATCGCCGAGGCCAGGTTGAGGACGGCGAAGCCCAGGCCCAGCCACATCGCGACGGCGCCCCAGACGGAGGAACCGGCGCTGCGCGCGGTGCCGTCCAGGGCGTCCTCGACCAGCTCCGCGCTGGCGCCGGGCACGATGTGGCCGAGGGTGAGTTCGATGACCCGTCCCACGCTCTCCGTGTGCACGGTGGTCGCCACGCCGACCAGCGCGATTGTGAACGGCACCATGCCCAGGACCACCTGGAAGGCGAGGGATCGGGAGCTGCTGAAGCCGTCGGCGTAGCGGAACCGGGTGAACGCGTCGAAGAGCAGCCGGCGGCCTCCGTAGTGCCGCAGCGCGGCGAACGCCTCGTCTCCGGAGAGTTCCTCCCCGATCATGTCCCGCGTCTGCGGGACGTGCGCTGCGGTGCCCATCGAGAGGGTCTCCGTCTGTCACGCGTCAGAAGGGCATGCGGCCCCGCGTGCGGCGGCCGGCCGAGCCGCTGCGGCTCACCGCGCGGGAACCGGTGTGGAAGGGCTTGGCGAAGAGCCTGCCCAGGACTCCGGGCGCCTTGCCGCCGGCCCGGGCGCCGGCGCCGAGCGAGCGCTGGGTCCCGCGCTCGGGGTGACGGGACAGACGGGGGACGAGGAAGGCCAGCGCGGCCAGGACGACACATCCGGCGATGACGACGGCGACGATCACGGGCTGCTCCCTTGACTGGTCGGGGAGACACGGGTGCCCCGTCGTGCCGCCTCCATGTGGCCGGCGCCCCGGGCGTGCGGTCCCGGCCCGGGGGACGTCAGCCGTTCGTTCCGGCGTCGTCGGTCGCGGTGCCTTCCGTGTCGTCGTCGCGTTCGCCCTCCGCCTGGGACGGGGTGGGCCGGGGGGCGTGTCCCGGTCGTCGTCGTCGCGCTCGCCTTCGGCCTGGGACGGGGTGTGGTCGCTCATGGTCTGTCTCCTCGCGCGGCTGTCGGCTGCCGTGTACCCCGGTGGGCACGGAAGGACCGCCCGCGCGGTGGCACCGGGCCGCCAGGAGCAGGAGACCAGGGCGATGTCCACGCCGCGCCGACCGCGGACGCCCGCGTAGCGCCTGAGCTGCGGGTCGGAGGGGGTGCGGGTCGTAGGGGGTGCGGGCGGTGCCGGGCGCGACCGTCACCCACGGCCCCTCAGCCGTGACGGCGCCTCGCGACAGCCCTCTGCAACGCCGAGCGCAGCGCGGCCGACGGCGCCGGGCCGTCCGTCTCCGCGCTCGCGGTCACCGCCGCCGCGACATCCCGCAGCTTCGTGTTCGACAGCTGGGACGTCTCCCGCAGAATGTGCCACGCCTCGTCGGACGTGCAGCCGTGCGTCGCCATCAGGATCCCCCGCGCCTGGTCGATGACCGGCCGGGAGGCGATGGCGTGACGCAGCTGCTCGACCTCCTCCTGGAGGACGTGCATGCGCTCCGCGCGTTCCAGGCAGACCACCGAGGGAGCGGGAGCCGACGGCGGCGCCAGGGCCGGGCCGGTCATGTCCCGGCCGCTCAGCGGGTCGGCCGTGTCCAGACCCGCCAGCTCCAGGATCCGCCGCGGCTGGCCGTTCCAGTTCGTGGCCGTGACCGCCAGCGCCCCTTGCCGGCCGTGCTCGCCCAGCACCTCCAGGAACCGCAGGCCGGCCGTGTCCATGAAGTGCACGCCCCCCATGTCCAGATCGACCCGGGTGACGGTGGCCGGCAGGTCGGCCAGGGTCTTGGCCAGGATCTCCGCGCAACCGTGGACGAGCTCACCGCTCGGGGTGAGCTCGGCGCGGTCCGCGTCCACGCGGCCACTGATCACCAGGGTGTTCAGCCTTCCCGTGGGATGTGGTGATGCCGCTGAGGTCATGTCACCGCCTTGTCGGTCCTCATCGGTCGGGTTCGTCTCGCCGGACTGCACGACGCCACTCACCCCCGTCGACGTCGGTGTGGAGGTGCGCCTGCCCGCCGTACGGCTTACTACACACGGTTGGAGGGAATGACCGTGTCCGGTGCGGGTACGAGCGCTGTGGGCCACGAGCGTGGGGAGAGGGCGTGAACACTCAGCAGCTGCCGGCCGCCGGGTCCCGTGGTCCCGAGCCGGGCCTGGCGGTTTTCCCGCTGGCCGGGCAGCAGGGCGTCCGGGCGGCGGGCGAGGTCGGCCTGACGACGCGCTCGATCTGGGAAGGCGTACTGGAGCAGGCCGTTCGCGAAGGTGAGGACGTGTACTACCTGGAGCTGTCCGATGTGACGTTCGTCGACGTCGCGGGTGCCGGGGCGCTCGCGGCGGCCGCCGGGCAGCTTCCCGACGGCCGGCGGTTCGTGGTGCGCCGGCCGCCGGCGGCCCTGCGCCGGACGCTGGACCTGCTGTGGCCCGGCCACGCCGGGATCGAGGTGGCGTCGTCATGACCGTTGCCGTGACCGAACCCTTCGGGCCCCTCGACCCCTTCGCCCACCCGGCGCTCTTCTACCGGGACGAGCAGGAGTACCTCGACGGCACCCTGCCCTTCGTGTACGACGGACTGGAGGCCGGTGACCCGGTGGCGGTCGCCGTGCCCGGCAAGAACCTCGTCCTGATCCGGGACGCACTCGGTGACGCCGCCGCGGACGTGCGGCTCCTGGACATGCGCGAGGCCGGACGCAACCCGGGGCGGATCATCCCCGGCGTGCTGCGCGCCTTCGCCGACGCCCAGCCGGCCGGCCGTCGGGTGCGGATCATCGGCGAGCCGGTCTGGGCCGGACGCTCCGACCTCGAATACCCCGCCTGTGCCCAGCACGAGGCGCTCATCAACGCCGCCTTCCGGGGTCGCACGGCGACCATCCTGTGTCCGTACGACGTCGGAAGGCTGCCCGAGCACATGGTCGCGGACGCCTACGCGACCCACCCCACCGTCATCCCCTCCGGTTCCCGGGCTCAGCAGGCCAACGACGCGTACGCCCCCGAGGGTGTCGTCACCCGCTACAACGAGCCGCTGACGCCCGTACGGGACGCGCTGACGTTCCCCTTCGACTCCGACTCGCTCTCCCACGCACGGCACGTGGCCGTCGGGGAGGGCGCGCGGCTCGGCCTCGTCGGCGTCAAGCTGGACGACCTGGCCCTCTCCGCGGCCGAGCTCACCACCAACAGCGTGGTGCACGGCGGCGGCTCGGGTGTGCTGCGGGTGTGGGCCGAGGACGGGTACGTGGTGTGCGAGGTGCGCGACGAGGGGCGTATCACGAACGTCCTGGCCGGGCGCCAGCCCGTACCCCGCGACCAGCGCGGCGGGCGCGGCCTGCTGCTGGTCAACCTGATCGCCGACCTGGTGCGGGTGCACCGGGGCGACGACGGGACGACCGTGCGCTGCTGGTTCACCCGCTGACGCCCCGGCCGGAGCCTCGGCCAGGGAGCACGGGGTTCGGACCACGGGGTTCTGATCACGAGGGCTCACGGGGGCTGATCACGTTCTGCTGGCGCGGCGGCGTTCGCGTGCTGCTCTCGCGGTTCTGCTCGGGCGAGGCCGTTCGCGGTGCCGGTCGCGGTGCTGCCCGCGCGGTTCTGCTCGCGGTGCTGATCAGGTCCCCAGCGGGTCCAGTGCCAACGGCTCGATCCTGCCCTCCAGCATGGCGCCGAGGCCCTGTACCGCGCACACGCCCGGGCGCTCGGCGATGTGCACCGGCATGCCGGTCGCCTGCCGCAGCATCTGGTCCAGGCCCGGCAGCAGGGCACTGCCGCCGACCATCATGATCCCCCGGTCGGCGAGGTCGGCGACCAGGTCGGGCGGGCAGGCCCGCAGCACCTTGCCGATGCCGTCGAGGATCGCGGTGAGCGGCGCCTGGATGGCGTCCCGTACGGCGGCGGTGTCGACCTGGACGGAACGGGCCAGGCCCGTGGCGACGTCCCGGCCGTGGATCTCCGTCGAGGACGGACCCTGCGGGGTGAGACCGTTGCCTGACAGGGCGAGCTGCAGCGGACGTACCGACTGGCTCGGCAGCATCAGCTCGTGCTCGTGACGCAGGTGCTGCACGATCGCGTGGTCGACGGCGTCACCGCCCACGGGGATGCGCTCGGCGGTCACGATGGCGCCGAGGGACAGCACGGCCACCTGGGTGGCCGCCGCTCCGCACACCATGATCATCGTGGCCTCGGGCTGCTCCACGGGCAGCCCGCAGCCGACGGCGGCGGCGATGAGGGTGTCGACGAGTTCCACCCGGCGGGCCCCGAGGCCGACGAGCGTCTCGATCGCGGCGCGCTGGGCGAGCGGGTCCGCGTCGTGCGGGGTGCAGGCCGCGGCGCGCAGGATCGGCTTGCGGCGCAGGCTGCGGCGCATCTTGTCGCCGAGCAGGTGCCGCAGCATGCGCTGCGCCATCTCGATGTCCACGACGGTGCCGCCGGAGACCGGCCGGACCACCCGGATGAAGTCCGGGGTGCGGCCCGTCATCTTCTCCGCGAGCTCGCCGACCGCGATCAGCGCGCCGGTGCGGGTGTTCACGGCGGCGGCGGACGGCTGGTCGACGACGAGACCGGCGCCCTTGACGTAGACGCGGGTGCGGGCCGCCCCCAGGTCGACGGCGAAGTGGCAGCGGCGCAACTGCTCCAGACTGGCGGTCATGGCAGGTCCTCCCGAGAGCACAGACCGTGGGAGGCCGCCAGGTGGCGGACCTCGCAGACGTGGGGCCGCCGGGTGGCGGGCCTCCCTCGCATCGTGCGCGGGAGGGCCCCGGGCCGCCTTTCGGAGGGGGCCGGGCGGGGTGCCGCCGAACGGGGGGTTCGGGATCTCACAGGGAGCGCGCGGCCTCAGCAGGGGCGCGAGGGAGGTGACGGTGGGGTCGCAGCCGGCCTCGCGCGGCTGCCGGCCGGTGGTGGTGTTGCGGGCGAGGCCGATGAAGCGCAGCCCGGCCCGCCGGGCGGCCGCGAGCTCGGCGACCGTGGCCCCGATCACCAGGCCGGTGGCGGCGGTCCCGCCGCCGGAGCCGAGGGCGCGCAGCAGGCTGTCGGGGTGGGGTGTGAGGAGGCCGGGGTCCTCTGCGCGGCCGTGGACGCCGGCCAGGGGGAGGGTGCCGTAGGGCCTCAGGAAGCGGTGCACGGCCTCGGCGCAGGCGTCCGTGACCACGCAGACGCGGAGGCCGTCAGCGTGCCGTGTGCGGATCACCGCTGATGGTCAGGACGAGGAACGGGGAGGCCCGGCAGCGGACCCGGCCGGGGTGGACGGGGACCGGCGCGTCCGTGCCGTCGGGAACTCACGGGCCGACCGTCCCCCGGATCACCCCCAGCTCCACCAGATCCTGCGGCCGGATCCGGAGCTGGTCCGCCGTCGTCTCCACCTCGCGCGGCGGCCGTTTGAGGATCGCCGCCGCCAGTTCCGGCGCGATCACCGAGAAGTAACTGTCCGGCGTGGCCCAGGTGTTGCCGGGCGCGGCCAAGGCCAGGGCGCCGCCGGAGCCGCCCTCTCCGATCACCAGCGTGGTCACCGGGGTACGGGCGCCCGCCACCGCGCCGAACAGGTCGGCGATCGCCGCGCCCGCGCCCTGCCGTTCCGCCGCCGCGTCGTTGGCCGCGCCCGGGGTGTCCACGAGGGTCAGCACCGGGATGCCCAGCCGGTCCGCGAGGCGGATGAGCCGGGCGGCGGTGCGATATCCGGCGGGGCGCGTCGCGGCCCCGGTCTGCGCGGCGTAGGCGACCGTACGGCCCCGGTGCTCGCCGAAGCCGCACTGCATGCCGTCCGGGTCGGTGCCGCCGCAGCGGTCGCCGCCGATCGCGACCCGGTGGATGAAGTAGGCGTCCAAGTAGGCGGCGGCGCGCGGCCGTCGGGGCGAGCGGGCCCGCCGGACGGCGTCCCAGCCGGTGGCGGGCAGGACCCCGGTGTCGCCGAGCGGCTCGGGCGGCGGGGCGGGCGTGGTGGACGGGCAGGTCAGCAGCCGCAGCCACCGCGCCAGCGTCTCGCGCAGTTCCTCGGGCCGTACGACCCCGTCCGCCGCGCCCGCCGCGACCTGCGCCTCCGCCGTGTACGCCGCCGGGTCCGCGTCCGCCGGCCGGACCCGGGAGCCGGCGAACCCGACCTGCGCCCCGGGCAGCGCCAGCACCACGTCGGCGCCCGCGCCGAGGGTGGCCCAGCCGCCCCCGGTGGTCGGGTCGCGCAGGACGGCGACCTGGGCGAGCCCGGCCTCCCGGTTGAGCACCGACTGCCGGGCCACCCGCTGGAGTTGGGTCAGGGCGAGCATGCCTTCCTGCATCCGGCTGCCCCCGGTGGCGACCAGCGGCACGACCGGCAGACGCCGCTCACGGGCGTACGTGTACGCCGCCTCCAGCCGGTCGCCGGTGCGCTCGCCGAGGGAGCCGCCGAGGAAGCCGAACTCGAACGCGATCAGCACGGCCCGGGTCCCGCCGACCCGGGCGGTGCCGCACACCACGGACTCCTGCTCACCGGTGCGCTCGGCGGCACGGGTGCGGGAGGCGTCGTAGCCGGGCCAGGTGAGGGGGCCGTCGGGCCTCGATGGCCGTATGGGGGTGGGGAGTTCGGCGAAGGTGGAGTCGTCGGCGAGGGAGGTGACGATCTCGCGGGCGGAGAGGCGCTCAGTCATGGGGCAACGCCCGCTTCATGATCTTCCCCATGTCGTTGCGCGGCAGGGCGTCGAGGTGGTGGACGACCCGGGGGCGCTTGTGCGGGGCGAGGCGGGTGGCCACATGGTCGGCCAACTCCGCCAGTGTGGGGGGTGCTTGGGGATCGGCCGGCACGACCCACGCCACGATCCGCTCGCCCAGGTCGGGGTCCGGCTCCCCGGTGACGGCCGCCTCCCGCACGCCCGGATGCTCCAGGAGCGCGTTCTCGATCTCGCCGGCCCCGATCTTGTAACCGCCGCTCTTGATCAGGTCGGTGGCCTTGCGGCCGACGATCCGGACGTAGCCGTCGGGGTCGCGCACCGCCATGTCGCCGGTGCGGAACCAGCCGTGGGCGGTGAAGGCCGCGGCGGTGGCGTCGGGGCGGTTGAGGTACTCGGTGAACAGGTTCGGGCCGCGCACCTGGATCTCGCCGACGGTCTCCCCGTCGTACGCGGTGACCTCCGAGCCGTCCTCCTCGACCAGCCGCAGCTCCACGCCCGGCAGCGGCACGCCGACCGTGCCCGGGCGGGCCTCGCCGTCCGCGCGGACGCTGGTGTTCATCAGCGTCTCCGTCATGCCGTACCGCTCGATCACCCGCCGCCCGGTCGCCGTCGCGATCCGGCCGTGGTCGTGCACGGGCAGCGCGGCGGACCCCGAGACCAGCAGCCGCGCCCCGGTCAGCGCCTTCACCAGCTCCGGGTCGCTCGTCACGGCCTCCGCGATCCGGTGGTACATCGTCGGCACGCCGAACAGCATGGTCGCCCCGCCGTTCAGCTCGCGGGCGACGCCCTGCGTGCTGAACCGGCCCAGGTGCCGCACCGACCCGCCACGGCGCAGGGGGCCCAGGACGCCCAGGACCAGGCCGTGCACGTGGAACAGCGGCAGTCCGTGGACCAGGACGTCGTCGCCGCTCCACTGCCAGGCGTCGGCGAGCGCGTCCAGGGTCGAGGCGATCGCCCGGCGCGGGATGACGGCGCCCTTGGGCGGGCCGGTGGTGCCGGAGGTGTAGACGATCAGGGCCGGATCGTCGTCGCCGGCGTGCGCTTCGGGGGCGGGGCCGGTGCCGTGCACGTCGACGTCCACGCGGGTCAGCTGCCGCAAGGGTGCGGGGAGCCGGTCGTCCGGGGCGGTGAGCACCAGGCCGGGTGCGCTGTCGGACAGGATGTGCCCGAGCTCCTTCTCACCGGACTTCGGGTTGAGCGGCACGGCGGGCACGCCGGCCAGCAGCGCGGCGACGACGGCGACGGCCGTCTCCATCGTGGGCGTCGCCCACACGGCGACCCGCGTGGCCCCGTCGATGCGGCCCCTGAGCGCTCCGGCCGCGGCGGCGAGTTCTCCGTACGTCAGCGAGCGCTCACCGAACCGCAGGGCGGGCCGGCCGGAAGGGCCCCCGGTCAGCGCCGGGAAGAGAGAGGTCACGCGTCATGTCTCCTTAGCTGTCCGACTGTCCGTGTTCAGGTCCATGTTCATGTCCACGACCGTCACCACGATCTCTCCGTACACCATCGACTGCCGGAAGAAACGCTCTCGGACCGGCCCGGGTCCTGGCAACAGGACTCACTCCCGCGCAGTTCCTCTGGGAAACGGTTGTTAGCCTGCGGCGGGAAACAGACCGATCGTCCGTACGAGGAGGGCGTCGCCGTGGCCGGCACCCCGCGCATCGCGCTCGTCACCTACGACCCCGGTGGCGAGGAGCACAAGGACCGCGACCTGCCGGTGCTGGTGGCGGCACTGCGGGAGGCAGGGGCCGAGGCCCTCGCCGTCCACTGGGACGACCCGAAGGCCGACTGGGCCGGGTTCGATCTCGCCCTCATACGCTCCACCTGGGACTACAGCTGGCGGGCCGAGGAGTTCACAGCGTGGGCCGAGCGGTGCGCGCGGGCGACCCGGCTCGCCAAACCCGGCCGGTGTCGTGCGGTGGAACGCCGACAAGAGGTATCTCGGACAGCTCGCGGAGGCCGGAGTGCCCGCCGTGCCCACCCGGTACTTCGCGCCCGGTGACCCCGTCGAGCTGCCCGCCGGCCACGAGTACGTCGTGAAGCCCACCTCGGGGGCCGGCGCCCGGTACGCCGGCCGCTACCCGGCCGGGGAGCGGGACGCCGCCCTGCGGCAGGTCGAGCGCATGCACGCCGAGGGGTTCACCGTGATGGTGCAGCCCTATCTGAGCAGCATCGACACCGAGGGCGAGCGGGCCCTGCAGTTCTTCGGCGGGCGCCTGCTGCACGCCGGCGTCAAGGGCGCCGTCCTCGCGCCGGGCACGCCGTACGACGCGGACAAGATCGCCCACCCCGACCTGCGGCGCTGGGAGCCGACCGTGGCCGAACTGGCCGTCGCCGAGCGGGCCCTGGCCGCCGTACCCGGACAGCCGGAGCTGCTGTACGCGCGCGTGGACCTGGCCACCGGGCCGGACGGGGAGCCGTGCGTGATGGAGCTGGAGCTGATCGAGCCGAACCTGTTCCTGTGGCTGCACCAGGACTCCCTGCCGCGGGTCGTGCGGGCGGTGCTGGCCGCCGCCGGCTGATCACGGCCCGAGCCGCCCCGTCGGGCGGGCATGGTGAAGGACCCCTCAGCCCCGAGTGCCGGTGACGGCCACCCGCTGCAGCAGCCCCCAGGTGAACTCGGCGGCGACCTCCCGCCGGACGCCCTCGGCGTCGGGCGCGGTGAACGCCAGGCCCCACCGGGTCGGAGCCGTGCCCTCCAGGGGGCGGGCCGGGGCGAAAGCGCGGGCCGCCTCGTCGACCGTGCAGGACCAGGGGGCGAGATCGTCCAGGGTGCGCAGCGCGGGGCCCCCGGTGCCGGGGGCGCGGACCAGCCACTCATTCCACACCGCGCGGTTCGGGGCGGTCAGCACCTCGAAGCGCAGGCCGGGCCAGAGCGGCAGGGGCCACAGCCAGGCCTCGCAGTCGAGGTCGCCGACGCGGCGCGGCGTACGGGACTCGGGTTCGCCCAGCACTCCGCGATAGCGGGCCAGGGACGCGCGGGAGCGTGGGGAGCGGACCATCGCCTGCCACCGCCTGTTGGCCTCGCGCATGTCCGCGAGGGAGACCCCCAGCTCATGGCGGGCGCCCTCCACCAGGCCGGGGTTGTGGTCGGCCATGCGGCGCAGCAGCACCAGCTGGAAGTCGAGCGGGGTGAAGAGGTTAGCGGGGTGCTTTCCGGAGGGCATGGGACCCATCGTCGCCCACCGGGGCCGTACCGGGGCGGCGGCCGTCGGGCAGGAACAGCACGGAGTTGACGTAGCGGGGGCCCCGCAGGAGGTTCGAGGGCAGGACGCGCCGGAGCAGGCCGTGCGAGACGACGTAGGAGGCGCTCGCCTGGTGGTCCTCCAGCGGGAACCTGCTCAGCGGCACCCAGGTGTCGCCGGGCAGGACCCAGCCGTCGTAGCCCAGCAGGGCCAGGTACGTCACCACCGGCGCGATCGGCTGGATGCGGGACTCCAGCTCCACGAACAGCGCCGGCCGGTCGCGGGCCAGCAGGCCCGTCGCGCCGCGCAGGACCGCCGCCTCGTTGCCGTCCACGTCGATCTTGACGAACCCGACGTTCCGCAGGCCCAGTTCGTCCAGGGTGACGCAGGGCACGTCCAGTGCCCGGCCGTGGATGTCGCGCCGGACCAGCGAGGACACGCCCCGGGCGCCGGAGTCGTCCGACGGCAGCCACAGGCGGGCGATGCCCGGGTGGTCCGAGGCCGCCGCGCGGATCACCTTCACGTTCGGCGGGGCCGCGGCGGCCAGCAGCCGGGCCAGATGGGGCACCGGCTCGATCGCCACGACGTGCTCGGCCCGGCCGGACAGCCGGTGCGTCCAGGGCCCGTACCAGCCGCCGACGTCCACCGCCGTGCCGCAGTCCGCCGGGCACACCTCGGCGAGCCGGGCCAGCTCCGGTTCGAAGCGGGGGTAGAGCGCCCGGGCCGTCGCGGCCACCAGGCGCGGGGGCAGGAAGGGAGCGAGACGGGCTGCCAGGCTGGTCACGGTGCCATCCTCTTGAGGAGTTCCTCGTGCTCGTCGTCCGGCACCTGCTCGCCCGAGGAGGGCAGCAACTGCGGGATGCCGTCCACGATCGGGTAACGGCGGTGCAGACGCGGGTTGTACAGCGCATCCTCCCGCCCGGCCTCCTCGGCCAGCAGGTGCAGCGGGCCCTTGTCGAGCGGGCAGGCCAGGATCTTCAGCAGCGGATCGTCGGACTTCACGGGGATGCCAACTCCTTGGCTGGTGCGGGGGGCTGGGGAGCGGAGTCGTGTTTCGGCATGGTCAGCAGGACGGCGACCGCCAGGGCCGTGCCCGCGACGCGCAGGGCGAGCCGCAGCGGGTCGTGCGGCAGGGCCTCGCCGAACGACAGCGTGCCCAGCACCGCTGTGAACAGGCAGGTCACCGTCGTGCACACCGGCACGATCAGCGAGGCCCGGCAGCGCTGCAGCGCCGCCTGCGACATCACCAGGCCGAACACACCGGTGAACAGCAGCAGATACGGATACGGGGAGCTCAGCAGGTCCAGGACGGCGCCGCCGATCCCGCTGGTCGTCAGGTGGCTGGAGACGCCCTTGATGGCCAGGGAGCTGACGCCGTAGAGCAGGCCCACGGCCACGCCGTACTCGACGCCGGTCGTCGGACGCCGGTGCCGGTTGCGCGTGCGCCGTTCGGCGGAGCCGTACAGCCACACCCCGACGGCCAGCGACGGCACGCACACCAGCAGGATCAGCTGGTAGGGCGCGTCCTGGCTGACGGTGTCCGCGCCCTCGCGCAGCGACAGCACCACCATCAGCAGCGCGAGCAGGATCGCGCCCAGCGCGTACCGCTCCCGGCCGCTCGTCTCCTCCCCGAGCAGCCGCGCCGACAGCAGCACGAGCAGCACCAGGCCGGAGACGAAGATGCCCTGGGCGGCGGCGATCGGGAGGGTGCGGTAGACGACGAGCTGCGCGGCGAAACCGGCGGCGAGGGAGAGGGAGCCGCCGATCCACAGGGGGCTGCCGAGGACGAGGCGCAACAGCCGGGCCGGCTGCCGGATCGTCACCTCGGGCAGCGAGGTGAGCGCCCGCTTCTCCAGCACGAAGCCCAGGCTGTACAGGGTGTTCGCCAGCAGGGCCGCGGCCACTCCCCACCACATGGGCTACGTCCTCCTGGCGTGCAGCAGCAGGATCGACGAGAGCTGCGGCCGGGCACAGGCCAGCCGGTCCAGCGGCCGCAGCGGGCGCGGTACCCCGTGGAAGGGAGCCCCTTCGAGCCGTACGACCGTGAACCCGGACGCGGCGACGAACTCCCGCAGCGCGCGGGGGGTGTAGAGACGCAGATGTCCTACGACCTCCTTCCCCGGGCGGCCGTGGATGCCGCGCAGGCTGACCTCCGAGAAGACGGGCTGCACACCGGCCAGCAGCAGGGCCCGGTTGTACCAGGCGGCCAGGTTCGGGGTGGACAGCATCAGATGGCCACCGGGGCGCAGGATCCGGCGGATCTCGTCCAGCGCCGCGTCCGGATCGACGAGGTGCTCGATGACCTCGCTGAACAGCACGGCGTCCGCCGACCCGGACGCGAACGGCAGCCCGCCGTCGGTGAGTTCGCCGCGCACCGTGTACGGGATGCGGGTGCGGGCGCGTCTGAGGGCGTCCTGGGACCAGTCGACGCCGATGACGCGGTGGCCGGGCAGGAGCGGGGCGGCGGTGGCGGCGGCCGTGCCGTCGCCGCAGCCGATGTCGAGGACGGTCCGGGGGGTGCCGGCCGCCGGACCGAGGGCCCTGGCCAGCATGCGGGCCTGGCGGAGGCTGCGCGGGGTGCCGGAGGCGACCGGCACGGCCGGGTTCTCGTAGAAGTCGCGCAGGTCGCGGGACGGGGGCCCGGTGCTGGTGGTCGTGGTCACACGGTCACCTCCGTGGTGTGCAGGTAGCGCTCGAACAGGTCGCGGAGGCGGGCGCCGTCGCCGTCGCCGAGCAGGGCCTTCGACCAGCGCAGCGCCAGGTGGAGACGGCCGGCCGTGGAGGCGGTCGTCACGGTCAGGCCGCGTGGCATGCGGGCCGGCGCCGAGAACCAGACCGCGTGCGCGCGGCCCGCCTCCGCGCCGAAGTCCAGGGGGTAGGGGATGCGGCCGATGTTGCTGAGCAGGGTCGTCGAGGTCCAGGGCGCGGCGGCCCGGCGCAGGGTGCGGGTGAGGGCGGCCCGGGCGGCGACCGGCGCCCAGGGGGCGGTGAGGAGGGCGGCGCCGTGGCCCAGCTGGGGGCGGGGCAGGGACTTCAGCGCCCGGGTCCGTTCCGCGGTGCGGCGGAGCAGGGCGGGCAGGTCCGGGTCATCCAATTCGGCCGGTGCGAAGGGGACTTCGACCAGGCGGGTGCCGTTGCCTATCGGCATGGTGATGTCGCGGGGGCGGTCGTCCACGGGCATGGTGATGCGCAGGGGGCGCGGGCTGCTGCCGTGTTCCCTGTTCCAGTGGGCGATGGTCAGGGCCGTGGTGACCATGAGCTGGTCGTTGACGGTGTAGGGGGAGCCTTTGGGGCGGTGGGGGAGCGGGAGTTCGGTCACCAGCATGCCGTTGCCGGGGGAGGGGTCGGGTGTGCCCGGTGCGACCCGGGCCGGGGGTGACCAGCCGGCCGGGGTGTCCGGGGGCTCCCGCCGGGGCTCCGCGGGGCGGACCGGGCCTGCCGCGGGGGCGTTGTCCACACCGCCGTAGAGCTCCGCGGCCGTGGCCAGGACGCGGAGGCAGGCCGGGCCGTCCAGAGCGGTGTGGTTGATGGTGAGGACGAGGACCGAGTCCACCACTTCGAGCCGTATCGGCGGGGACATCGACAGCGGCGGTGCCTGGGTCAGGGCCCGGGTCCTGGCCTCCCGCAGCGCACGTGGCCCCCCGGGGGTGAAGGTCACCACCTCCACATCGGGCTCCGGCGTCAGCTCCCACTCGTAGCGCCGCCGGTACCACGGCCCCCGCGCCTCCCGCATCAGGATGCGCGGATGCCGGTGCAGGGCCTCCGTGAACGCCTTGCGCAGGCGCGTGGGGTCGAGGGGGCCCGGGAGGTGGACCTCGATGTGGACCGTCTCCGGTTCCTCCTCCTGGAGGCAGTGCCGGGAGACCTCGTCCACCACCGGGAACGGGACGCGTACCGGTGCCGTCATGCGGGCTTGCCCTCCCCGGGGTCCGTCCTCGGCAGGCGTTGCGTCGGCGCCTGGGCGGACGGCCGCTCGCGCAGGCTCACCAGCCCCGCGAACAGGCCGGTCAGTGCCAGCAGTTGGGCCAGGTGCCCGAACGCGCCCTCGCCCGCGCCGACCGGCTCCCCGGCCCCGAGGGCAGCGGCGATCCCCGCTCCCGCCAGGGCGGCGAACGCGACCGGCACCAGCAGCGCGTGCCGCCGCGAGGCGAGCAGCGCCAGCGCGGGGACCAGCAGCGCGAGCCACCCGGCGATCACCACCCCGACCAGCGTCAGGGCCACCGTGCCGAGCCACAGGCCGGGCAGCGGCGGCAGGGGCTGGGGTGCGTCGGGGTTGGGGGCGCGGCGCCGCCAGATCGCCAGGCCCAGCAGGACCGCGATGCCGACGCCGCTGCCGATCAGCCCCGCGTCGTAGGTCGTGGCCGGCTCGTACGACAGCTTGACCGTGCCGCCCGCCCCGGCCGGGATCCGCCAGCCCTGCTGCCAGCCGTCCAACCGTACCGGGGTCAGTTCCTCGCCGTTGAGCGTGGCCCGCCAGCCCTCGTTGAAGTTCTCGTAGGTCGTGAGATACGAGGCGGCGCCCGAGCCGACCGTGACCTGGCGCTGGTCGCCCAGCCAGTCCCGGATCCGCAGGTCACGCCCGGCCGCGGCGGCCTCGGGGACCGTTCCGCGGGTCAGGGTCACGTCCGTGAGCGCGAGCGGGCCCGCGTCACCGCCCTCCAGACGGTGGTCGCCCGAGGACAGCCGCACCTCGGCGTCGCCCCGGCCCTCCTGGCAGAGCGTCACCTCCACGCCCCGCCGCTCCACCAGGTCCCGTACGGTGCCCTTCGCGCTCGTCTGGTACAGCTCACCGTCCAGCGCCACGTCCGGGCCCTTGCCGCACGGCAGGGAGAACTTGCGGGTGCCGTCCGGCTGCGGGGTGCGGTACTGGTCGAGGGAGGGGACGTACGCCTCGGTGAGGCCCACCGGGAGGCGCAGGTTCTCGTCGGCGACCGGGTTGTGCAGGGTCAGCGGGGCCGTCTCGGTGACGGTGATGTCGAGCCGGTCGGTGGTGATCGGCGGGAAGCGGACCCAGCCGTTCTCGTCGACGCCGGCGATGGCCGCGCCGTCCGGGGAGCTGATGTGCACCTCGGACGCGCGGGTGGACAGACCGCCCGCCGGGGCCAGGACCAGTTCGCCGACCGGCTGCTTGCCCTGCCAGCGCAGGTGGATCGTGGGCCGGTCGCCCGCGATCCATGCCGTCGTCAGGTCGCCGTCGGTGAGGTTGCGCGCCGTGAGGCCCGCGCCGAGGCGCGCCGTGGAGTCGGCGGTGGCGACGATCCGGGTCTGCTGCTCGGGCGCGATCTCGTACATCAGCTCGTCGAGCTCCGCGCCGGGCACCGGCACCGCGCTCGCCTTCACCTGGTACGTCCCGGCGGCGGGGGTGGTGAAGCGGCGGTGCAGGCCGGCTTCCGTGCCGGTCGCGGACAGGCCGGTCGGGTCGGAGGCGCGGTGCAGGGAGACGATCGTGGCGTCCGCCGTGGCCTCGTCCGCGTCCGCCGGCAGCCGCAGCAGACGGGTCACCTGCACGTCCGGCAGGTCGATCTCGGAGAAGCCCGCGCCGGTCAGCCCGGCCCGGCGCTCCACCGAGTCCACGATCGTCAGCTTCATCCAGCGCGTCGCGCCCTCGGGCGCCTTGATCCGCTGCGTCATGCCGTTCGGCTGCAGGAAGCTGGTCTTCGAGCCCTTCTCGGTCTCCACCCGCACCTTCGTGGCCGCGGCCCGCACGCTCTCCTGCGGCAGCGGCGTGACCTTGAAGGAGGACGGCATGTCGTAGGAGCCGGTGAAGCCGATGCGCAGCCACTGCCCGTCCGGCGTGTCCGGCGCGCCCTCCGCCCACGCGGTGGCCGGGTTGCCGTCGAAGGCGTTCACCGGGTCGTACTGCGGCAGGTGGAAGAGCCAGTTGCCGTACGACGACGCCGACACCGAGCGGGCGCCCCGCAGTTCGGCGACCGTCTGGTGGTCGGCGCCCTCGGTCGGCAGGATCTGGCGCGGCTTCTCGCCCGGGTCCTGCTGGGCGTCTGGCGCGTTGCGTTCGTCTCGCGTGTACGTGTACGACGTACCGGCGTTGACCAGGCCGAACCGGGTGTCGGCCCGCCGCAGCCCGTCGCCCACCACCTGCACGGCCGGGGTGCCGAGCCCGGGGTGGTTGTCACCGGTCAGGACGGTCGCCCGCCCGCGCAAGCGCGACGCCAGCGGCAGCAGCGCCTCCGGCCCGCCGGACACCACGGCCGTGTCGGCGACCGGGGCGAGCCCGGCCTGCCCGGGCCGGATCACGTCGTCCCCGGCCGGCCGGTAGATCTCCACGGCCCGCTGCCGCGCATACAGCCCCTCGACCTGCAGCGGCGCGTCCTGCGCGATCCGGCCGCCGGTCATCACCGGCCCGAGCCCCGTCACCCGCTCGTACCCCGACTGTTCGAGGGTGCGCTTGACGGTCGCGGTGGGCACGTAGCCGACCTGGTCGGGGTCGAGGTCGTTGCGTACGACGACGTAGAACAGCCCTGCCCGGCTCAAGTAGTCCGCCAGCCCCGGCACTTCGGCGCCGGACAGCAGCGCCTGCTCGACGGCGTCCATGGCGCGCCGGTTGCCGGGCGTGCCGAACGGGACGTAGTCGCGCTGCGCCCACCGCGACTCGGCGAGCACGTCGAGCGGCTGGTCGATGGGCGAGCCCCAGGTGTAGACGCCGTGCGCGGTCGCCGGGACGACCAGGGCGCGCGAGTCGGGGGAGTACTTCTCCAGCCAGTCGGCCGTGGCCTGCCAGTAGGCGGGCAGCTTCTGGAAGGAACCCGGGTTGAGGATCGAGCCGTTGAGGTACGGCCACATCAGTCCCGGCAGGATCAGCACGGCCGCGATCAGCGGGGCGAAACGCCGGCCGCGCACCGGCCGGGTCCCGCGCCGCTCGGCGGCCACGCCCACGAGGTGGGCCAGGCCCAGCACGAGTGCCAGGGCCACGCCCGTCTGGAACTTGTAGATGTTCCGGAACGGCGACAGCCACCCGTCCAGCCAGCCCTGCACCACCCCGTGGAACGGCGCGCCGAACGCCCCGCCGTACCCGGCGAGCAGCACCAGCGCCGCCACGAGCACCGTCAGCACGAGCCAGCGCCGCTCGGGCATGTCCCGCCGGGCGAGTCCGGCCAGCCCCAGCCCGGCCGCCAGCGCCGAGCACACGATCACGACGGCGGCGGAGGCCACGGTCCAGCCGGCCGGCAGCCAGGCCTCACCGAGGTGCAGATAGGCGACCCAGTTCCCGGCGCCGCGCAGCGCCTCGGTCGCCGACATGGTGTCGGTGGTCGTCTGCGAAGTCTCTATATAGGGGAGGAAGTTCTCGCCGTAGACGCCGAGCAGCAGCAGCGGCACCCACCACCAGGCCGTCACCACGATCACGGCCGGCGCCCACCAGGCGATCAGCTTGCGCTGCCGCGGACCCGGCGGACGGGACAGCAGATACAGACCGACCGGCAGCAGGGACGCCAGCGTCGCCGAGGCGTTCACCCCGCCCATGAACGGCACCAGCAGCGCCGACCGCAGGGCCGCGACCCGGGCGGCGTACCGCTCGCTCGTCAGCGGCAGCAGCACCCACGGCAGCAACGCCCCGGGCAGCGCGGCGGCCGACGTGGAGCCGATGACGGTCGTGAACACCGGCCACAGCGCGTACACCACCGCGCCCAGCAGCCGGGAGGCCCCGCTCCCCACCCGCAGCCGCTCGGCCAGCCGCAACGCCCCCCAGAAGGCGACGGACACGATGACCGACAGCCACAGCCGCTCGGCCAGCCACACCGGCAGCCGCACGAGGTCGCACACCCAGTAGAACGGCAGCATCGGCCACAGATAGCCGACGTACTGGTCCTGGATGCCGCCGAAGCCGGCCCGGTCGTGCCACAACTGCCCGAGATCGGCGAGGAACTGCCCCGGGTCGACCGTGACGCCGAGCTTGGTGTCGAAGGTCTGGCGCCCCGGCTGCACCGCGAGGAACAGCACGAACACCACGGCCCAGAAACCCAGCAGCCAGCGTCGCGACCGCGGGCCCTCAGGGGGGCCCGCCGCGGTCGCGGTGGTGGGCACGGCTGCCGGTGGAGGAGCCTGGACCGTGGTTGTCATGTGGGGCACCGCCGCAGAATGAGAAGGAGGTTCCAGGTGGCGAACTCGCGGATCCCGGGCGCCTTGACGACGGTCTCCGCGAGGAAGGGCCAGTAGCGGGAGCGGGCCGAGACGACCGTGACGTCGTCGCGGGCACGCACCTGCCGCAGGGTGGAGCCGATGTGCACCGCGTACAGGTTCTCGCCGAGCGTGTGCTTGGCGGGTTTGCCGGTCCGCCGCAGGTAGCGGGCCCGGGCCCGCTCGGCGCCGAGGTAGTGCCACGGGGCCCACTCGTGCCCGCCCCACGGCGACAGCCAGTTGGTGAACGACACGTAGATCAGCCCGCCGGGCCGTGTCACCCGGGCGAGCTCGCTGAGGAACGTCTCGGGATCGGCCACGTGCTCCAGCACGTTGGACGAGAAGGTGACGTCCGCGACGCCGTCGCGCAGGGGCAGCAGGTACCCGTCGGCGACCACGGCCGACTCCGGGGGCTTGCCGCCGAGTTCCGTCACATCGGGCTCGAAGAGGAACGCCTGAGCACCGCGTCGCCGGAACTCCTCGGTGAAGTACCCGCTGCCACCGCCGACGTCCAGGACGGTACGCCCGGCGACGGGCCCGTCGTACGCCTCGACCTGATCGACGGCGTCCCGGGCGAGCAGCGAGTAACAGGCCTCGGGATCGTCCTGTTCGCGGAGGAAGGCGCGGAACAGGGCGAGGGATCTCCGGAGCGAGGGATCCCTCCACGTGCCTCCACGGCGTACCGGCGACGTCACGGACCCCAGCCCCTCACCGCCTCAGCGGCCACCACCCGGAACTGCCGCACGGTACGGTCCCACCGGAACTGCGCCGCCCGCTCCCGGGCGGCCTTGCCCATCACCTCGCGCCGCCGTCCGGCCAGGGTCAGCGCACACCAGGCGGCGGCGAACGAGGACTCACCGCGCGCGAGGATCCCGGTCTCACCGTCCACCACGGAGTCCTTGAGTCCGGGCACATCGAAGGCCACACTCGGTGTCTCCCGAGCCGCGGCCTCCGTCACGACCAGGCCCCACCCCTCCACGGCGGAGGGATGCAGCAGCAACCAGGCCGCACACAGCAGGCGGTGCTTCTCGGCTTCCGTCACATAGCCGGTGAACTCCACACCGGGCCCGGCGAGCCGCTCCAGCCGCTCCCGCTCGGGGCCGTCGCCGACGATCACCAACCGCCCGCCGGTCACCGGACGCACCCGCTCCCACAACCGCAGCAGCAGATCGATCCGCTTGTACTCGACGAGCCGCCCGACGGCGACGAACAGCGGCTCCGGCGAGCGCTCGGCTCTCGGGCCGGGCTCCTCGACGCCGTTGTGCACGACCCGGATCCGCTCCCGCTCGACGCCGATCGCACGCAGCGCGTGGGCGGTCGAGGAGGACACGGCGACGAGCAGGTTCCGCTGCTGCGCCCCGGTCAGCGCCCAGTGTTCGAGTCTTCGGCCGATCCGCGCCGCCGGGGCCAGCGGCCCGCCGAAGCGCATCTTCCACAGATCCGTATGGACGTGGTTGACCAGGCACAGCGTCGGTCCCCGGTGCCACAACGGCGCCAGGTACGGCATGCCGTTGCACACCTCGACCAGGAGGTCGCAGTCGCCGATCTGGCGGGCGAAGGCCGAGCGGGCGCGCAGATAGTGCCCGTAGGGGCCGCCCGCCGACACGACCCGGTAGTCGCGGAAGGCCGCGGGCCCCCCGCACAGCAGGGTCACCTGGTGGCCCAGGCGGGTCAGGCCGTCGGCGAGCTTGTCGACCAGCAACTCGGAACCGCCGGCGGACGGGTTGTCCAGATCACGATGGGCGAGGAAGACGATCCGGCGCGGATGTGGGGGGAGCGCCGGAGGGCGCTGCGGCGCGTTGGGGGACGCGGTGCGCAGCGGGGACGGCACGTGCTGGGGCATTGGTGCTCCAACTCGTCTCGGGGTGCGGAACTCAGCGTGGGAAAGTGGGATGTGCCCCTGACGGGACTCTGCCTGTGGGGGGTCTGTCTGTGGGGCGTCTGAGCTCTTCTTGGGAGGGGAGTGTGGACGGGTTGTGCTCGGGGTGGGGCTGGACAGTTTTCGCCCGGACGTTCGCCCACGGCTACTCACCGACGTGACAATTTCCGGCTTTGTTAGAACTGACGTCACATCACATCGTGAGCGTGGGCTGGGGCGTACCGGACGTTTCAGACGGAACCGGCTGCTCCGGCTCCTTCCGCCCACGCGCCACGAGGACGCCACCCACCACCGCGAGGACGAAGCCCGCCACCCCGGCGCCGATCGGCAACGTCGTGCCGACGAGCCGCAGCTGGCCGCTGTCACGCTTCGCCTGCCGCACCGCCTCCTTCTGCGTCGCGGTCGTGAAGGAGAGCTTCTCGCTGTCCAGCAGCACGGCCGCGTCCTTCTTCCCGCCCGGCACCCGCAGGGTCCGCTTCGGCCCGGTCTGCGCGTACAGCACCCGGCCGGTGGCCTGGTCGACGATCAGCTCGAAACCGTGGTTGGAGTACCACTCCTCGGCCAGCACCTGCGGCCGGCCCGGCGCGTCGACGATGCTGCCGGGCACCATCCGCGTGCCGGTCTTCGTCGGCGGCACCGAGCCGGTGAACTTGTAGCCCGTGTACCCCTGGACCTTCGCGGTGCCCCGGTGGCGCAGCACGACCGTGTCGCCGAGGGTGTTGTCCCACCACTGGTAGGAGCGTTTCTGCACGTCGAAGGGGAACTTCAGGTACGCCTCACCCTCGAAGTAGGGCTTCTCCCCGCAGCAGTGCACGGGCCGCGTGGTCCGGCGGTCCATCACCCAGCGGTGGGGCACGAAGTCCAGCGCGTCGTGCGGGTCGGCGGCCGGCAGTGACTTGTCGGTGTCGACCGTGGTCGTCACGTCCCAGACGGCGTTGCCGCTGGCTTCGCTGTCCGCGACGTTGCCGCGCACCCGCTGGGTCACGGTGATCTTCTGGTCGGGCACCGTCTCGATCCGGTCAGTGTCGAAGACGCTGCCCCGGCCGGTGTAGACGGCGGTCGTGTCGATGTCGATCGGGTTCACCGCGGCACGCGGCTGCACGTACCAGGCGAGCAGTGGCGCCAGTACCAGCAGGAACGTGCCGAGACCCAGCACGACCAGGGAAAACGGAGAGGTTGTACGGCGCATCCGGGCACTCCAGTGGCTTGGGACGGCTTGACGTACGAGAGGGCCGGCACGGCGGCGAGATGTGCGCGTGCGTTTGGGCCGGGAACCGTAAGCCCCTCTTGACTGGGTGTCAATGCCGGTCGACACTGGGGCCCGACAGGCAGGGACGGGACGCCGGGGTGGGGAAACCTCCGGACGACCTCCGGACGAATCCGGACAGAGAGGCTGACCCTGCGATGTCCAGACTGCGCGCTGCCGCGCTGACCGTCGCGCTCGCCGCCGCCCTCGCCGTGGGCGCCGCGCTGGGCGTGGTCGCGCTGCTCGAAGCCACACCCGACCAGCCGAACACGCCCCTGATCACGTACGAGCGAGCCGGTCAGGGAGGTTGAGCGTGACGGCCGCCCGCACCGGAACCGTCACGAACCGCTCGGCCTGGCACGACGTACCGCGTTTTCAGGTGCGCCGGTTCGCGGCGATCGCCATGGCCGAGGCGCCCGAACTCGCCGAGGAGATCCTCCGCGAGATCCAGCGCGAGTACCCGCATCTGCCCGTCGTCCTCGACGACTCCGGCGAGCCGATGGCCATGGTCGGCATCCGCCGCGCCATCGAGGTCTTCGTGCAGCACCTGGAGAACTCGGAGGGACGCCCGACCGTCCCGCCGGGCGTCTTCCAGGACTTCGGCCGCGGCGAGGGCCTCAACGGCCGCTCGCTGGACTCGCTCCAGGCCATCTACCGCATGGGCGTGCGCCTGGCCTGGCGCCGCTTCGCCGACATCGGCCAGCGCGTGGAGATCCCGCCCCCGGCGATGTACGAACTCGTCGACGCGGGCTACGAGTACCTCGACGGCCTGGTCGACCAGTCCGTACGCGGCTACGCCGAGGCGGCGGCCCGCCAGGCCGGCGAACGCCTGCGCCTGCAACGCCGCCTGCTGGACCTGCTCCTCGCCGAGCACCACCGGGGCGACCCCACCGAGGCCTTCACCGAACGCGCCGCCCGCATCGGCTGGCCCCTGCCGGCGAAGGTCGCGGTCGGCGTCCTGCTGCGTCCCGCCCGCGAGGCGATGGCGCCCGCGGTCGGGCAGGGTGTCCTGCTCGACATGGAGTACGAGCAGCCCCGCATGGTCGTCCCCGAGCCGGACGCGGCGGGCCGCCCCGAACTCCTGCAGCGGGCCCTGACCGGCTGGTCCGGCGCCATCGGCCCGCCCGTCCCGCTAGCCGACGCGGCGAAGTCCCTGCGCTGGGCCGAGGCGGCGGTACGCCTGATGGAACGGGACCTGCTGCCCGCGGGCGGGGTCCTCCACTGCACCGAACACACCGAGGCCCTGGTCCTCCTCCAGCCCGAGGAGCTGATCGACGACCTGGCCCTCAGATGCCTGGCCCCCCTGACCCACTGCGGCCCCACCCACCGCCGCCGCCTGGCGGAAACCCTCCTGGCCTGGCTGGAAACCCGGGGCGGAGCCCCGGAGGTCGCCACCCGCCTGGGCGTCCACCCCCAGACGGTCCGCTACCGCCTCCGCCAGATCCGCGAACTGTGGGGCGACGGGATCGACGACCCCGACCGCCGCTTCGAACTGGAACTGGTGCTGCGGGCCCAGCGGTTGCGGGGGGAGCTGGGGGTGATGCGGGGGCGGAGGTGAGCCGGGCGGGCCGGGCGGCACACCCGGCGATGCTCACCGCCGCTCCCGGCCGGGCCGGTCCGGCCCTGTGACGTGTCGCACACCGGCGCTTCGATGTGCACAGAACGCGCCCGTGGGGTGCTCGTGGGTTTCCGCAAGCTCTGCCTCAGCCCATTGCCGGGGCAAACCTCTATGGCTAGCCTGTGTTCGTCATGCCGATCGCCTGTTGAAATATCGAACGCGGGCGCTGAGACACATTAGGGAGGGGGCCGGTCGTGGGACGCCTCGTACCAGCCGTGACCCGGGCTCTCGACATTCTCGAGCTCTTCCTCGACGGGGACGGGACGCTCTCCGCCCCCGACATCGTGCGCAAGCTCCAGCTGCCACGCACCACCGTGCACGAGCTGGTGACCACGCTCGCCGCCCGGAAGTACATCGTCCCCGTGCCCGGCCAGCCGGGACGCTACCGGCTCGGCGTACGCCCGTACCAGCTCGGAGCACGTTACGCCGAGCAGCTCGACCTCGCCGCCGAGGGGCAGATGGTCGCCCGGTCCGTCGCCGAGACCTGCGACGAGACCGTGCACGTGGCGATCCTCGAGGACACGGACGTCATCTACATCGCCAAGGTCGACTCCACGCACGCCGTGCGGATGGTGTCGGCGGCCGGCCGCAGGCTGCCCGCCCACTGCACCTCCGTCGGCAAGATGCTGCTGGCCTCCCTTCCCGAGCACGAGCTCACCGCGCGGATCCCCGACAGCGCCGAGCTGGTCGCGATGACCCCCAACAGCATCGCCGACCCGGGTGCCCTGCGCGAGGCCCTGGCCGAGATCCGTGAGCGGGGCCTCGCCGTGGAGAACCGCGAGTCCAACCCGGACGTCAGCTGCGTGGCCGCACCGGTCCGCGACCGCACCGGGCAGGTCGTCGCGGCCCTGTCGATCTCCGTGCCCATGATCCGCTGGAGCGAGGAGCGCCGTGCCGAGCTGGAGCAGCTCGCCGTGAAGGGCGCCGCCGAGCTGTCCGAGCACCTCGGCCACCGGAGCCCGGCATGACGACGCCGTACGAGGTCGCCGTCCGCGCCGAGGCCGAGCTCGGCGAGGGGCCGACCTGGGACGCGGCGGCAGGCCGGCTCCTCTGGATCGACATCCTCGGCTCCCGCCTGCACACCTACGACCCCGCCACCGGGCGGCGCACCATGCGCCGCACGGAACAGCACATCGGCGCCGTGAAGCCGCGTACCGGGGGCGGACTGGTGCTCAACCTGCGCGACGGGATCGGTCTCCTCGACCCGGACGGCGGCTTCCGGTGGCTGCACCACGAGCCGGTCCCCGGCCGCCGCGCCAACGACGCCGCGGTCGCGCCCGACGGTGCGCTGTGGGCGGGCACGATGCGCTACGACGAGGCACCGGGGGGCGGGACGCTGTCCCGCGTCACCGGCGACGGCTCGGTCGACGTCGTGCTCGACGACGTGGCCGTCAGCAACGGCACGGGGTGGAGCCCCGACGGGCGGCTCATGTACTACATCGACTCCCCGACCCGCCGGATCGACGTCTTCGACCACACGGACGGGCGGGTGTCCGGGCGCCGGGCCCTCGTCGGGATCGAGGACGGTGCCGGGTTCCCCGACGGGCTGACCGTGGACGCCGACGGGTGCGTGTGGGTGGCCCTGTGGCAGGGAGCGGCGGTGCGCAGGTACACGCCGCAGGGGCGGCTGGACCGGGTGATCGAGTTGCCGGTGCAGCTGGTCACGGCCTGTGCGTTCGGTGGGGCCGGGCTGAGTGATCTGTACGTGACGACAGCACGTACGGGGCTGACGGATCCGCCCGCCCTGGCGGGGTCGTTGTTCGTGGTGCCCGGTGCGGGCAAGGGCCTGTCCCAGCCCGCGTTCGCCGGCTGACGGGGGAAGGGGACGGCACGGGGCGGGGCGAGCGCGGCCGGGACCCCGCGATGCCCGGACCGACAACACCGAGGGGGCGGGACGACGGCGTCCGGGGCCCCGTGACGCCCGTAGGTGAGAACGTCGGCGGGCGCCGGAGCGGTGCCCTCGTCTCAGCGTCCCGTCCGGTCCAGCCGGCGTAGGACCGCCCGTTCCTCCGCCGTCAACGGCGCTGCCACCGCTGCCGGCAGCGGCGGTCCGCTCAGTGTCGCCAGCACCGTCGAGGGCCGGAGCAGCCGGGCCGGCCCCGTCGTCATGCTCATCACGTCCCAGACCGCCGACGCCGCGGTGTACGAGCCGGTCGCCGTGCGGATCATGCGGCGCGTGTACGCGGTGACCAGACGGTCGGCGACCCCGGGCGAGCCCCCGCGCGTCCCGGGGAACCACACGTCCTGGCTCACCGCCATCGCCCACGCGGCCTGTACCGGCCCGGCCGCACGCCGCTGAACACGCCGGGCCAGCCCGGGCCCCCCGAGGCCCGCCCGCCGCAGTTCGCGGGCCAGCTCCCGGACTTCCAGCGCGGCCACCGACATGCCTTGTCCGTAGGCGGGGTTGAACGTGGCCAGCGCGTCGCCGAGGACGACGAGGCGGCCGGGCCAGGAGCGGACCTTCTCCAGGTACCGGCGGTGGTTGCTGGTGCTGCGGCTGACGTGGACCTCGGTGAGCGGTTCCGCGCCGGAGATCAGCCGGCCCACGATGGGGTCGGGCAGTTCCAGGGTGTACCGGAGGAACGCGTCCGGATCGGACGGGGGTTCCCCACCGCCCCGTGTGCCGGCGAGGCTCACCATCCAGCGGCCGCCCTCGATCGGCAGCACCATGCCGCTGCGGCCGGGCCGTCCCCGGTACGGATCGGCCTGCACCATGGTCAGGGGGAAGCGCTCGGCGCCCTCGGGCGTGCGGTAGAGGCGGGTGGCGTTGACCAGGCCGGCGTCCACCGTCTTCTCCCGCACGTCGTCGACGCCCAGACGCGCCAGCCAGGTCACGATCCGCGAGCCACGGCCGCCGGCGTCCACCACGAAGTCGGCGGCGAGCTCCTCGTCCCCGGCGGCAGTCGCGAGGCGGACCCCCGTCACACGCTGCCGCGACCCCGTCAGCTCCAGCACGTTCGCCTTACGGATCACCACCCCCGTGTTGTCCAGCACCGCGGCCCGCACCGCCCAGTCGAGCAGCGCCCGGGTGCACGTCAGCATCCGCGGGCCGGGGTGGCGCCAGCGCCGGAACCAGCCCTCGGGCGTGAGGGCGACCATGCCCGAGCCGAGCGGAATCTCGTGCGCACCGGCGGCGAGCAGGTGCTTGCGCATGCTCACGCCCGGCACCAGGTCCTCCATCGTTGCCAGTCCGCCGGCCAGGAGGAGATGCGCGTGACGTCCCTGCGGCAGGCCCTTGCGGTGCTCCGGCCCCTCGGGCAGATCGTCGCGGTCGAGCACGACCACCTCGTCCGCGACGGCGGACAGGGCCGCCGCGGCCAGCATGCCGGTCAGACCAGCACCGATGACGACAGCTCTACGCGACATGCGACTCCTCGCACTCAGCCATGAAGGCTCCCCCCGCCCTGAGGGCTTTCCGCGGCGTTCGGCCACAGCCGTGTGGCGCACAACGCCGTTCGCCGGCACCGGTTTCGAGCCATGCGGACTCTTGTTCCGGACGGCTCTCACCGTACCTTCACGTAGCGTGTTCGCGACCCTCCTGGCGCAGGTCCCACCGGCCCATGCGGCCGAGTGCGACGGTTACCGGCCACAGCCGCGCGGGGCGCCGTGGCCGCGGGGTCCGCCGGCCCCGGGGCGCGGTCAGCCGGTGAGCGACTTGCCGTCCTTGAGGTCACGCGCCCGGGCACGGATCGCACGGAGGTCGTCCGTGCGTCGCAGGGCCCGGGACACGGAGCCGATCTCGCGCAGCAGGTCCGTGGTGTCGCGGGCACCGATGCCGTCGTCCTCCCGTGTCCGGTTCCTGGCCTCGACGGCGTCCAGGATCGCCGCGGTGGCGGCGAGTGCCTTGGCCCGGTCGGGCGGGTGGCCGAGGGCGAGGGCGGCATCGTGGAACCGTTCGCGCCGGTCCTCGTCGATGTAGCGGGCGAGCGGCAGCAGCGCGTCGCGGATGAACGTCTCCCGGCGGACCAGCCGCAGCTCCGGCGTGGCGCGCAGCAGGAACGGGACACCGTCACCGTTGACCGTCCTCATCAGCTGGTACAGCGGTCGCAGTTCGTGGTGGGCGAGCCGGACGTGCCAGCGGCCGTGCAGGTACTGCCCGGCGTGCGGGAGGATGAAGCCGACCGCGATGAGTACGGCGGACAGGCAGGCGAGCGGCGGGGCGACGGCCGTGCTCAGCCAGTCCAGGTTCCGCCCGGACCAACGGGCCGCCACGGCGGTGAGTTTGGCGGCGTCGAAGAACAACTGCGCCGCGTAGCCCACGCCGAGGAACTTCAGCCCCCAGCGCAGCAGCGAGTCCAGCCCGTCCGTGCGGATCCAGTTCCAGATCAGCCCGTTGGTGACCAGTGCGGCGACGGTGTGCGCGAGCAGGTAGAGCACGATCACCTCGCGCATGTACGGGGTGTTGGCGTAGTACGTGTCGAGATCGCGCAGCCGCTCCTCCGGCACGTCCGCGAGAGCGAACAGCACCCACATCGCGACGATCACACACGCGTAGACCACCACGACTCCGCGCATCGCCCGCCGGGTGCGGTCCGAACGGTCGGACAGGCCGTTGCGCCAGGTGATGATCAGCAGCAGACAGGAGGCGCAGAACGCGGTGAGCAGCGAGTAGACCCAGGGGCCGGAGAAGTTCGCCACTCCCGTGAGCCGGTTGACCCGGGCGATCGTCGACGGCGCCACGAACACGAACACCGCGCAGGCGAGCAGCAGCAGCCCGCCGACCGCGCGCAGCAGCGGGTCCTTCCAGAGCCGGATGATGCTGGGCAGTTTGATGGCCAGGGCGGCGGCCAGGATCCCGGCGGGGATCCACCAGAAGTTCGGATACAACTGGTTGACGAACTCGACCGGCGTCAGGGCCACCGTCGTCACCGGACCGCACCTCCTCGCGGGCCCCGGTAGCCCAGGGACCGCTGCAGGGGTTCGAGGGGCACGTCCGGGCCGCGCCCGCCCGGCAGCAGTGCCCGGCACCCGGCCGCCAGCCGGTGCCCGAACGCGTCGGCCTCGGCCTCGTCCCGCTCGCGTGATCCGTCCCGGGCCGCCACCGTCAGCGCCGTCGACGTCCAGCCGGGCTCCCGGTGCAGGGCCCGGGCCGCCGCCGTGCCGGCGACATGGTGGTGGCCGTGCCCCGCGTGCAGATGCCACAGCTCGTGTCCGAGGATGACCAACTGCTGCACCGCCTCGGCCCGTTCCTCGACGATGACCAGGTCGAAGTCCTGGAACTCCACCCACAGGCCGGTCACTTCGATCTCGTCGGGGAAGGGCTCGAACCGCAGCTCGACGGGCCGCCCGCCGCGCCGCGCGCTCATCTCCTCGCACAGCGCCCGGCACAACGACCGTACGCCGGTGGGGGGTTCGGGTCTCGCCCGGACCGCGGCGGCGAGCTCGGCGGCCAGGCCGCGCATGGCGGAGCCGCGGCGCGAGCGCCTGAGCGCGGCGGTCGCTCGGGCGGCCATCGTCCGCGCGCCCGCGATGTCCATCGCTCCCCCTTCTCACCACCGGGTGACGGCTTGGTAGCGATCCGAGACTACGCGCCCGAAAGTGTGCGCGTCATGCGATCCGACGTCCGATGTTCAACGGAAAACGACCGTTCCCGCCCGGAAGGCCGGGCTTCGAAGTTGGGCCGGACCATTGACGCGCAAGCGCTTCGAACTTACGGTCCCGTTCGAAGTAACGAGCGCCTTTCGAAATACCGAACGCATATTGGTCATCGATCGTAAGGGCAGGGCATGGGACGACCTGACCTGAATCGCAGGCAGCTTCTCGGCGGGCTCGGCGGACTCTTCGTGGCGAGCAGCTTCGGCTTCGCCGCACTCGGCACGGGCGCCGACGCACTCGCCGCCGACGCCGACACCCGCGTGCGCTACTGGAACCTCTTCAGCGGCGGCGACGGCTCCAACATGATCGCGATGCTGGACGCCTTCCGTGCGGCCAACCCGGACATCGCGGTGAAGGACTCCACCCTCCAGTGGGGCAGCCCCTTCTACACCAAGCTCGCCATGGCGGCCGCGGGCAACCGCGCACCCGACCTCGGCGTCATGCACCTGGGCCGGGTCACCGGCTTCTCACCGGGCCGCTTCCTGGACCCCTGGGACGTGGACCTGCTCGCCAAGTACGGCGTACACGAAGCGGATTTCAACCCGGTGCTGTGGAAGCGCGCCGTCATCGACGGCAAGCTCTACGCCCTCCCGCTCGACATCCACGTCCAGCTCTGCTTCTACCGCAAGGACGTGCTGAAGAAGGCGGGGCTGCTCGGCGACGACGGCCGCATCGTGCCCGTCACCTCCGCCGACGAGTGGTTCGACGTGCTGAAGCAGGCGAAGCAGGCCACGAAGAAGGGGCTCCAGACCATCGGCATGTGGTCCAACGACCAGAACTTCCAGTGGTGGTTCTTCGTCGCCTTCTACACCCAGCTCGGCGGCACCTGGTTCAACGCCGCCAACACCGAGGTCACCTTCGACACCGGCAAGGCCACCCAGGTCCTGGAGTTCCTGCGCCGGCACATCACCGACGGGTACTCCAACCCTGGCTTCGCGGGCCTCGCCGGCGCCGAACAGTTCCTCAACGGCTCCCCCTTCGTCTGGGAGGGCAACTGGTCGGTGCCGGTCTACTCCGGGGCCGAGATCGACTACGGCGCCACCCCGCTGCCGCCCGTCTTCGGCAATCCGGCCACCCACGCCGAGTCGCACGCCTTCGTCCTGCCGCACCAGTCCGACCGCGGCGGCGCCACCAACGAGGCGGCCCACCGACTCGCCGCCTACGTCGTCCGGCATGCTCAGCAGTGGGCCGCCGGCGGCCACATCCCCGCGTACACGCCCACCCTGTCCACGGCCGCGTACAAGGAGCTGAACCCGCAGAGCGAGTACGTCTCCGCCATGGACCACCAGGCCACCGAGCCGAAGGTGTGGTTCGCGGGCTCCACCGGCATCCTGGCCCAGCGCGTCGGCCCCATCGTCGCCGCCTCGACGATGGGCTCCGCCAAGCCGGAGACCGCCGCCCGCCGGATGGAGGGCGCACTCACCCGACTGCTCGCCATGAAGAACCCCATGGACGGCCAAACAGCCGCAGAAGGAGGTGCGGCCGCGTGATGGCGACCAGCGCCCAGACCATCGCCGCACCCGCCCGCGCCAGGACCGCCGCCGACAGCGCCACCCCCCGCCGGGGGCAGGGCTTCCAGCACGGCGGCTGGTTCGTGGCCCCGTTCCTCGTCCTGTTCACGCTCTTCGTGATCTGGCCGCTGCTGCGCGGCGTCTACCTCAGCTTCACGGACGCCAACATCTCGGGCGAGGGCGCGAGCTTCGTCGGCCTCGACAACTACCGCGAGGCCCTCAACGACCCGTTGATGTGGGACTCACTCGGGCACAGCGCGTACTTCACGCTCCTGGTCGTCCCGAGCATCACGGTCCTCGCCTTCCTCCTCGCGATGCTCGCCCACCACATCGAGCGCGGCAAGTGGCTGTGGCGGCTGTGCTTCTTCGCCCCCTTCCTGCTGCCGTCCACCGTCGCGGCCAACCTGTGGCAGTGGCTCTTCAACCCCGGCACAGGAATGATCAACCACGTCTTCGGCATCGAGACGCCGTGGCTGGCCGACAAGTCGTACGCGATGCTCGCCATCGTCATCCAGACCCTGTGGTGGACGGTCGGCTTCAGCTTCCTGCTCTATCTCGCCGCGCTCCAGGGCATTCCCGGCCACCTCTACGAGGCCGCCAGGCTGGACGGTGCGAACGCCTGGCACCGCATGGTCCACATCACCCTGCCGATGCTGCGCAACATCACCGGCCTCGTCGTCGCCCTCCAGATCCTCGCCTCGCTCCAGGTCTTCGACCAGGCCGTCGTGATGATGGACTTCCTTCCCGGACCCGAGGGATCGACCCGCACGTTCGTGCAGTACACCCTCGAAGAGGGCTTCACCAGCTACCGCGTGGGTTACGCCTCCGCGATCTCCGTCATCTTCTTCGTGATCATCGCGGCCGTCGCCCTCGCCCGGATGTGGCTGCTGCGCAACCGTGAGGAGGCCGCCCGATGACCACCGCCGTACCGGTGAGGGCCCGCAAGCCGTGGACCCCCAGCCAGATCATCCTGACCCTGCTCGGCGCAGCCGTCTCGGTCGTCTTCCTGGCCCCCTTAGCCTGGGGCCTGTTCACCTCCCTCAAGTCCGAGACCGAGGCCGTCGAGGTCCCGCCGCACTGGCTCCCGCAGGACTGGACGGGCCAGGCCTGGACGGCCCTCTTCGAGACCGGCAACATCACCAACTGGTTCGTCAACTCCGTGGTCGTCTCCGTCTGCGTCACGTCCGTGGTGCTGCTCGTGAGCGCCCTCGCCGGATACGGCTTCGCCCGCACCGAGTTCCGCGGCAAGAAGCCCCTGATGGGCCTGGTCATGGCCGGGCTGATGATCTCGCCCGCCGTCCTCGGTGTGCCGCTCTTCACCACCGTGCAGCAGATGGGCATGGTCGACACCTACTGGGGCATGATCCTGCCGCAGTGCGCACCCGCAGCGATGGTCTACATCCTCTACAAGTTCTTCCAGGGCATCCCGCGCGAGCTGGAGGAGGCCGCCTTCATCGACGGCGCGGGCCGCTGGCGGGTCTTCTTCACCATCGTCCTGCCGCTCTCCCGACCCTCCCTCGCCGCGGTCGGCATCTTCACCTTCATCGCCTCGTGGAACAACTTCCTCTGGCCGTACATGGTGACCAACAACCCCGACCTGATGACCATGCCGAACGGCATCGCGACCGTCATGAACTCCTACGGCATCCAGTGGGCGCAGCTCATGGCCGGCGGCCTCATGGCCGGCCTGCCGCTGATCACCGTCTTCGTCTTCTTCCAGCGTCAGATCGTCGCGGGCGTCGCCCACACCGGCTTGGCAGGGCAGTAGAGGATCGTCCCGACAGGGACGCGGGGAACTGCGCGAGCAACCCCCACACACCCGCAGCCGCCACCGAAACAGAACTCGCACCCCGAAAGGCGAACATGCGAACCGCCCGCTTCACCCTCGACCCCGCCTTCACCGTCGGCGAGGTCAATCCCCGTCTCTTCGGCAGCTTCGTGGAACACCTCGGTCGCTGCGTCTACACCGGCGTCTTCGAACCGGACCACCCCACCGCCGACGACAAGGGCCTGCGCCGGGACGTCCTGGACCTCGTCCGCGAACTCGGCGTCACAGCCGTCCGCTACCCCGGCGGCAACTTCGTCTCCGGCTACAAGTGGGAGGACTCGGTCGGCCCCGCCGAGGACCGCCCCCGCCGCCTCGACCTCGCCTGGCACTCGACGGAGTCCAACCGCTTCGGCCTCTCCGAGTACATCGACTTCCTGCGCAAGATCGGCCCCCAGGCCGAGCCGATGATGGCCGTCAACCTCGGCACCCGCGGGGTCGCCGAGGCCCTCGAACTCCAGGAGTACGCCAACCACACCGAGGGCACCGCCCTGTCCGGCCTCCGTGCGAGCCACGGCGACAAGGACCCCTTCGGCATCCGGCTCTGGTGCCTCGGCAACGAGATGGACGGCCCCTGGCAGACCGGGCACAAGACGGCCGAGGAGTACGGCCGGGTCGCCGCCGAGACGGCCCGGGCCATGCGCCAGATGGACCCCGGCGTCGAACTCGTCGCCTGCGGCTCCTCCAGCCAGTCCATGCCGACCTTCGCCGAGTGGGAGGCGACGGTCCTGGAGGAGACGTACGACCTCGTCGACTACATCTCGCTGCACGCCTACTACTGGCCCGAGAACGGCGACATCGACTCCTTCCTCGCCTCCGCCGTCGACATGGAGTCCTTCATCGACAACGTCGTCGCGACCGCCGACCACGTGGGCGCCCGGCTCAAGTCGAAGAAGCGGATCAACCTCTCCTTCGACGAGTGGAACGTCTGGTACTTGCCCGAGTGGGAGGCCCGCGCCAAGACCTTCGAGCAGGACGACTGGCCCGAGGCCCCGCGCCTGCTGGAGGACAACTACAGCGTCACCGACGCGGTCGTCTTCGGCTCGCTCCTCATCGCCCTGCTCCGGCACGCCGACCGGGTCACCGTCGCCTGCCTCGCCCAGCTCGTCAACGTCATCGCGCCGATCATGACCGAGCCCGGCGGCCCGGCCTGGCGGCAGACGACCTTCTTCCCCTTCGCGCAGGCCAGCCGGTACGGCCGCGGCCAGGTCCTCGACGTCCGGGTGGACTCGCCGACGTACGCGACGAAGAAGTTCGGCGAGACCGACCTGCTGCACGCCACCGCCGTGCGCGCCGAGGACGGCACGGTCACCGTCTTCGCCGTCAACCGCAGCCGCACCGAGTCGCTGCCGCTCCAGGTCACCCTGAACGGCCTCGGCCTGGCGTCGGTCGTCGAGCACAGCGCCCTCGCGGACGCCGACCCCGACGCCCGCAACACCCTCGACGACCCCGAGCGCGTCGCCCCGCACCCGGTCGACGGCACGGTGGTCCAGGACGGCACGCTGAGCGCCGTCCTGGAGCCGCTGTCCTGGAACGTGATCCGGCTGGCGTGACCGCCCGGGCGGGCCGGTCAGCGTTCGATGCGCACCTGGGCGGACGAGGACGGCGAGCTCGACGTCGTCCCCACCGCCCAGTAGCCCCCCGAACCCGGCACGGTCGTCAGGGCGTTCATGACGACGGGGGTCGTGGCCACCGGCCCCCGCTCGCTCACCCAGGCCGTGCCGTCCCAGCGCAGGTGGTGGGCCCGGGTCTGGTCCCAGAAGTCCCACCCGGCGATACGGTCGGGCCGTCCTCGCGCGTCGCCCACGATGTCGCTCAGCATGCCGACGCCGAACGGTGCCGTGACGCTCTCCCAGGTGCCGCCGTCGCCGTGCAGCAGCCGGACGCCCGGAGGCTTGCCGGGCGGGCCGCCGACGCCGTAGTCGTAGCCCGTCAGCCAGATGTCGTCGCGGGCGACCGGGAGCAGCCCGGTGAAGCCGGCGCGGATGCCGAGGGGCGTCGGCAGCACGGTCCAGGTCTCGCCGTCCCAGCGGGCGACCAGCTCACTGCCGTAGACCCAGATGTCGCCGCAGAGCGCGCGGTGGACGCCGGTGGGCGGGGTGGTGGTCGTGGCCGGGGGCGCGGGCAGCCAGGTCCACGTGCCCCGGTGGCCGTGCAGCAGCACCGAACCGTCGCTGTTCCGGCCGGAGATCCAGACGTGGCCCCGGGGGCCGGTCGTGACCCAAGTGAGGGACGTGCCGGTCGCCCCACGCCCGGGGAAGTCGGCCTCCCGCCAGGCCGGTCCGTCCCAGGCGAGGAGCCGGGCGGTGCCGGAGGTGTCGGAACCGACGGCCCAGGCGGAGCCGTCGGAGGTGGCGGCTACGGAGCGGAGGTAGCCGCTGAAGCCGGGGCCGGTGCGCTGCCAGGCGGTGCCGTCCCACACGAGGGCCAGCGCCGTCCCCCGGACACCGCCGTCGCGGCCCTCCTCACCCACGGCCCAGGCGAGGCCCGGACCCGCGGCCGCCACGTCGAGCAACTGGGCTGCCGGGGCGGCCTCCGGGGCGGCGACCGCCTCCCACTCGCGTGTCGCGCCGCCGTCCCGGCCGGACGCGGCGGCCGCCGGCCAGGCGCCTGCCGAGGCGAGTCCGAGACCCGCCCCGGCACCGGCTAATCCGCTGATGAATCGCCTTCTTCGCACGAGGTTCCCCTCTCTGTCGCGTGGCTTGCGGGGGCAACACCGTGGCCCACCCCGAAGGAGAAGGCAATGCGCGGGGACGGCTCGATCCGGTCACTGCGAGGTCACACCGGCTTGACGGGCACCCCTCCGGCGGCGGCGCCCAGCAGCGTCAGCCGCACCTCGCCGGGCCCCGACGGCGTGGTCCCGTTGGACAGCACCGCCAAGGCCAGTGTGTTGGCGCCACGTGTGCGCAGGATCCCGTTCGGCAGCACGAACGTGTGCTGCGGCCCCACGTCGTTGATGTACTGGCCCATGTTCCAGCCGTTGAGGAAGATCTGGACGCGGTAGGCCCGCTCCGGGTCGTCGTCCAGGGCGAGCCCGACGGAGGCGTCGACATCCGGGTCGATGTCCAGCCGGAAGTCCGTCCGGTACCAGGTGACGCCCTGCCGCCGGTCGGCACGCGGCAGTTCGGCGTCCTTCCAGTCCCGGTCGTCGTACTCCGGCAGATGCCAGCCCTCGCGCTCCCCGTACAGCCCGCCGGTGTTCATCGGCCCGCGCACCGGGTCGGACATGGCGGTGCCCTGGATGCGCCAGGTCACCTCCGGGGAGGCACCCTCGAAGGTGACGGAGGTCAGTCCGCGCGCGGCCTTGTGCGTGTCGAGCGCCTTGCCGTCCATGTCGTGCTGCATCCGCCGGACGAGCACGGACAGGACATGCCGGTCGTCATCGCCGCGGCGGTCCTCACGGAACCTCTTCCGCAGTTCCTCCGGCAGGGCGAAGCCGGCCTCGGCGGTCCACGTGCCCTGCCGTGCCCGGTCCTTGTCCGGTACCGGCATCCGGTGCGTGCCCAGCGGCTCGCCGTCCAGCCAGGCCATGAGCAGGCCCTGCGTGCCAGTGCTGTAGGCGAGGGAGACCGACTCGACGCCGCCCTCGCCGGTCCACTCGCCCCGGTACCAGACGTCGCCGTAGTGGAAGCCGTAGTCGTCGGCGAACAGGACGGGCTGCCCGTCGGGCACGGGCGTCGTGCTGAAGGACGTCTGCTTGTCGGCCGTCGTCCAGCCGGAGTCGTCGAAGCCGGGCTCGGCCTCCGGGTTCTCGGTCCGCCGCCGCCAGCCGTCGAGAGCGGGCAGGGCCGGCGCGGTCACGCCGGGGAGCGGGCGGAGCGCCCGCAGACTGCCGGTGTTGCTGATCCGGGCGGGCACCGGGCGCCCGTTCCACGTGACGTGGGTGATCCCGCGCGGCCCCCACACCTCCAGGCCGGTCTCGCCGATGGTGTCGCCGGTGAGGTGGACCGTGGAGTCGCGCAGGGTGGCCGAGCGCAGCAGCGCCGGACCGTAGACGAGGACCGAGCCGGACGGCGTCTCGTACGGCCACAGCCGCACGGCCGTCGCGTCGTCGGCGAACAGCAGCAGCATGGGCGTGTCCACCCCGTCGTCCCCGACCCGCACCCGGCTCAGCCCACCGGGGCCGAGCGGAGCGGTGACGTACAGCTTGCCGAGGTTGTAGGCCCACGCGGGCTCCGGGTCCAGCCGCATGGGCGTCGGTTCGTCCGGGGAGTCCAGCACGACCTGCGCCAGATCGCCCTGTCGGCCCGCGAACAGGACGATGTTCTGCCGCCCGGCGGTCAGGCTCAGCATGGGCTGCACGGTGGAGAGCACCAGCGTCCGCTTCCCGAACCTCAGCCCCGCGGTGATCAGCTTGGCGTCCCGCGCCGGGACCGTGACCGGCACGTCGATCCCGGCGTCCGGCAGCGTCGAGGTGACCGCCTCGTCGGTGTCGTTGCGCAGGACGTAGAAGTGGGCGCCGGTGTCGGGGTTGGTCAGGTGGTAGACCTCGATCCGCTCGTCGGCGGCCCGTACGGCCTTCCCCCGCTTCAGCTTGGCGAGGTCGGGCACGTGCCGCAGCATCTGCCCCATCTGGTGCATGGGGGCGAGCTTCGGGGTGGCGTTGCGGGCCTCGTCGAACGCGGCCCCGTAGTCGTACGAGGTGTAGACGACCGGCGCGGGCAGCCAGCCCCAGGAGGTGCCGCCGTACGTCATGTAGACGTTGTGCAGCGTGATGCCGTTGGCGAGGTTGGTGAGGTGGAAGCGCCGCTCGTACGCCGCGTCCCGGGTACGGCGCGCCTCGGCGTACCCCTTGCCGTCGAACCAGGACCCGCCCCACGGGTCGAACCAGCCCCCGCCGAACTCGGGCATGAACCCGGGGGTGCGCGGACTGGCCGTGGCGCCGCCCGTCGCGCCGCCGGTCCCGAAGTGCCCCCAGTCGGGTGGCACCCGGTCCGGCTCCGGGTATCCGTCGAACCCGTACAGCCAGCGCCCCTTCTCCCCGCCGGTGGCGAACGACCCGGGGACCCAGTCCCCGTTCCGCCCCTTGTCGTTGTGGAACAGCGGTACGTCGATGCCGTCGGCGCGGACCTTCTCGTACAGGTACGACATGTAGGCGCGCCCGGTCGGCTCGCCGGCGTGGGCGTCGTACTCGTTCTCGATCTGGTACAGCAGGACCGTGCCCGTGCCCCGGGTGAACAGGCGCTTCGCGACGATGGCGTTGACGGCGGTCAGCCACTCGTCGACGTACCGCAGATACGTCGGGTCGGAGGTCCGGGCGGTGCCCTCGGTCGCGGTCAGCCAGCCGGGGAAGCCGCCCGCGTCGACCTCCGCGTTGATGTACGGGCCGGGCCGCAGGATCACGTACAGACCCGTCTCGGCGGCCATCCGCAGGAACAGGTCCAGGTCCCGCACACCGGTGAAGTCGTACCGGCCGGGGGCGGGGGAGTGGTAGTTCCAGGCGACGTACACACTCACGGCGTTGTAGCCGTGGGCACGCATCTTCTGCAGCACGTCCCGCCACAGGGACGGGCTCGGCAGCCGGAAGGGGTGCATCTCGCCTGACCAGAGCACCAGACGCCGGCCGTCGACGAGCAGCGAGTACCGGTCGAAGTCGACCTTGTGCCGCTGGCCGTCCGCGCTCGGCACCGGGGGTGGCGGGCCCGTGGGCACGGACCGTGCCGGGCCCGCGGAGGTCGGCGACCCGCTGCCGGTCAGCGCGAAGCCGAGCGTCGCCGTGCCGGCGAGAGCGTGGAAGGTACGCCTGCTGAGCTCCAAGGGAGCGCCTCCTGTTGTGCTGCCGTGCCGTACGTGGTGCTGGTGTGGTGCTGGTGCGTCATTGTCCACAGGCCGGCCGCGCCCATGGCCGTACGAGGCTCTCGGCACGTGCGGAGCAGGCGGTACGAGGGGTCGTGGACCCGGCCGTCCGGCAGGACGCGGGGCAGGCCGGGGCGGAGGCCGTCGCCACCGCGCGGAGCATCCCCCAAGCGGTCCCCGAGAGGGCCCTCGGCGACCTGCGGCGCGGCGGTGTCGTCGACACCCGGCACGGTGGGGCCGGGGGCGGTGGGTACCGGCCGGCGGCAGGACAGGCGAACCGGGAGAGCCCGTGACGGGCCGCGTCCGCGGGGGAGCCGGTGGGTGAGCCTCATCGCGTCCTCGGGGGTGTCCTGGTCCGACGCACTGCTAACGCACCTTATGCGCCGCCGGTACCGCTGGTGCCTACGGGGCCCACGCGGACGCGCCCCGCGTCCCTTTCCCTGGTGTGATCCCGCCACTGTGAATGGCCGGAGAGCGCCCTGGCCGACCCCTCCCGCCCTGCGTACGATGCGACCGCTCCCGACCTTCACGGCTCCTTCATGGAACCGTCACAGACCGGGAGTGTGTGCGCAGTTAGCTTGACATGCGCATGCCCTGTCGTGATCCACCCCCCACGCACGGATGGGAGAACCATGGCCGGTGGCCTGTTCCTGAGCGGCGCGATCGCCGCACTGCTCACCAGTGCACTTCCCGCGCAATCCCCGTCCTCCGGGTTCGACGACCCGCCCCCGGACAAGATCGTCATCAAGGTCGCCACCGTGAACGGCTCCGGCTGCCCCCAGGGCACGGCCGCGGTCGCCGTCTCCGAGGACAACACGGCCTTCACGGTGACCTACAGCGACTACCTCGCCCAGGCCGGCGGCGGCTCCGCCCCCACCGCCTTCCGCAAGAACTGCCAGCTCAGCCTCAAGGTCCATGTTCCCGGGGGGTTCACCTACGCCATCGCGAGTGCCGACTACCGCGGCTTCGCCTCCCTCCAGCGCGGCGCGAGCGCCACCCAGAGAGCCTCGTACTACTTCCAGGGCTCGCCCAGCACGGTGTCCAAGAGTCACCCCTTCGCCGGCCCGTACAACGACAACTGGCAGGCCACCGACGAGACGGACTGGGCCCAACTGGTCTACGCACCCTGCGGAGTCCAGCGCAACTTCAACATCAACACCGAACTCCGGGTCAACGCCGGTTCGCAGGCTGCCGACAAGGTCAGCTTCATGACGATGGACTCGACGGACGGGGACATCAGCACGGTGTACCACCTGGCGTGGAAGGAGTGCCCGGGGAAGTCCTGACCGTGAACGGGGGCGGCCCACCGCACCGGTGGGCCGCGCTCGGCCCACCGCTCTGCGAGCGCCTCAGCGGTCGCCTTCACGAAGGCGCTCAGTCACGCTTCCCTTCCCGCACGTCACGGTCGTCACCTCGACGCTCTGCGACAGCAGGCGCATCGTCACGCTTCCAGCCCTTCTGTACGAGCGGGTGAGGAGGACGGGGACGGTTGAAAGACGGGCCCCTGTCCCGGGAGGTGACACTCCGATGCGCACAGTGCAGGAACTGCCGGCATCGACCGCCACAATCGAGACCGCCTCCTGGACGCCACTGCGGCGCAGCGGAGATGAGGCGATCTCGCAGGCTCGGGACCCCCGTACGGCCGGTCAGGCCCTTGGCCATCCAGGAGGCCGAAAAGCCTGCCCGCTCGAACGTTCGATGCGTTACGGTCTGTGCGTCAGGATGATCTGACTGTCACTTCAAGGGGGAAAAGTGAAGACTGTGATGCGCCTGGGCGGCGTCTGTGCCGCCCTGCTGGCCACGACGATCATTACGCCTGCCGCGTCGGCGGCCGACCAGCCCGCCCTCAAGGCCGACGCGGCGATCGAGACCTTGGACGTCAAGGGCGTGAAGGTCGCCACGACGGCCTCGTCCGAGACCCGGCAGATCATCGAGGCCAACGCCTCGGTGGCCGCAGCCGCCGCCAACGTGTGCGGATCCGGCTACACCATCTCGACCGGCGCCGCCCGCTACGGCACCTACGGCACCACCTACACGTGGACCAACGGCACCACCACGGGCGACCGGTACTACGACAAGCCGATCTGTGCCGTGTTCTTCAACGACACCGGCTCCGCGCGCTACATGGGCATCCGGCTGAAGGACAACTACACCGACACACCTCACACCCAGGACTTCGGCACGTTCAGTTCCTACGCCGGCCCCGTCTACCAGAAGCGCGGCTACTGCGGCGAGGCGTACTCCTACATGAAGTCCGGGAGCAGGGTCGTCGTCGACAACCTCCTCACCGTGGGCTCCTGCAACTGACGCCGTCCCGCGACGTGCTGCGCCCCGCGTCATGGGGGCGCAGCACTGTTCCGCGGGTGTGACGGGGGGCGGTCAGTCCTGGTCTTGGGGCGCGAGTGCCGCCGCGGTGGCCTTCACGAAGACTTCCGGGTTGTCCGGCATGGTGTTGTGGCCGCAGTCTGCTTTCCTGCGGTCACGATGCTGGAAGAGACGAGATCATCCACCAGGACGGACACGCCATGGAGTTCTTCTGCCATCACCGCGACCGCCCCGGCTCCTTGGCGTTGCGTGAGGGGCTGGTGGAAGCGCACTGGGCCTACATGGACCAGTACGCCGCGGAGTTGATCGCCCGCGGGCCCACGTTCGGCAGTGACGGGGAAACGCCCACCGGCAGCGTGCACATCGTCGACCTCCCGGATTCCGCCGCGGCTCGCGCGTTCGCCTTCGACGAGCCCAACTACCAGGCCGGGGTGTACCGGGACGTGCTCCTGCGGCGGTGGCGCAACCTGCTCGGGCGGACCATGTGGGACTTCCCCGGCGGACGGACGGGCGGGAACCGCTACCTGGTGCTCGGCTTCGGCCCGGGGCCCGCCGCCGACCCCGGCGTGCCGGCCGACCGGGACGAACTGATCGCGTACGGGCCGCTGCTGTCCGACGACGGTGCGGTGTGGGTGGGTACGGCGGCCCTGGTCCGGGCGTCGGACGCGGACGCGGCGGGTGCGGTGCTGAGCCAGGAGAGGTACGACGATATCGAGGCGCATACCTGGGAGTTCGGCGGGCGACGGTGACGAACGGGCGCGGCGGCCACCGTGACCGGCAGCGCATCCGCGTTCGGCCGCTGCGTGCTGCCAGGGCCTGACTCCCGACTCCGGCGCACGCCACGTGAGCCGTGCGGACCTGAACGATGACCGCTTCCTGCCCGGTCTGGTCACCGTCTCCGTGCTGGCCACGGCCTGCTGGCCTCGGTGACCACGAGCGGGCGCTCCGTCCGATGTCGCGCAGGGGGCCGCAACGGGACCCGGCCCTCCGCGCCGTTCAGGGGATCGCCTCGATCGCCTGCCGGCCTCCTTGCCGACCACTACGGGCGGACCGTGCGGGCCGCTCTTGCCCCCGGAACGAACTCCGGCGAGGCGGTGGCTCGTCCGAAGCCGCCAACCTGCGGGTCCGCGCCGGTAGATGAGTGAAAAAGCCCCCTGTTATGGTGCGCCGATGTCAGCGATCAAGCAGTTCCAAGTCACCTTCGACTGCGCGGAACCTGCGCGTCTCGCCGGGTTCTGGTGCGAGGTGTTGGGGTACGTCGTGCCGCCGATCCCCCAGGGGTTTTCCACTTGGGAGGACTACCATCGCTCGCTGCCGCCTGAGGATCAGGTCATCTACTTCGCATGCAGTGATCCCTCGGGTGTGGGACCACGCCTGCTCTTCCAGCGCGTTCCCGAAGGGAAGATCGTCAAGAACCGGGTGCATCTCGACGTGCGGGTCGGCACCGGACTCGTGGGTGAGGAGCGCCTCGCCACATTGGAGGCCGAATGCGCACGACTGGTCGCGCTCGGCGCGGTACACGTGCGAACGCTGCTCGCCGATGACGACAACGAGTCGTGCATCTGCATGCAAGACATCGAGGGCAACGAGTTCTGTCTCGACTGAGCGTCCTCCGCGACTGCGAGATCGGGGAGAAGCCGCCTCCTCGGGCCTCTCCAGCAGGCAAGTTCGGCCTGGCCGCATCCGGACCGTGAGGGGCGGCCAGGCCGGTGAGCGGTAGCCGCCGTCGGCGATGACCGTGGGCCGGCCGATGGCGACGTAGTCGCCGGCCGGCGTCGATGACGACCTGGATGCCCCCGAACAGCCGTGTGGCGCGGGAAATTGGCCACATGGAAGCACCGCCTGGGGTGTTCCCTACGGCACGGACGTCACCGGCAGGGTCGCCACGATCGTCGCCGAACTGGCTGCCAACGCGGTGACCCACGGGCGGGTGCCCGGGCGGGACTTCGAGCTGCGGCTGTCCCTGCTCGCGGGCGGTGGGGTGCGGATCGAGGTCGGTGACACCCGCACCGGGCCGCCGCGCCCGCCCGGCCCCGAGGGCGTCAGGGCCCCGAGCCCGCTCGACGAGCACGGCCGCGGTCTCCTCCTCGTCGACGCGCTCGCCGACCGCTGGGAGGTTCTCCGCAGGGAGCCGCCGCCCGGCAAGACCGTCCGTGCCGAGGTGGCCGAGCACGAACGGGACGCCGGCCAGGCCTGACGTGTGCTGTAGGCGGCCACACCCGCGCGGTGGGCCGCCCGGCGGGCGACGGGCGGGGCGGACTCGTGCTGCGCGGACCATTGACGCGCAAGTGGTTCGATTCTAAGTTCCGTTCGAACTTGCGTGCACTGTTCGGTATTTCGGTCACCTCGAAGACCTCGACCAGAACTGTCACCCCCACCGCAAGGAGGACCCGATGAGCCGCACCACCCTCCGCAAACGCACCGCCCTGCTCGCCCTCCCCACCGCCGCCCTGCTCGCCCTCATACCGAGTACGGCGTCCGCGTACCCCAACCCCGGCCGCGTCACCGGCGACGTCGTCACCCACGACCCGTCGATGCTCCGCACCTCGTCCGGCCAGTACCTGCTCTACGCGACCGGCGGCGGCATCTCCAGCAAGACCTCCGGTGACCGCACCGCCTTCCGGAACGGCGCTGACGCCTTCTCCAGCAGGCCGGGCTGGTGGCGGAACTACTCGTCCGTCCCCGAGGCCTGGGCGCCGGACATCTCGTACCACGGCGGCAAGTACCTGATGTACTACTCCGTCTCGAAGTTCGGCTCGAACACCTCCGCCATCGGACTGGCCACCTCCAGCACCGGCCGGCCGGGCAGCTGGACCGACCAGGGCACCGTCTACACGTCGAACTCCTCCAGCGACTTCAACGCCATCGACCCGAACCTCTTCGTGGACGACGACGGCAAGTGGTGGATGTCGTTCGGCAGTTGGTGGACCGGCATCAAGATGATCCAGATCAACCCGTCCACCGGGAAGCAGCTCGGCTCCAACACCACGCGGTACTCGCTCGCCTCCCGGCCGACCGGCACCAAGGCCGTCGAGGCGCCCTTCATCGTGAAGCGGAACGGGTACTACTACCTCTTCGCCTCGTACGACACCTGCTGCAGCGGCACCAGTTCGACGTACAAGGTCAAGGTCGGGCGCGCCTCCAGCATCACCGGGCCGTACCGCGACAAGAACGGCGTCGACCTGATGAGGAACGGCGGCACGCCCGTGCTCGAGTCGCACGGCAACGTCATCGGCCCGGGCGGGCAGTCGATCCTGAAGGACAGCGACGGCGACCTGATCGTCTACCACTACTACGACCGCAACGCGGGCGGCACCCCCAAGCTCGGCATCAACCTCCTGAACTGGAGCAGCGGATGGCCCGTCGCCTACTGACCCTGCTGGCGGCCCTGCTGCTCGCGATCGGCCTCGGCCAGCCCTCCGCGAGCGCCGCCTCCTTCTCCAACCCGGTCAAGTCCGTCAAGGGGGCCGACCCCTGGATCTCGTACCACGACGGCAACTACCACCTGGTGACGACGAGCTGGACCGACGTCATCACCATCCGCAAGTCCGCCACCCTCGCCGGGCTCTCCACCGCGCCCAGCGTCCAGGTGTGGAAGGGCGACGCCGCCTCCCGGTGCTGCAACATCTGGGCGCCCGAGCTGCACTTCCTCAACGGCCGCTGGTACCTGTACTACGTCGCCGGGCAGAACGTGTCCGACTACAACCCCACCCAGCGCAGCCATGTGCTGGAGAGCGCGGGCTCGGACCCCATGGGGCCGTACACCTACAAGGGGCAGCTCAACAGCGGGTGGATGCTGGACCCGAGCGTGCTGAACGTGGGCGGCAGGCTGTACATGCTGGGCAGCGCCAACACCGGCGGGACGCAGAACGTCGTCATCGCGCCGATGTCGAACCCGTACACCGTCAGCGGCGCGTACTCGACGATCTCCAGACCGACGTACGCCTGGGAACGGCAGGGCGGCACCGTCAACGAGGGCGCCGAGGTGCTGCAGCGGGGCGGCCGGACCTTCCTGATCTACTCCGCGAGCGGCTGCTGGACGCCCGACTACAAGCTCGGTCAGCTGGAGCTGACCGGCTCGAACCCGCTCTCCGCCTCCTCGTGGACGAAGAAGTCCACGCCCGTCTTCCAGCGCAGCGACGCGAACGGGGTGTACGGGCCGGGCCACAACGGCTTCTTCACCTCACCCGACGGCCGCGAGAACTGGATCGTCTACCACGCCAACGACTCCGCGTCCGACGGCTGCGACAACGGCCGTACGACCCGCGCCCAGAAGTTCACCTGGAACTCCGACGGCACGCCGAACTTCGGGACGCCGGTGCGGCTGGGTGCCTCTCTCCCCGGGCCCTCCGGTGAGCCGGCCGCCGCCTCGACGACCTACACCGTCACCAACCGCAACAGCGGCAAGTGTCTCGAGGTGGCGGGAGGTTCGGCGGCCGACGGTGCCAACGTCCAGCAGTACACCTGCAACGGCGGCACCAACCAGCGCTGGCGCCTCCAGGACCTCGGTGACGACACCCACCGCATGGTGAACGTCGCCACCGGCAAGGTCCTGGACACCGCAGACTGCTCCTCCGCCGACGGCGCCGACCTGCGTCAGTGGTCCTGGCTGGACAACACCTGCCAGCGCTTCCAGTTCGTAGCCACGGACGGCGGCCACGTCCGCATCGTCAACAAGGCCACCGGCAAGGTGGCCGACGTGGCGAACTGCGCCACAGCGGACAGCGCGGACGTACGCCAGTGGTCCTGGCTCAACAACAACTGCCAGCAGTGGAGGCTGAACCCGGTGTAGCGCAGCCGGGCTGCGACTACCCCGCCTGCCCCATGCCCGCCGCGTTGGGCCAGCTCTGCGCGGCGGGCCACCCCGTGGCCGGCGCCGGCGAGAGCCCGTTCGTCCCCCGGACCTGGGCGGCCGTGAGCCCGCCCCGGGCGGGAACACCGGGCGGGGTGGGCCCGGTGGGCATCGGCGCCGGCATCGGCGCCGGCGCGGTCATCGGGGCCGGGGCCGGGGCCGGAGCCTGGGCGGCCGGGGCGAGCGGCTGCGCCGGCATGAACGGCTGTGCCGGAGCGAGGGGTTGCGCCGGAGCGAGGGGCTGTGCCGGAGCCAGCGGTTGTGCCGGAGCGAGGGGCTGTGCCGGGGCGAGCGGCGGTGCCGGGGCCTGGGCCGCCGGAGCGAGCGGCTGCGCCGGTGCCGGCATGGGCTGCGGAACCGGTTGGGGAGCGGGCTGCGGGGCGGGCTGGGGGGCCGTCGGCATCGGCATCCCGCCGCCCGGGCCCGCCGGCACGGCGGACGCGGCGGCGGGGAGCGGCATGCCGGTGCCGACGGCGGCGGGGGCGGGCGCGGCGGCGGGACCCGGGCTACCGGTACTGATGGCCTGCGCCGCCAGTCCCCGCATCCCGGCCCCGTTCGTCTCGCTCACCAGGCGGTCCACGGCCGCCGTCCCCGAGCTGTAGCTGGTCCCGTTGCCCGGCTCGGGTACGGCGGCTCCCCTCCTGGACGTCCCGTAGAGCACCTGTTCCAGGCCGGACACCAGGCGACGCACGTCCACCTGGGGGCGCACCACGAGACGCAGGAAGCGGCTGGACGAACCGATCTTGTTGCCGCACTCGCGGACCAGGATCCGGTGCTCGGTGAGCATCCGGTCCCGGACCACGGTGCCCTCGGCGCCCACGGGGAGGCGCACGAAGAGGAAGTTGCCCTGGGAGGGGTAGACCGTCAGCCCGGGGAGCGAGGACAGCTGGGAGGCCATGTCGAGCCGGTCCCGGCGCACCTGCTGCAGGCTCTGCGCGTACTCGCCGCCGTGCTCCTTCAGCATGAACACCACGTGCTCGGCGAAGGAGTTGAGGTTCCACTTGGGGAGCATCGAGCGGATCCGGCCCGCGAGGGCCGGGTTGGCGACGAGGTAGCCGAAGCGGATGCCGTGCAGGCCGAAGTTCTTGCCGAGGCTGCGCAGGACGACGACGTTGGGCCGCAGCATCGCCTCCTGGACGACGGACGGCTCGGCCTCGGCGTCCGCGAACTCCAGGAACGACTCGTCGATGACGACCAGGTCGAGGTCGGCCATGGCGTCCATGAACTGCACGATGGAGTGCTTGTGGAGGAAGCCGCCGTCGGGGTTGTTCGGGTTGCAGATCACGGCGACGCGGGTGCCCCGGGCGCGGATGAACTCGGCGTACTGCGCGAGGTCGAGGGCGAAGCCGCTGGACTCCTGGAGCGGGAACATGTCGACCCGCTTGCCGGTCTCCATGGGCTGGTCGGTCCAGCGGCCGAACGTGGGGACGGGGACGGCGAGGGACTCGCGGACCAGCAGGTGGTCGATCCAGGTGATGAGCTCGGTCGAGCCGTTGCCCATGGCCACGCACTGCGGGGGCAGCTGGAGCAGGCTGCACAGCTCGGCCGTGATGGTGTCGGCGCCGGAGGGGTAGTACGTGATGATGTCGCGCAGCTTGCCCGCCATGTCCTCGAACATGGCCGGGGTGGGGAAGTAGGGGTTGCACGGGATGCAGAAGTCCACGGGTCCGGCTTCGTCGCCGCCCTCGCGTGTCAGAGCCGCCATCGACGGGCTGTGGGCCGCGGTACTGCGGAACAGCGACGTGACGTTGTCGGCCATGGAACCTCCGTCTGAGGCGGGTCCGTTGGGGACGGCCGGACCCGACGTTTAAGGGCGGCCCGCGCGGGGGAGCGCGGGCCGCCCTTTGATACGGAGGCCACCGGGACACCGTTCAACCGTCGGAAAACCGGTCGGAACTTGTGTCCTGCCTGTGAAGGCTTGTCAGCGACCAACGAGCAGCGGCCGACGAGCAGCAGTCGATCAGCAGCCGAACGTGTGGATCGTCGTCGTCCGGTACGTCTCCCCGGGCCGCAGCACCGTCGACGGGAACGACGGCTTGTTCGGCGAGTCCGGGAAGTGCTGCGTCTCCAGGCACAGGGCGTCGCCCTGCCGGTAGGTGCGGCCGGACGGGCCGGTCAGCGTGCCGTCGAGGAAGTTGCCGGAGTAGAACTGCAGGCCCGGCTCGTTCGTGGCCATCTTCATCGTGCGGCCGGAGGACGGGTCGCGCAGGGTGGCGACGTGCTCGGGGCGGGCGGTGATGCCCTTGTCGAGGACCCAGTTGTGGTCGAAGCCCTTGGCGGTCACCAGCTGCGGGTGGGAGACACGGATGTCCCGGCCGATCGGCTTGGCACGGCGGAAGTCGAAGGGGGTGCCCGCGACCTTGGCCAGCTCGCCCGTGGGGATCAGACCCGAGTCGGTGGGGGTGTAGCGGGAGGCCGCGATCCGGAGCTCGTGGTCCTCGATCGTGCCGCTGCCCTCGCCGGCGAGGTTGAAGTAGACGTGGCTGGTGAGGTTGACGACGGTGGCCTTGTCCGTGGTGGCCTCGTAGTCGACGCGCCAGTCGCCGTCCCGGGTGAGCGTGTAGGTCACCTTCGTCTTGAGCGTGCCCGGGTAGCCCATCTCGCCGTCGACGCTCGTGTAGTACAGGTGCAGGCCGACGTCGGAGCCCTTGGTGAACGGCTCGATGTCCCACACGCGCTTGTCGAAGCCCTGTGCGCCGCCGTGCAGGCTGTTCTCGCCGTCGTTGACGGAGAGCTGGTAGTTCTTGCCGTCGAGGGTGAACTTGCCCTGGCCGATGCGGTTGCCGTAGCGGCCGATCAGAGCGCCGAAGTACGGGCTCTCGGCGACGTAGTCCTCGATGTTGTCGAAGCCCGCGGAGACGTTGGCGTAGCGGCCGCGGCGGTCGGGGATCTCCAGCGACTGGACGATGCCGCCGTAGGAGAGCACCTTCAGGCGGGTGCCGCCGTTCTCCAGCGACCAGCTGTATATCTTGGTGCCGTCGGCGAGCTTGCCGAAGAGCGTCTTCACCGGCTTCCTTCCTCCCCTGGCGTGTGCCGTGCCGCCGAGCGTGGTGGCGCCTAAGCCCGCAGCCGCCGCTCCCGCGATGACCGTGCGTCTGTTCAGTTCCATGTGTGCGGCTCCCGATAAGGAGAGGGCCCCGCATGGTGGCGGGGCCCCGATCTGACTTATGAACCGACCTTGCGCTTGTTCCACACGTCGAACCCGACCGCCGCAAGCAGCACCATGCCCTTGATGACCTGCTGCCAGTCGGTGCCGATACCGACGAGATTCATACCGTTGTTCAGCACGCCCAGGACCAGGCCACCGATGATCGCGCCGAGCACGGTGCCGACACCGCCGCTCATCGACGCGCCGCCGATGAACGAGGCCGCGATCGCCTCCAGCTCGAAGTTGAGGCCGGCCTTGGGAGAGGCCGCGTTGAAGCGGGCGGCGAAGACCAGACCCGCCAGGGCCGCGAGCATGCCCATGTTCAGGAAGACAAGGAAGGTGACCTTCTTGTCCTTCACACCCGACAGCTTGGCCGCCGGGAGGTTGCCGCCGATCGCGTAGATGTGGCGGCCGATGATCGCGTTGCGCATCACGTAGCCGAAGCCGACGAGCAGCACGCCCAGGACGAGCAGCACGATCGGGGTGCCCTTGTAGCTGGCCAGCAGCATCGTCAGCGTGAGGATGGCGGCGCCGAGCGCGACCAGCTTCAGCAGGAACAGGCTGGTGGGCGGGACGTCGAGCGAGAACTCCTGCTGCCGCCTGCGGTCACGGATCTCCTGGAAGACCACGAAGGCGATCAGTGCGAAGCCCAGCAGCAGCGTGAGGTTGTGGTAGTTGGTGTCCGGGCCGACTTCGGGCAGGAAGCCGTTGGCCATCTTCTGCAGGCCCCGCGGGAACGGGCCGAGCGTCTGGCCCTCCAGGAAGATCTCCGTCAGGCCGCGCCAGATCAGCATGCCCGCGAGGGTCACGATGAACGATGGTATGCCGCCGTAGGCGATGAAGAACCCTTGGATGGCGCCCGCGAGCGCGCCCACCGCCAGACACAGGATCACCGCGACCGGCCAGGGCAGATCGTTCCTGACCATGAACACGGCCGCCATCGAGCCGATGAACGCCGTCAGTGATCCGACCGACAGGTCGATGTGGCCGGCGATGATCACCAGCATCATGCCCATCGCGAGGATGAGGATGTAGCTGTTCTGCAGCACCAGGTTGGAGACGTTGCGCGGCAGCAGCAGGTCGCCGTCGGTCCACACGGCGAACAGGGCCACGATCAGGCCCAGGGCGATCAGCATGCCGTACTGCCGCATGTTGCGGCGCATGCCGTCCATCACCAGCTGCAGCAGGCCGCCGCCCGCGGTCCCTCCGCCCTTGCCCGGCGGCGCGGGGGCCGGGCTCTTGGCGGTCACGTCCGTGCTCATCGGGTTACCTCTTTGTCCTTCGTCATCTGACGCATCAGCGATTCCTGGGAGGCCTCGGCCCGCGAGAACTCACCCGTCAGCCGTCCCGCGGCCATCGTGTAGATGCGGTCGCACATACCGAGCAGTTCGGGCAGCTCGGAGGAGATGAAGACGACCGCCTTGCCCTGGGCGGCCAGCTGGTCGATGACCGTGTAGATCTCGTACTTGGCGCCGACGTCGATACCGCGCGTCGGCTCGTCCAGGATCAGCACCTCCGGACCCGAGAAGATCCACTTGCTGAGGACGACCTTCTGCTGGTTGCCGCCGGACAGCTTGCCCACCGGCTCGAAGACGGTCGGCGCCTTGATGTTCATGGACTTGCGGAAGCCCTCGGCGACCTGCCGCTCCTCGTGCTCGTCGACCACACCGCGCTTGGCGACCTTGCCCAGGGCGCTCAGCGAGATGTTCCGGTTGATGGTGTCGATGAGGTTGAGGCCGTAGTGCTTGCGGTCCTCGGTGACGTACGCGATGCCGTGCTTGACCGCCTCGGGGACGGACTTCGTGCGGATCTCCGTGCCGTCCTTGAGGACCGTGCCGCCCGCGTACCGGCCGTACGTCCGGCCGAAGACGCTCATCGCGAGCTCGGTGCGGCCGGCGCCCATCAGGCCCGCGATGCCGACGATCTCACCGCGGCGCACCTGGAGGGACACGTCGTCGACGACCTTGCGCTGCTGGTCGATCGGGTGGTGCACGGTCCAGTTGCGGATCTCCAGGGCGGGCGCCGCCCCCTCCTCGGGCTCGTGCGGCGACCGCTCCGGGAAGCGGTGCTCCAGGTCGCGGCCGACCATGCCGCTGATGATCCGGTCCTCGGTGGTCTCCGGGGCTTTCACATCGAGGGTCTCGATGGTCTGGCCGTCGCGGAGGATCGTCACCGAGTCGGCGACCTTGCGGATCTCGTTGAGCTTGTGGGAGATGATGATCGCGGTGATGCCCTGCTTCTTCAGCTCCAGGATCAGGTCCAGGAGCTTGCCGCTGTCCTCGTCGTTCAGCGCGGCGGTCGGCTCATCCAGGATGAGCAGCTTCACCTTCTTCGACAGGGCCTTCGCGATCTCCACGAGCTGCTGCTTGCCCACGCCGATGTCGGCGACGCGGGTGTCCGGGTGGTCGGAGAGACCGACCCGGCGCAGCAGTTCGGTGGCGTGCCGCAGGGTCTCGGTCCAGCTGATGATCCCCCGGGTGGCGTGCTCGTTGCCGAGGAAGATGTTCTCCGCGAGGGAGAGGTAGGGCACCAGGGCCAGTTCCTGGTGGATGATCACGATGCCGCGCTCTTCGCTGGCCCGGATGTCCTTGAACTGGCAGACGTCTCCCTCGAAGAGGATGTCGCCCTCGTAGGTGCCGTGCGGGTGGACGCCGGAGAGGACCTTCATCAAGGTCGACTTGCCGGCGCCGTTCTCCCCGCAGATGGCATGGACCTCGCCCTGCCGGACGGTCAGCGTGACGTCCGAGAGCGCCTTGACGCCGGGAAAGGTCTTGACGATCGAGCGCATTTCCAGGACGGGTCCCGCCATGGTCGTGCCTTCCAATCAGTGGTGAATCGTCGGTCGGTGGCGGGGACTACTTGAGGTCGCTCGCCTTGATGTAGCCGGAGTCGACGACCTCCTTCTGGTAGTTCGACTTGTCGACCGCGACGGGCTCCAGCAGGTAGGCGGGGACGACCTTCGAGCCGTTGTCGTAGGTCTTGGTGTCGTTGACCTCGGGCTTCTTGTCGTTCAGCAGCGCGTCGACCATGTTCGAGGCGACCTTGGCGAGCTCACGGGTGTCCTTGTAGACGGTCATCGACTGCTGGTCGGCGATGATCGACTTCACGGAGGCGAGCTCGGCGTCCTGGCCGGTGACGACCGGCAGCGGCTTGTTCTTGGAGCCGTAGTCGTCGGACTTCAGCGCCGACAGGATGCCGATGGAGATGCCGTCGTAGGGGGAGAGGACCGCGTCGACCCGCTCGCGCTTGTAGGACGAGGTCAGGATGTCGTCCATGCGCTTCTGGGCGGTGCCGCCGTCCCAGCGCAGGGTGGTGACCTGGGTCAGCTCGGTCTGGCCGGAGCGGACGACGAGCTGCTTCTTGTCGATGTAGGGCTGCAGGACGTTCATCGCGCCCTGGAAGAAGTAGCGGGTGTTGTTGTCGTCGTTGGAGCCGGCGAACAGCTCGATGTTGAAGGGGCCCTTCTTGGAGCCGTCCTTCAGGCCGAGCTTCTCGACGATGTAGGTGCCCTGGAGCTCGCCGACCTTCTCGTTGTCGAACGACGCGTAGTAGTCGACGTTCTCCGTGCCGAGGATCAGGCGGTCGTAGGAGATGACCGGGATGTCGGCTTCCTTGGCCTGCTGAAGCACGTTGTTCATCGACTTGTTGTCGATGGCGGCGACGATCAGCGCCTTCACACCCTGGGTGATCAGGTTCTCGATCTGTGAGACCTGCTGGTCCGGGTCGTCCTCGCCGTAGACCAGCTGGGTCTTGTAGCCCTTGGACTCCAGGTCCTTCTTGACGTTGTTGCCGTCGGCGATCCAGCGCTCGGAGGACTTGGTCGGCATCGCGATGCCGATGGTGCCGCCCTTGGTGTCGCCGTCGCCCTCGTTGCTGCCGCCCTCGCTGTTCTGGCCGCAGGCGGAGAGGGTGAGGGAGAGGGAGGCGGCTGCGGCTATGGCGGCGAGAGCGGCTCTGCGGTTACGCATGATGATCATCCTTGATCTGTGTGCAGGGCTCGGTCCGGGAGGCGCGAGGCGCGAAGTCGCTCCGGGTGGTCGTGCCGGAAAGACCGAGAAGAGATGTGTCGGATTGTGCGCGGCTGTGTCTTCTTCTGTGAAGCCGAGTAGCCGGAACGTTATGACGAGATTTCGAAGCGTTGCAGATCGCCGGGCAGCCTCGAACCGAGCGGCGCCATGTCGCCGTCGGCACCGTGGCGGGCCAGGAGATCCAGGGCGAGCCGGCCGCGCCGCACGCGTTCCTTGGCGGTGGCCAGGGTCAGCTCCCGCATGTGGTGTCCGTAGGGGTAGATCCCGGGCGCCTTGGACAGGCCGAACTTCAGGTAGAGCGGTGCGCCGCGCCGGATCAGCTCGGCGACCTCGTACATCCGGACGTAGCCGCCGAGGTCGTCGGGGGCCTCGATGTACATGTCCATCGGAGCGCCGGAAACCCGGCGTATCTCGGTGAGGTGATCGAGCGTCAGGTCGCTCGGCACGTTGACCGAGTCGGCGCCGAGACGCTCGTAGACCGCGTAGGCGGCCGGGTTGACGGGGCCGATGAGCGCCGAGACCTTCAGCGTCGTGTCGGCCGGGATGATCCCGGCGGCTCTCGCCCGGTGCAGGGTCCACAGCACGCCCTCGTCGGCGACGAGCAGGCACTTGACGCCCAGCTCCGTCGCCCTGACGGCGTCTTCGACGCAGCCGGCGACGGCGTCGTGGCCACGGGCGCGCAGTCCGGCCCCCCGCGAGTCGGTGCGCGTGGACCCGCCGATGTCCCACGTGCCGCGCGGGCCGGTGAACAGGCAGAGCTCGATGTCGCGTTCGGCCGTCGCTTCGGCCATCTCGGTGATCTCGGCGTCGGTCAGCATCCACACGCCGCTGCCCTGGCTGATCCGGTGGATCGGCACGTCCAGCCGCGAGGCTTCCTTGAGGACCACGGCCAGCGCCTCGGGACCCTCGCACGAGGGGATCTCGGTGCGCCAGCGGCCGCCGCCGGGGAAGGAGTGCGGCGAGGTGTCGGCGGGGTCGAGGGCGGGGGCGTTCAGGCCCAGGGCGGTGAGTGCCTGCTCACCGGGCCTGCGGGCGGCCGGGGCGGAAGCGTCGGTCACGGGAATGTCCTTTGGTTCGATATTTCGGACGAGGTTCGCGGCTCTGGGTAGGTCCTGGCGTCACATTCCCCTCGTCCGCCCGGAGGGCGGGCCAGGCACCGTCAGGCAGACGGGAATGTGGCGCCAGGGCCTTACGGCAAGGCTGGGTGTACGCCGGCACGGGAGCCGTCAGGTTGCCCCCGCACCGGCGTACGTCTAGGGGCGGAGCAGCACCTTGCCCACCTTCGGATCACCGGCTCCCACCAACTCGATGGCCTGCGAGAACTCGGCGAGCGGCAGCTCGTGCGTCACCAGCGGCAGCGGGTCGAGCAGCCCGGCGGCGAATACCCGCACCGTGTGTGCCCAGGCGTCCGGCGGCGCACCGAAGACGGTGTGCACCTCCAGCTGCCGTACGACGAGGTCGGTCGGGTCGAGGCCGTCGGCGCCCGGCGCCGGGATGCCGGTGAGGACCAGCCGGCCACCGCGTCTGAGCAGGGCGGCGGAGATCCGGGCGGCGTCCGCCGACCCGGCCGTCTCGATCACCACGTCGAAGTCGTCCGGGAGCTCCTCGTCCTTCGTCCGGAAGTCCGTAGCGCCGTACTGCCGCGACAGCGCCTCACGGTCCCGGCGGGTGCCGACGACCAGCAGCTCGGCCGGCGAGTTCGCCTTGAGGAACTGCACGGCGAACATGCCGAGGGTGCCGGTGCCGACCACGGCGACGCGCTCGCCGGGCTGTGCGTTGCCCTTCAGCGCGGCGGCCGCGATGCACGCGGCGGGCTCCAGGAGGGCCGCGGCCGTGAGGTCGCAGTCGTCCGGTAGGGCGTGCAGGAGGCGGGCCGGGAGCGTCAGCGTGGCCGCCATCGCGCCCGGCTGTGTGAACCCGGTCTCCTCGTACCCGGCCGTGCACAGTGTCGTGTCGCCCGCGTGGCAGCGGTCGCAGACCTGGCAGTTGCGGAAGCCCTCTCCGACGACCTTGCGGCCGACGAGGGACTCGGGAACACCGGCGCCCACGGCCTCCACCGTCCCGGACCACTCGTGGCCCGGGGTGAGCGGGTAGCGCACGTAGCCCTCGGGGCGGTTGCCCTGGTAGACCTCGCGGTCGCTGCCGCAGATCCCGGAGGCGTGGACGCGCACCAGCGCCTCGCCGGCCCCGGGCCGCCGGGGCTCGTGCGGGACGAGGCGGTGCTCGCCCGGGGCGTCGATCACTACCGCGGTACTCACGTGGCTCCTCCGGGTTTCGAAGGTTTCGGTCGCCGCTGGTGGGTTTCCGGCGGCCGGACGGTCACTGGGTGCCCTTCGGCTTGCGCTGTTCCCAGCCCTCCGCCCAGAGGTCGAAGCGGGCCTGCTGCTGCGGGAACTCGGCGGCGGCGTCGACGTCCAGCTCCACACCGAGGCCGGGGGCGTCGGAGAGGTGGAAGCAGCCGTCCTCCGGGTTCACCTGCGGGGCGCCCTTGACCACCTTCTTGATCTCCGCGTCGGCGAAGTCGTTGAAGTGCTCAAGGATCTTGAAGTTCGGGGAGGTGAAGCCGACCTGGAGGGAGGCGGCGGTCAGGACCGGGCCGCCCACGTTGTGGGGAGCCACCAGCATGTAGTGGGTCTCGGCGGTCGCGGCGAGCTTCCTGGTCTCCCAGATTCCACCGATATGGCCGACGTCCGGCTGGATGATGTCGACGGCCTGGCTCTCGAACAGCTCCCGGAACTCGATCCGGTCGTGGATGCGCTCGCCCGTGGCCACCGGCATGTCGACCTTGGCGGCGACCTTCTCCAGGGCCTTCAGGTTCTCCGGCGGAACCGGCTCCTCCAGCCACGCGGGCTTGAACGGCGCCAGTTCCTTGGCCAGGCGCACGGCCGTGGCGGGGGAGAAACGGCCGTGCATCTCCAGCATCAGCTCGGCGTCGGGGCCGATGGCGTCCCGGACCGCCTCGATCAGGGAGACGGCGTACAGGGTCTGCTGGTGGTCCAGCTCGAAGTGGCCGGTGCCGAAGGGGTCGATCTTGAGCGCCCGGTATCCGCGCTCCATCACGCCCTGGGCGGCCTTGTGGTAGGCCTCCGGGGTCCGCTCGGTGGTGTACCAGCCGTTGGCGTACGCCTTGACCTTGTCGGTGACCTTGCCGCCCAGCAGCTGCCAGACGGGGACGCCCAGGGCCTTGCCCTTGATGTCCCAGCAGGCCATCTCGATCACGGCGATACCGGACATCACGATCTCGCCCGCGCGGCCGTAGTCGCCGTACTTCATCCGCTTGACGAGGTCCTCGACAGCGAACGGGTCGGAGCCGAGAATGTGGTTGGCCTCAGCCTCTCTCAGGTAACCGAGCAGGGCGTCGGTGTGTCCCAGCATCCGGGTCTCGCCGACTCCGGTGATCCCCTCGTCGGTGTGCACCTGGACGTACGTCAGGTTGCGCCACGGCGTCCCGACCACGTGTGTGCTGATTCCGGTGATGCGCACGGCGGTTGTCCTCGCAGCTTCGTCGGCTCAGTTCCGTCAGTGTTCCGTCGGTGTGCCGCAGGCTGTGTTCGAGATTTCGGCACACGTTCGAAATGCTGGCGTGACAGTAAGGATGCGGCGGTGGGAGTGTCAATGGGTCGCGCCAATAACGGTTTCGACAGTTTCGAAACCAGGGTCGGGGTGTGTCCCTACAGAACCTTCACAGCTGGATCTAGGAACCTGACCGGCGCGGAACTTAACCTGCCCGCGTCATGGACTACTGCGACCCGTGCCGACGGCACCTCAACGGCGCGCTGGCCTGCCCCGGGTGTGGCACCTCAGCCGAATCGCTGCGCTGGCGCGAGCCGGAGCACGGCGTGTACGGCACCCCCGCGTCCGGGAGCGCCGGCGGCGCACCGCAGAGGCCTGGGGAGCCGGGCGGCTCGGAGGGACTCGACGGCCTGGTGGGCTCGGAGGGTCCGGACGGTCTGGATGCCCCGGGCGGCGATGCCCCGGGCGGCCTGGATGACAAGTACGGCGAGTACCGCGAGCAGGGCGCGTACGGCGAACACGACGAGCACGGCGAATACGACGAGCACAGCGAACACGACGAACACGACGAACACGGCGAGGACGGCGAGGACGGCGAGCACGACGAGGACGCACCGTCAGGCCGTGCCGCACGGCGGCGCGGACGCGGACGCGGTCCGGCTGCCGACGGCCCGGGTGGGGCCAGTCGCCGGGACCGGAAGGCCGCGGCGCACCGTCGCAGGCGGCGCCGGACCCTGTTCGTGGCCGCGGGATTCGTACTGGCGGCGGGCGGGCTGAGCCTGGCCGAACTGGGTATGGACGCGCCCCGGCCGACACCGAAGCCGGCGTCGGCCGGAGGCGAGTCGCCCGACGGGGACGCGTCGACGGAGGCGGGCAAGCCGGGCCCGACTACCGGCGGAGGCGCGGGAACTGAGAGGGCATCGGACTCGCCATCTCCGGGGGCGTCCGGTTCCCCGTCGGCCTCGGAATCCCCGGATGACGGGGCGTCACCGTCCCCGACGGACGACGGGCCGACGAAGGACTCCCAGTCGGCCACGGCAGGGGGTTCCCCCAGCGACCCGGCGTCGGGTCCCACGGCCGCTCCACCGGCCCCCGCGCCGACTCCGACGTCCGACCCGACCACCAAGGCCCCGGAACCGGAACCGTCCCCGTCGGAGTCGTGCGAGCGGTTCCTGTGGTGGTGCACTTGACTTGCACCTCGGGCTGAAGCTCGAGGAGGGCCGCCCGTGGCCACCCCTCATCGGGAGCACGCACGGCACGGGCCGGCGGGACGAGCGCGTCCGCGGGGCCTCCTGACGGCGCGCCGGGCGTCAGCCCAGCATGCCCCGCAGGGTGTCCCGCAGCGCCACCCGCTCGCCCTCCGACAGCCCGGCCAGCGGCTCCCGGGCGAACCGCAGCGACTCCCGCAGGCTCCGGGCCACCCGGCGTCCCTCCGCCGTCGCGGCCGCGACCTTCACCCGGCGGTCCGTGGGGTCCGGCTGCCGCTCCACCAGCCCCCGCGCCTCCAGCCGGTCCACGATGCCCGTGACGTTGGACGGCTCGCACTTCAGCCGCTGCGCCAGCCTCCGCATGGGCAGCGGTTCGAGGCACAGCAGGCTCAGCAGCCGCGCCTGCGCGCCCGTCAGGGCGTGTTCCGCCGCCGCGGACTCGTAGTCCTCGTGGAACCGCGCCACGACCTCCCCGATCAGCTCGACGACCTCGAGGGTCAGTGGATCAGGGCGGTTCGTCACCCTTTGAGGGATCGGTGTGGTAGAGGCCATGCCCACCAGGGTACCCGGTTATTTGACAACCTGAAATTTTCAGGAGCATGGTTGTTTCAGGTACTGAAACATCCGTATCGAGTCAGTGAGGTAAGGCGCATCATGACCGACACCCCCGCCCTCCCCGCCGTCAGTCGCGAGTGGCACCTGCTCAGCCGCCCGGTCGGCTGGCCGAAGCCCGAGGACTTCGCCCTGGTCGAGGCGGAGGTCCCGCAGCCCGGTGAGGGACAGGTCCTCGTCCGGAACAAGCACCTCTCCGTGGACCCGTACATGCGCGGCCGGATGAGTGCCGCGAAGTCCTACGTGGCCCCGTTCGAGCTGGGCAAGGTCATGCAGGGTGGCGCCGTCGGCGAGGTCGTGGCCTCGAACGCCGAGGGGCTGTCCGTCGGGGACCACGTGCTGCACTTCTTCGGGTGGCGCGAGTACGCCGTCGTGGCGGGGAAGAACGCCGTCAAGGTGGACCCGGAGACCGCGCCGCTGTCGACGTACCTCGGTGTGCTGGGCATGACCGGCCTCACCGCGTACGCGGGGCTGCTGCGCACCGCCGCCTTCAAGGAGGGCGACACCGTCTTCGTCTCCGGTGCCGCCGGTGCCGTGGGCGGCCAGGTCGGGCAGATCGCCAAGCTGAAGGGCGCCTCGCGGGTCGTGGGGTCCGCCGGGTCGGCCGAGAAGGTGAAGCTCCTCGTCGAGGAGTACGGCTTCGACGCCGCCTTCAACTACAAGGACGGGCCCGTGAGCGAGCAGCTTCGCGCCGCCGCTCCCGACGGGATCGACGTCTACTTCGACAACGTCGGCGGTGACCACCTGGAGGCGGCCATCGGCTCCCTCAACGAGGGCGGCCGGATCGCCGTCTGCGGCATGATCTCCGTCTACAACAACACCGAGCCCGCCCCGGGCCCGAAGAACCTCGCCCGTTTGATCCAGACCCGCGGCCGTATCGAGGGCTTCCTGGTCGGGGATCACTACGACCTGCAGCCGCAGTTCGTGCGGGAGGTCGCCCCCTGGGTCGCCTCCGGCGAGCTGAAGTACCGGGAGACCGTCGTCGAGGGCATCGAGAACAACCTGGAGGCGTTCCTGGGCGTGCTGCGCGGTGACAACACCGGGAAGATGATCGTCAAGCTCTGACGCCCTCTACGCGCGGGCGGCCCGCGGGAACAGCACCGTGACGCTCGTGCAACGCCGGTCGTTGTGTACGCGGAGGCCGCACCCTTGGACGTGGGGTGCGGCCTCCGTCCGTGCCCGGTCAGGCAGCGAGCGCCGCCGTGTGGACCGCCCGCGCCAGGCGGTCGTTCTCGGGGGCCGCGCCGCCCGGGTAGGCGAACCGGCGGCGCGTGTAGCCGTACGCCAGGCCGCTCCACGGGTCCGCGAAGGCCTGGGAACCGCTCGCGCCGCTGTGCCCGATCGTCCCGGCACCGAGGAACGGGTGCGACGCGTCTGCCGTGGTCTGGAAGCCCAGACCGAACGACTTGTGGGCACGTGACACCAGCTCGTAGCCGACCGAGTGCAACTGGCCGAACTCCGCGACGGTGTCCGGCTTCAGCAGCGGCGCCTGCCCGTCCACCTCGCTGATCGCCGCCGCGTACATCCCGGCCAGGCCCCGCGCGGACGCCACCCCGCCCACCGAGGCCGGGCCCTTCGCGCGGATCAGCGGCATGTTCGGGAGCGAGGCGAGGTCGGTCGGTTCCACACCGTGGCGGTTGAAGGCGATCGAGGCGAGCGTGTGCGGACCGGTGGGCGTGGCGTCGAGGACGGCCTGCTGTGCGGCGGTCGGGGCCATCGGCTGGGTATCGCGGAAGCGTGCCTCCTCGGGCGCGGGCAGGCCGAGGTGGAAGTCCAGGGCGTACGGGGCCCTGACCCGCTCCTGGTAGACCTCCTGGAGCGTGCGGCCCGTGGCCCGGCGGACGACCTCGCCCACCAACGCGCCGATGACCAGCGCGTGATAGCCGAAGGCCGTGCCGGGGCGCCAGAACGGCCGCTGGTCGGCGAGGCGTTCGGCGACCTGGCGGTCGTCGGCCAGCTCCGCGAGGGTGAAGCCGGTGTCCGTGCCGACCACCCCCGCCCGGTGCGCGAGCAGATCGCGCAGGGTCAGCGCGCCCTTGCCCTCAGCCGCGAACTCCGGCCAGTAGTAGGTCACCTTGCGGTCCAGTTCGAGTGTGCCGTCCTGGACGAGGAGGGCCGCGACCAGGGAGGCCGCGCCCTTCGTGGACGAGAACACGCCGTAAAGGGCGTCCGCTTCGGTCCCCGCCCACAGGTCGACGACCTTCCGGCCGTGGACGTAGGCGCACAGCTGCCCCTCGTAGTCGGCTCGTTCCCCGGCCACGAACGCGGCGAACTCCTCGCGCACCGCCTCGAAGCCGTCCGCCACGGTGCCGTGGATCTCCTGCGTCATCCGCTCTCCTCAACTGAACCGCTGTGTGCCACTGTGAACAATGCCCCCGCCACCTGGCGAATTCTCCCCCGGGTGGCCCCGGAAGAGTGGTTCGGTGCGTCACGCGTGACGTCACCCGAGTTCGTAACCGCACGTGTCACCGCGGTTCTCCGGGCCGGGGGCGAGCGGGAGCGAACCCGCCGTGGCGAGGGCAAGGGCGACGAACAGTGCAGGTCTCGCAGGAACGGCTCTCCTGGTGCGCACGCGTACCTCCTGACGTACCTCCTGAGAGGCTTCCTGAGATCGGTACGGTGAGGTGTACCGGTTCGACTCAACGGCAGCATGAGCGCGTTGGTGTCACCGCTGACCCGGATGACCCCCTCCCGAGCGGGCGGCCCGCCGGGCCGGACAGGTCCGTGGCTGTGAAACCGGTGTGACCGGAGCGCGTTCAAGAGTCCGGCACCTGCCCCGATAAGGTGCTTCCATGCGCGATCTCGGGGTGGGTTTCCGGTACCTGCTGAAGGGCCAGCGATGGGTGGCCCGGCACGGCAAGCAGTACGGCTTCGGGCTGCTCCCGGGCCTGATCACCCTCGTCCTGTACGCGGCGGCGCTGGTGGCGCTGGCGCTGTGGGGAGAGGACGCCGTGGGCTGGGCGACGCCGTTCGCCGACGACTGGCCGAGCCCGTGGCCCGGCCTCTTCCGCGGCTTCCTGACCGCCGTGCTGTTCGCCCTCGCCCTGCTCCTCGCCGTCGTGACGTTCACCGCGGTGACCCTGCTGGTCGGGCAGCCCTTCTACGAGAACCTCTCCGAGAAGGTCGACCACGACGTGTCCCCGGACGGCCACGCCCCCGAGTCGGGCCTGCCGCTCTGGCGCGAACTGTGGATCTCCGCCCGTGACAGCCTCCGGATCGTCCTGCGGGCCGCCCTGTGGGGCGTGCTGCTGTTCGCGTGCGGCTTCATCCCGGTCGTCGGGCAGACGGCCGTCCCGGTGATCGGGTTCCTCGTCACCGGGTTCTTCCTCACCGAGGAACTGACCGCCGTCGCCCTCCAGCGCCGCAGCGTCGAACTGCGCACCCGCCTCACCCTGCTGCGCTCCCGCAAGACCCTGGTCTGGGGCTTCGGCACGCCGCTGGCCGTGGCCTTCCTGGTGCCGTTCGTCGCGGTGTTCCTGATGCCGGGCGCGGTCGCCGGCGCCACCCTCATGGCCCGTGACCTGCTGGGCGAGGAGATCCGGGAGGGCGGCGAGGAGGACGGCCAGCCCGTCAAGACTCTTCTGAAGCCACCTTCAGGATCGTCCTCACCTGCGTGATGATGTCCAGCCGGTTCCGCTCGAACTCCGGGTCCGTGACCTGCGTGGTGTTCCCGGCGCCGAACTGCAGCACGGGCGTGTGCACATGCCCGCCCGGCAGCCTGTCGCGCAGCCCCAGCCGGTCCCGCAGCAGCGTCGCGCGGTAGGCGATCTCGTTGGACAGGTAGTCCCCGCCGCCGCCCGCGCGAGCGGTCGACCCGGGAGTCGGGCCCTCCGGGCGTACGACGGGCTCGGTGCCGCCGGCGGGGATCTCGGTGACGCTCGTGTTGTCGTACACCGGGAAACGGCCGGTGTCCGCGGCGACGATCTCCCGGTACGGCAGCGTGGTCGTGGTCCACTGCGGCTGCGAGGCCGGGTCGGTGACGGGGACGGTCCCGGTGCGGCCGACGGTGAGGTTGTCCCCGAAGCCGCCCCGCCAGGCCCCGTTGGTCCGTTCGATGTCGAACCGCCCGACCCGGCCCTGGCTCACGGTCGTGAACAGGTCGACCTTCGGCAGGTGGGGACGGAGCGTGCGCTCCACCGTCCCCTCCGTGAAGTCCTGCCAGCGCACCGGGAACACGGCCGTCTCGATCCGGGCCGGGCCGTCCGCCGTCTGGAGGACCGTGCCGTCGAGGGCGAGCGCCGTGGCACCGGACGGATTGGAGATGCGGATGTCCCGGTCCAGGGTGAACGGGTCGAAGCCGGTGAGCAGGATCCGCTTCACGCCCTTGCCGTGCGGGAGAATGGTGGTCTGGCCGCGCGAGGTGCGTTCCAGTTCGTCCAGCAGCGCCGCCCGCCGCCGGTCCGTCAGACCGAACTCCGGCTCCCAGGTCCGCACCTCACGCGTCATGCCGAGCCGCGCCCAGTACAGCGGCCGGTCGTCGTCCCGGCTGATGTCTCCCCCGGCAGGCCCGCGTCCCTGCGCCCGGTCGACGGCCCGCCGCCACAGCGCCGTTCCCGCCCGGGTGACGGCCCGGCGGGCCTCCCCGTAGGAGCGGGACGCGTCGAGCGTCCGGGCCAACCGCGGGGCGACGGTGTCGAATCCGGAGCGACGCAGGATCTCCTGAGGGACGGCCCGGTCGAGCCGCCGCTCCTCGACGGTGGGGGAGGCCGCGCTCTCCGCGGCGCTCGCGGTCGTGGGAGTGGTCAGACCGGTCAGCAGGGCGAGGCCGAGGACGCCGAGGCGAACGCGCAGGGAAGTCAAGGGTGTTCGGACCTTCCGTCACGGTTGGGGGGTAGGGGGGGTGCGGTGGCGTGGTGCCGGACGGCCGCAGTATCGCGTGACGGACGCGGCCGACGCCATGGGCGGGGCCCTCGTGACCGCCCAGGACGCGAGGCCGTCCAGCTCTCCCTCGCCCCCGGCGGAGCGGACCCGGCCCGCGCGCCGGCCGGCTTCGCGGGCGTCGAGGCGGACCGGGCGAGAGCACCGAGGCGACCGTCGAACTGCCGCGCCGGGCCTTCGAGATCTGGGACGGGGCGACCAAGCCGTGGTCGTTTGTGAAGGGTTCGTACGAGATCCAGGTCGGGCGGTCGATCGCGGACCGCAGGATGACCGCGATGATTAACGTCTGATACGGGACAAGTTCCCCACCGAGCAGCCCCGGTCCGGGACCTGACCCCTGGACCGGGGCTCGTGGGTCGCCACGGTCAGCGCACGCCGAACCCGTACACCGTCTCCGAGCGGAACACCTCACCCGGCCGCAGCACGGTCGTCGGGAACTCCGGCCGGTTCGGCGAGTCGGGGAAGTGCTGGGTCTCCAGCGCGATGCCGGCGCCGGGCGCGAAGGGCTCGCCCAGATGGTCGGCGGTGTACAGCTGGAGACCGGGCTCGGTGGTCGCCACCGTCAGCACCCGCCCGGACGCCGGGTCGTACAACTCGGCGACCTCGACCGCGGTGTCCGTCACGCCCTTGTCGAGCACGAAGTTGTGGTCGTATCCGGAGCCGGCCTTGCGGGCCTCGCGGAAGTCGAAGCGGGTGCCGGCCACATCCTCCGGGCCGCCGCTCGGGATCAGGTCCGCGTCGACCGGCGTGTACCGGGAGGCGGCCAGCCGCAGCTCATGGCCGCCCGCGTCGCCGGAACCGGCCAGGTTGAAGTAGCTGTGGTTCGTCAGGTTCACCACGGTCGGCGCGTCCGTCACCGCCTCGTACACGATGCCCAGCGCGCCGCTCTCCCGGAGCGTGTACGTCGCCGAGACCTCCAGCCGCCCGGGGAAGCCCTCCTCGCCGTGCGGACTGATCCGCGACAGCCGCACCCCGTGCTCGACCGGCGTCGCGTCCCACACTCGCTTGTCGAAGCCGCACGCCCCGCCGTGCAGCGAGTTCGGCCCGTTGTTCGGCTCCAGTGCGTACGTCCGCCCGTCCAGCGGGAAGCGGCCGCCGGCGATCCGGTTGGCGTACCGCCCGACAAGGGCGCCGAGATACGGCTCCGGATGGGCGAGATACCCGTCGAGATCCGGGAACCCCAGCACCACGCCCGCGGCCACCCTGTGCCGGTCCGGCACCTCCACGGACTGCACGATCCCGCCGTACGACAGGACACGCACCCGTACGCCCGCCCGCTCCAGGGTCCAGCGGTGCACCGGGGACCCGTCGGAAAGTGTGCCGAAGAGTTCGTTCATGTGCGGAACTCTAGTAGTGCTTGGTCAGGGGGTCTTCGCGGTGACGGTGCGGTAGGCGATCTCCGCCAGCCGGGCCTGTCCGTTCACGCTGGGGTGGAAGTAGTCCCAGCGGCTCAACTGGGCCGTGCCGAAGCGGTAGTCGTACACCGCGCCCTCGTCGTGGCGGCACCGCTTGTCCTCGGCGCAGACCTCCTTGAGAACCTTGTTGTAGTCCTCCACCCGCTTCTGCACCGTGTCCCGCCGCAGCTTCGCCGCCGAGCCCAGGGCGTCCGGGTCACCCAGCATCGACGGGCAGATGCCCAGCTGCCACACCTGCTTGGCCATCGGGCTGGTGCGGCCCTCGGACCACAGCCGCTTCAGGTCCGGCACACTCGCCACGAACACCTGTGCCTTGGGCAGGGCCTTGCGCAGGGAGCGCAGCGAGTCCTCGAAGTCGGCTCGGAAGGCGGAGACCGGGGTCATCGCCGAGGGCGTGGACCGGCAGGCGTCGTTGGCCCCGACCAACACCGTCACCAGCTGCGGTTTCCGTCGCACGGCCCGGGCGATCTGCCCGGGCAGATCGGCCATCCGCGCCCCGGTCACGGCGTAGTTCCAGCTCCGCTCGGCGGCGCCGGTCCGCCCCAGCAGCCGCACAGCGAGCGAGTCGACCTCGGGGCTGGCACCGGTAGCCCAGGACGCCTCCGGGCAGTCCGACAGCACGTCACACGCGTCGAACCCGCGCGTGATGGAGTCACCGACGGCGGCGACGGAGCTGGGGCTGCGGTCCCACAGGGGCGTGGGCTTCGCAGACGGCTTGGCACTCCCGGACGGGGCGGGGGAGTCGCCGCCCACGGCATCGCACCCGGCAGCGCCCAGCACGGCCGCTGCCAACACGGCGAGCACGCCCCGTGAGCGGTGGCCTCGCATCCGCATTCCTGGTCCGTCCCCTCGCCGCGCCGTGCCTGTATCCCCAACCGATAACAACGCATGAGGGTTCCCGGCCGATCAGGTGCAACGGCTCACACCCGTACAAGCGTCCCCCTGGGTGAATGGCGGGCGTTTCCCGGCACCTGGACCGACCGTACGTCACACTCCTTGCGCCCCCGCACGGTAGCCTCGCCATCAACGTGACCCGCCCGGTCACAGCCGTTCCGCCCGTTTCCAAGATGTCCCGCTCTGCCCGGAGGTTCCGGTGACGACACGTGGAGTTCTGTACGTGCACTCCGCGCCGCGCGCGCTGTGCCCGCACGTCGAGTGGGCCGTCGCCGGGGTGCTCGGCACGCGCGTCAGCCTGGACTGGATCCGCCAGCCCGCCTCCCCGGGCACCTGGCGCTCGGAGTTCTCCTGGCAGGGCCGGGCGGGTACGGCGTCCCAGCTTGCCTCCGCGCTCCGCGGCTGGCACCTGCTGCGCTTCGAGGTCACCTCGGAACCCTGCTCCACCGCCGAGGGCGAACGCTACAGCTGCACCCCTGGCCTGGGCATCTTCCACGCCGTCACCGGCATCCACGGCGACATCCTCATTCCCGAGGACCGCCTGCGCGCGGCGCTGCAACGCAGCCGGCGCGGGGAGACCGACCTGGAAGCCGAGCTGAACAAACTCCTGGGCAAGCCCTGGGACGACGAGCTGGAGCCCTTCCGCCACGCAGGCGAGGGCGCCCCGGTCCGCTGGCTCCACCAGGTGGTCTGATCTCCGCTCCGCACAGACGAAAGGGCCCCACCGAAAGGTGGGGCCCTTCACGTGGTACGTGTGGGGAGCCGGTCTTCTCAGACGGTCCGGAACGCCAGCACCACGTTGTGCCCGCCGAACCCGAACGAGTCGTTCAGTGCGGCGATACGGCCCTCGACCGGCAGCTTGCGGGCCTCACCGCGGACCACGTCCGCGTTCGCCTCGGCCTCCGGGTCCAGGTTCTCCACGTTGATCGTCGGCGGAGCCACCCGGTGGTACAGCGCGAGCACCGTCGCGACGGACTCCACACCACCGGCACCACCGAGCAGATGCCCGGTCATCGACTTCGTCGCGGACACCGCGAAGTGGTCGGCGTCGTCGCCGAACACCTTCCGCAGCGCCTTCAGCTCGGCGATGTCACCGGCCGGCGTCGACGTGGCGTGCGCGTTGACGTGCACGATCTCCGCCGGGTCCAGGTCGGTCCGCTCCAGCAGGTTCTGCAGGGCGTGCGAGATGCCCCGCCCCTCCGGTTCCGGCTGCACGATGTCATGGCTGTCGGCGGAGATGCCCTGCCCGACCGCTTCGGCGTACACCCGGGCCCCGCGCTTCGCGGCGTGCTCGGCGGACTCCAGGACGACGACACCGGCGCCCTCACCGAGGACGAACCCGTCACGGGCGGTGTCGTAGGGGCGCGACGCGCCCTGCGGGTCGTCGTTGTTCTTGGACATCGCCATCATGTTGCCGAACGCGGCGATGGGCAGCGGGTGGATCGCCGCCTCCGTGCCACCCGCGACGACGACGTCGGCGCGGCCGGTGCGGATCATCTCGATGGCGTAGCCGATGGCCTCGGCGCCCGAGGCGCAGGCGGAGACCGGCGTGTGCACGCCCGCCCGGGCCCCCACGGCCAGCCCCACGTTGGCCGACGGGCTGTTGGGCATCAGCATGGGCACGGTGTGCGGGGAGACGCGGCGGACGCCCTTCTCCTTCAGCACGTCGTACTGGTCGAGCAGGGTCGTCACGCCGCCGATGCCGGAGGCGATGACCGCCCCGAGCCGGTCGGGGTCGACGGCCGGGTCCTCGCCGGCCTTCGCCTCGAAACCGGCGTCGGCCCAGGCCTCCTGGGCCGCGACCAGCGCGAACTGCGCCGAGCGGTCCAGTCGGCGGGCCTGCGGCCGGGGAATGACCTCGGTCGGCTCCACGGCCACGGGGGCCGCGATCTTGACGGCCTGGTCGGCCGCCCACTCCTGCTCCAGGGGCTTGACGCCGGAACGTCCGGCGATCAGGCCCTCCCAGGTAGAGGCTGCGTCGCCACCCAGCGGTGTGGTTGCGCCGATACCGGTGACGACCACGGTGCGATTGGTCGAGCTCACGGGAATTCTTTCTCCAACGGATCCGAGGATTAAGCGGCGCCACCGCCGGGTGGCGGGGCAGTCGGCCCGAAGGCCTTGATCGGTCGATCAGCCCTGGTGCTTGAGGATGTAGTCGGTCGCGTCGCCGACGGTCTTGAGGTTCTTGACGTCCTCGTCGGGGATCTTGACGTCGAAGCGCTCTTCGGCGGCGACGACGACCTCGACCATGGACAGCGAGTCGACGTCCAGGTCGTCGGTGAAGGACTTGTCCAGCTGGACGTCCTCAACCGGGATGCCGGCGATCTCGTTCACGATCTCGGCGAGACCGGCGACGATCTCTTCCTGAGTGGCGGCCATGTCGGCGCTCCTTCGTAGATATTCAGAGGGTGTGGCGGGTGGTTCTTCCCGTCCCGGACCGCATGATCCGGCACGGAGTGCCTAGGGGAGGGTAACGACAGTCGCGGCGTAGACGAGACCCGCCCCGAAGCCGATGACGAGCGCGGTGTCGCCGCTCTTCGCCTCGCCGGTCGCCAGGAGCCGCTCCATCGCGAGCGGGATCGAGGCGGCCGAAGTGTTGCCGGTGGTGCGGATGTCACGCGCGACCGTGACGTGCTCCGGCAGTTTCAGTGTCTTCACCATCGAGTCGATGATCCGCACGTTGGCCTGGTGCGGGATGAAGACGTCCAGGTCGTCCACGGTGATCCCGGACGCGTCCAGCGCCTGCTGGGCGACCTTCGCCATCTCGAACACGGCCCAGCGGAACACCGCCTGGCCTTCCTGGGTGATCGCGGGGAACTTCTCGACCGTCCCGTCGCGGTAGTCCGTCCACGGCACGGTCTGCTTGATGGTGTCGGACTTGTCACCCTCGGAGCCCCACACGGTCGGGCCGATCGCGGGCTCCTGGGACGGGCCGACCACGACCGCGCCGGCCCCGTCGCCGAACAGGAAGGCCGTCGCGCGGTCCTCCAGGTCCGTCAGGTCACTCAGCCGCTCGACACCGATCACCAGGACGTACTCCGCCGAGCCCTCGACGATCATGCCCTTGGCGAGGGTGAGGCCGTAGCCGAAGCCCGCGCAGCCCGCCGAGATGTCGAAGGCGGCGGCCTTGTCGGTGCCCAGCTTGTCGGCGATCTCGGTGGCGACGGCCGGGGTCTGCTTGAAGTGCGAGACGGTCGAGACGATCACGCCGCCGATCTGCTCGACGGAGATGCCCGCGTCCGCGATGGCCTTGCCGGACGCCTCGACCGACATCGCGGCGACGGTCTCCTCGTCGGAGGCCCAGTGCCGGGTCTCGATGCCGGAGCGCGAGCGGATCCACTCGTCGGACGACTCGATCGTCTCCAGGATCACCTCGTTCGGCACGACCCGGGTCGGGCGGTAGCCGCCGACCCCGAGGACGCGCGCGTACGGGGCGCCCTTGCTGGGCTTGATCTTCGCCATGCTCTCGGGCTCCTTGTCAGGCACCCGCCGCGTCAGCGGCGGGTGCCGGCGCCTCGGCGATGAGCTCGCGAGCCGCTTCGAGGTCGGCGGGGGACTTCAGGGCCAGCGTCTTCACCCCGGGCAGGGCCCGCTTGGCGAGGCCGGTGAGGGTGCCGCCGGGGCACACCTCGATGAGGGCCGTGACGCCGAGCTCCTTGAAGGTCTCCATGCACAGGTCCCAGCGGACCGGGTTGGCGACCTGGCCGACCAGACGGTCCAGCACCTCGGTTCCGGCGGCGACGGTCCGACCGTCCTTGTTGGAGACGTAGGTGACCTCCGGGTCGCCCGGCGTCAGGGCCTCGGCGGCCTTCGCGAGCGCGTCGACCGCGGGGGCCATGTGGTGCGTGTGGAACGCGCCCGCGACCTTCAGCGCGACGACCTTGCGCACGCCCTCGGGCTTGTCCGCCTCCAGCGCGGCGAGCTGCTCCTTGGTGCCGGCCGCGACGATCTGGCCGGCACCGTTGACGTTCGCCGGCGTCAGGCCCAGCTTCTCCAGGTGCGGAACCGTCACGGCGGGGTCCCCGCCCAGCAGCGCGGACATGCCCGTCTCGGTGACGGCGGCGGCCTCGGCCATGGCGAGCCCGCGGGTGCGGACCAGGCGGAGCGCCTCCTCGTGGGGGAGCACTCCGGCGAGCGAGGCCGCGGTGATCTCACCGACGCTGTGCCCCGCGATGGCCCCGACCTTGCGAGGGAGGTCGGCCGGGTCGTCGAACAGCATGGACGCGGACGCCATTCCGGCCGCGACCAGCAGCGGCTGCGCCACCGCGGTGTCGCGGATCTCCTCCGCGCCGGCCTCGGTGCCGTAACGGATCAGGTCGAGTCCCGCGGCGTCGGACCAGGCCTCGAGGGCACCGCGAACACCGGGGAAATCGAGCCATGCAGTCAGGAAGCCGGGCGTCTGGGCGCCCTGGCCGGGAGCGACGAGTACGAGCACTCTCACACTCTCTCTTGGGTACGGGCACGGCCGCCCGTGGGGACAGGGACGAAGAACACGAGGGGGTTTTGTCGAGCTTCGACAAAACCTTAGGGCTGGAGATCTCCATCGACCAGACGCCCCAGGATCAGCGCTATCCGTAGCGTGAAGGCAGAGCGTACATCGGAGGGTGACCAACCGGTGACGTCAGTCACACGTCGCAGCCGGTAGCGAACAGTGTTGGGATGCACGAACAGCATCCGGGCGGCGCCTTCGAGACTGCTCGCCTGCTCCAGATAGACGCTGAGGGTCTCCAGGAGGGCCGCGCCGGCCTCCTCCAGCGGCCTGTAGATCTCCTCCACCAGTTGCTCGCGGGCCGAGGGGTCACCGGCCATCGCCCGCTCGGGGAGCAGGTCGTCGGCCAGGACCGGGCGCGGGGCGTCCTGCCAGGCGGAACACGCCTTGAGGCCCGCTGCGGCGGCCTGCGCGGACCGGGTCGCGGCCAGCAGGTCGGGCACCACCGGGCCCGCCACGACCGGCCCGGCGGCGAACGGGCCGATGAGCGACTTGGCGACGGCCAGCGGGTTGTCGCTGCCGCCCGCGATGACGACCAGCCGGTCGCCGAGCACCCCCGTGAGCACCTGGAGCTTGGCGTGCCGGGCCGCGCGCCGTATGGCCTCGACGGTCAGCTCGCTGTCCCCGTCGGGGGCGGTCCCCAGCACCACGCAGACGTGCTCGGGCGAGTTCCAGCCGAGGGCGGCGGCCCGCGAGACGGCCCCCTCGTCGGCCTCGCCGCTGAGCACGGCGTTCACGACCAGGGACTCCAGCCGGGCGTCCCAGGCGCCGCGTGCCTCGGCGGCCTGCGCGTACACCTGGGCGGTGGCGAACGCGATCTCCCGGGCGTACACGAGCAGCGCCTCGCGCAGCACGCTCTCGTCGCCCGGGGCCGCGACCTCGTCGATCGCGGACTCCATGACCTCGATCGTGGTGCGCACCATCTCCACGGTCTGGCGCAGCGTGATCGCCCGGGTCAGTTCGCGCGGTGCCGTGCCGAACACGTCGGTGGAGATGGCCTGCGGGGCGTCCGGACGCCGGAACCACTCGGTGAACGCGGCGATGCCCGCCTGCGCGACCAGCCCGATCCAGGAACGGTTCTCGGGGGGCATGGCCCGGTACCAGGGCAGCGTCTCGTCCATCCGCGTGATGGCCTGCGCGGCGAGCGATCCGGACGACTTCTCCAGTCGCTTCAGCGTGGCGGCGTGCGGGTGGACGTCGTGGGCTGCGGCTTCGTTCTTGCTGGTTTCGGGTTCGGGCACGGGGACAAGACTGCCTTATCCGGACGGGAGGGTGCGCCGCCGGGTCTACGGTGGACCCCGTGATGGACATGCGGCGCGCTGAGCAGCGCTATCGGGGCGGCGACCCGGCGGCCGGAATCGAGACCTGGCACGCGTTCTCCTTCGGGCCCCACTACGACCCGGACAACCTCCGCTTCGGCGCGTTGCTCGCGTGCAACGAGGAGCGTCTGGCGCCCGGCGCCGGCTTCGACGAGCACCCCCACAGCCACACCGAGATCGTGACGTGGGTCGTGGAGGGCGAGCTGACGCACCGGGACTCCACCGGGCACGAGTCGGTCGTACGCCAGGGGGACGTGCAGCGGCTCAGCTCGGCGGGCGGGGTGCGGCACGTGGAGCGCAACGACGGCCCGGGGCCCCTGGTCTTCCTGCAGATGTGGCTGGCCCCGCTCCGGCCGGGCGGCGACCCCTCCTACGAGGTCGTCCACGGCATCGCCGACGCCACGCCCTACGCCCTCCCGGAAGCCGGCGCGCTGCTGCACGTACGGCGCTTGGAGGCGGGGGAGCGGACGGCGGTACCTGACGGGGCGTACGCGTACGTGCACGTCGTCCGCGGCGAGGTGCGCCTGGACGGCGAGGACCTGGGCCCCGGCGACGCGGCCCGCGTCACCGACGCCAAGGACCTGGAGGCCGAGGGCGTGACCGGGGCGGAGCTGCTGATCTGGGAGATGGGCTGAAGGCCGGGCCCGGGTCCTTCTAAAGCTCCCCGAGCACCGCGTCCGTGAACGCCGGCCACGCCTCGATCGCCCACGGCCCGAACGCGCGGTCCGTCAGCGCCACACACGCGGCGCCCGCGTCGGGGTCGATCCACAGGAACGTACCCGACTGGCCGAAATGCCCGAACGTGCGGGGCGAGGACGAAGAGCCCGTCCAGTGCGGCGACTTGGAGTCGCGGATCTCGAAGCCGAGTCCCCAGTCGTTGGGGTTCTGGTGGCCGTACCCCGGCAGGACGCCCTTCGTGCCCGGGTAGTGCACGGTCATCGCCCCGGCGACCGTACGGGGGTCCAGCAGCCGCGGGGCCTGCACCTCGGCGGCGAACCGCAGCAGGTCCTCGGCCGTGGACACGCCGTCCTTGGCCGGAGAGCCGTCGAGGGTCGTGGAGGCCATCCCCAGCGGCTCCAGCACGGCCTGGCGCAAGTACTCCCCGAACGGGATGTCGGTCGCCCTCGCGACGTGGTCGCCCAACTGCTCGAAGCCGGCGTTGGAGTACAGCCGCCGCTCCCCGGGCGGGGCCGTGACCTTGTGCTCGTCGAAGGCGAGGCCTGAGGTGTGCGCGAGCAGGTGCCGGACCGTCGACCCGTCGGGACCGGCGGGCTCGTCGAACTCGATCGCCCCCTCCTCGTACGCGACGAGCACCGCGTAGGCGGCCAGCGGCTTGGTCACCGACGCGAGCGGGAACCGCTGCCCGGCCGGGCCGTGGGTGCCGAGGATCGTGCCGTCCGCCCGTACGACACCCGCCGCAGCGGTGGGAACCGGCCAGTTCTCGATCAGCGCGAGGCTCTTCAGCGACATGCGTTGGAGCCTATGCGCTCAGAGCGTCAGCTCCAGCAAGGGGTCGGGCTTGGGCCGGAAACCGAGGGAGACGTACAGCGGCTCCGCCTCCGGAGAGGCGGTGAGCTGCACGCGCCGGGCGCCGCGCTCGCGGAACCAGCCCAGCAGCGTGGTCATGCACGCGCGCGCGTATCCCCGGCGCCGGGCGTCCGGGTCGGTGGCGACGCTGAAGACGAAGCCCACCCTGCCCCGCGGGTCGTCCGGCTTGCCGATGCGGTAGTCGATCGTCCCGGCCACCAGGGACGCCAGCGCCCCCGGCCGCTCCGGGTGGTCCACGACGAACGCCGCGAAGTCCCCGTCCGGCTCGCCCAGTCTGGCCCTCAGGGTGGGGAGGGACTCCCCGTGCCAGGCGGTGGCGGGGTCACCGAACAGCGAGTCGATCATGATCTGGCGCAGGCGCAGGACTTCCCCGGCGTCCTCGGGCCGGGCACGGCGTACGGCACTCATGACTCCGTACGCTAACCAGCCGGTTCGAGAGATGTCCTGCCGATTTCTTACCGTCGGCGCTTGCTTGGAGCGCACTCCAGGGTTCTAGCGTTGGGGGCATGACGGTGATGGAGACCACGGGTACCAGGGCCGACACCTGCGCCGCGCCGCCGCGGCAGAACCGGCGCCCGGACGGCGAGGACCGCTACACGATCAGCGAGGTCGTCGCCTTCACCGGCCTGACGGCCCACACCCTGCGCTGGTACGAGCGCATCGGCCTGATGCCGCACATCGACCGGTCCCACACCGGCCAGCGCCGCTACACCAACCGTGACCTCGACTGGCTCGACCTGGTCGGCAAGCTCCGCCTGACGGGCATGCCGGTCGCCGACATGGTCCGGTACGCGGAACTGGTGCGCGAGGGCGACCACACCTACGGCGAGCGCTTCGAGCTGCTGAAGACGACCCGTGAGGACGTGCTGGCCCGGATCGACGAACTCCGGGGCACGCTCGCCGTGCTCGACCGGAAGATCAGTTTCTACGCGGACGCCGGGCAAGCCCTGGCGTCGGAGGGGTCCCGATGACGGACAGCAGGATCACGACGGCGAGGCTCGGCGACCACGGCCCGGAGGTGGGCGTGCAGGGCCTCGGCTGCATGGGCATGAGCTTCGCCTACGGCCCCGCGGACGCGGACGCGTCCCGGGCCACCCTGGACAGGGCCCTCGAACTGGGCGTCACCTTCTACGACACGGCCGACGCGTACGGCGCCGGCGAGAACGAGCGGTTCCTGTCGCCGTTCTTCAAGGCACACCGCGACGACGTCGTCATCGCGACCAAGTTCGCCCTGTCGATCCCCCCGGACGATCCGACGCGCCGCGTCATCCGCAACGACCCGCCCTACATCCGCCAGGCCGTCGAGGCCAGTCTGCGGCGCCTGGACGTCGACGTGATCGACCTCTACTACATGCACCGGCGCGATGTGAACGTGCCGATCGAGGAGAGCGTCGGCACGATGGCCGACCTGGTCCGCGAGGGCAAGGTCAAGCACCTCGGCCTGAGCGAGGTGACGGCGGACGAACTGCGCGCCGCGCACGCGGTGCACCCGATCGCGGCCGTGCAGTCCGAATGGTCGCTGTTCAGTCGGGACATCGAGCCGAAGGTCGTCCCCGCGGCCCGTGACCTGGGAGTGGCCCTCGTTCCGTACTCCCCGCTCGGCCGCGGCTTCCTGACCGGCTCCTTCACCAACGCCGAACAGGACCTGACCCCCGACGACTTCCGCCGCCATCAGCCCCGCTTCACGGGCGAGAACGCGACGGTGAACGCGGCCCTGCTGGAACCGATCCGCTCGGTGGCCAAGGCCCACGACGCCTCCCTGGGCCAGATCGCCCTGGCCTGGGCCCAGCAGCAGGCGACGGTTCACGGCCTCCCGGTCATCCCGATCCCGGGCACCCGCAAGCCGGCGAGGGTGGAGGAGAACACCGCGGCGACCAGGATCGTCCTGACGGACGAGCAACTGGACCTGCTGGACGGCATCGCGGCCCAGGTGGCGGGCAACCGCTACGCGGACATGGCGTTCACCTCGGCAGGCAGGGAGTAGAGGGGAGCGCCTCAAGGGGCGCGGGGCTGTGCCGTGTGCGCGAACAATCACGCACAACCCGCGCCAGCTCACGGCGAGATCCCGGGAGACGCCAGGGGGTGCCTAGAGCTCCGCCAGCAACTCGGCCTTCTTGACCGAGAACTCCTCATCGGTCACCAACCCGGCCTGATGCAACTCCCCGAGATGCCGGATCCGTTCGGCGATGTCCGCGGGGTCCCGGCGCGGTCCGGCGCCGGACACGGCCGCCACCGGTGCGGACGTCCGCACCGCGGCCAGCACCGCCGCGGCGAACGGCAGTGACTCGTGCACCGGCCCGTACCCCAGTCCGAACACCACCGCGGCCGGATCCTGATCCGCCTGGGCGGCAGGCTCCCCGGCGTCCCGCCGCAGCAACCGCAGATGCCCTTCGAACACCTCCGGCGACCGCCACTCCACCCCGTTCAGCTCGCCGACGGAGAAGCTCTGGTCCCCGGCCTTCCACTTCGCCGACGACGCCCCCGTCCAGAACCACCGGAAGTTCACGGTCCGCCCGTCGAAGGTCGCCTTGCCGTCGTACGCCTTGAAGGACGACGGCCCCTTGGGCGGCTCCACCAGGAACCGCTCCGCCGGGCCGGACTCGGTCAGCAGCCCCCGCAACTCGTCGGCGTAGTACTCCGCGAGCACCTCCCGCTCGGCCGGCAGCACCAGCCGGTACGGATCGCCGTTCTCCTTCAACTGCCCCGCGGCCGCCTCCATCAAAGGGTCAGCCCCGGGCCGCGGCTCGACCCGCAGGACGACCGTGCCGCGTTTCCCGCGCGTCAGCGTCACCCCGGCGATCGCATCCAGGGGCACTCGGCGTTCCCCGAGCGCCTGGAAGAGCTTGGGTGTTCGAATCCCCCGTTCGTAACGGATGAGCACGGAGTCGGACTCGAACTCCCAGGCGGCATGAAATCCGGCCAGTACGTCACCCATGCGGCTCATCGTATGCGGCACGCGCTCCTCCGTCCCCCTCCTGAGCAGACCGCAATTCCTTCGCCTCTACGCGCGTCAGGCCGCCGCCGTGCCGGACAAACCGGTACGGCAGACGCCCTCTTCGTGCGCGCAGTGCACCGAGCGGTATGCGCCAACGCCGATCTCTGCGAAATTGAACAGACTTGCCGTTCCCGGCTCGAAGTAGCCGGCGTGACCCTTCGCCCCCGCCGCCGACAGCACCCGCGCCCCGAACCCGGCGGACACCGGATCGGCCCCGTGGCCCAGCCCACCGAGCTCCAGGTACGGCACGTCCTGGATCCAGTCGTCGGCGTCCCGCATCGCCCACACCCGGGCGCTGGTGCGCAGCTGGGCGGCCTTCTCGACGCGCATGCCGGGGCTGCCGGCCACCGCGATGTCGGACACCCGGCCCGGCAGCGTGTGCGCGGCGACCCCGCACACCACGGAGCCGTAGCTGTGGCAGAACAGCGAGACGGGCGAGCCGCCCGGCAGCGCCTGCACCAGCGCGTTCAGTCGTACGGCGCCCTCCTCGGCGCGCATCGCCGTGGCCGAGTCGATGCCGAGTCCGCTGGGGGCCGTGTAGTCGGCCCAGGCGATCACGGCCGTCCGGGTCGAGGGGCTCACCTGCTTCTCGGCCGCGTACAGGGACTTGGCCATGCCCACGGGTGCCGAGTACTTGCGGTGGGTGCGCTGGAAGGTGAGCAGGTCGGTGTCCACGCCGGGCACGACGACCGAGACCCGCTCCGCCGTGCGCAGGTCGCCGAAGACCTCCGCCACCCGGCCCGAGCCCTCCGGGTCGAAGGCGAGGATGTGGCGGCCCTTCTCCAGGAGGTCGTCGAACCGGTGCATCCTGCGGGCGGCCTCGTGCTGGCCGGCCGGGGTGAGGCGCTGGTCGTGCATGCGTTCCCGCTCGACCTCGCGCGCCTCGGCGAGCGCGACCCGGTTGGCGCGGTAGCGCAGTTCGACGGGGGCGCCGTTCATGTTGCCGACCGCGAGTGAGTACGTGCGGGCCAGGCCCGCACGTTCCCGCTCGGTGAGCGAGGCGAAGAAGCGGGTCAGCTTCGTCGGCTCGGACTGCGGGTCCGGCAGCCGGTGACCGCCGATCCGGCCGTCCTCCCAGGCGGAGAGAGACGCCCGGAGCGGCGTGTCGCCCCTCTGATTCCGCAGGGCCGTCCAGCCGGTGGTCGCCAGCATGACGAACACGACGGCCAGAGCGAGCAGTACGCGCCGGACGTTCGGTTGCGGGGGGGTGTCGAAGGAAGTCACTGAAAGGACACACTAGGAGAACGAGAGGGTCTCGCGTTAACCAAGTGACCGGTATCACGTTTCGGTGTGTGCCTTAAGGAGAAGGCTACGCACGCCAGTTCCCGGCCAGCGCGGGGCCCACCTGATCGAGGTAGGCGGCGGTGAGTTCGCGCATCCCCTCCGGGGTGAGGTCGTCCCCCGCGGACCACAGCCGCTCGGTGACACGAATCACCCCGCCGAAGAGGGCGACGACGATCCTCGGCCGCGGATCCGCGTCCACGTCGAGCCCCTCGCGCTCGGCGATGATGCCGGCGAGCTGCTCCTCCAGTTCCGCCGCCCGCCGCAGATGGGCGGCGAGGAGCGCGGGCGTGGACTCGATCACCCGGTAGACGCGCATGTGGAGCTCGACCGGCACGATCTCCTCGACGGCCTCGTAGATCGCGTCCCAGCTCTCCAGTACGGCCCGGCGCAGCGCCTCCAGCGGGGCCTCGCCGGGCGGGCGCGCCCGCAGGGCCTCGACGACCAGCGTCTCGGCGAGGCGCGGCACGAAGAACGCCGTCTCCTCCTTGCCGGCGAAGTAGCGGAAGAAGGTGCGCTGCGAGACGTCCACGGCCGCGGCGATGTCGTCGACGGTCGTCTCCTCGTACCCGCGCGTGGCGAACAGTTCCATGGCGGCGCGCAGCAGCGCGTCCCGGGTGCGCCGCTTCTTGCGTTCGCGCAGGTTCAAGAGGTGCCTTTCTGTGGAGGGTCTGCCCAGTTCAGGCTATAGGGGAAGTGTCGTGTCAGATACCGGCTAGTGAATTGGTTTGTCAATTGTCAGCCGCTGTCATTAGCCTCGGCGCATGACTAGTCAGACCACCATCGACACGACGGGGTCGGGGGGCAAGGCACCGGCGACGCCGTCGGACGCGCCGCCGGGCAAGGGGCTGCGAGGGCACCCCTGGCTCACCCTCATCACCGTCGCTGTGGGGGTCATGATGGTGGCCCTCGACGGCACCATCGTGGCCATAGCCAACCCGGCGATCCAGAAGGACCTCGGCGCCACCTTCGCCGAGGTGCAGTGGATCACCAACGGGTACTTCCTCGCCCTCGCGGTCTCCCTGATCACCGCCGGCAAGCTCGGCGACCGCTTCGGCCACCGCCAGACCTTCCTCATCGGCGTCGTCGGCTTCGCCGCCGCCTCGGGCGCCATCGGCCTGTCCGACAGCATCCCGCTGGTCGTCACCTTCCGCGTGCTGCAGGGCCTGTTCGGCGCGCTGCTGATGCCGGCCGCGCTCGGCCTGCTACGGGCCACCTTCCCGGCCGAGAAGCTGAACATGGCGATCGGCATCTGGGGCATGGTCATCGGCGCGTCCACCGCCGGCGGCCCGATCCTCGGCGGCGTGCTCGTCGAGCACGTCAACTGGCAGTCGGTGTTCTTCATCAACGTGCCGGTCGGTGTCCTCGCGGTCGTCCTCGGCGTGCTGATCCTCCTCGACCACCGTGCCGAGAACGCCCCGCGCTCCTTCGACCTGCTGGGCATCGCCCTGCTCTCCGCCGCGATGTTCTGCCTGGTCTGGGCCCTGATCAAGGCTCCGGAGTGGGGCTGGGGCGACGGCAGGACGTGGGCCTTCATAGTCGCGTCGGTCGTGGGCTTCGCGCTGTTCGCCTTCTGGGAGACGAAGGTCAGGGAGCCGCTGATCCCGCTGGGGCTGTTCCGTTCCGTCCCGCTGTCCGCGGGTGTCGTGCTGATGATCCTGATGGCCATCGCCTTCATGGGCGGGCTGTTCTTCGTGACGTTCTACCTGCAGAACGTGCACGGCATGAGCCCGATCGACGCCGGTCTGCACCTGCTCCCGCTCACCGGCATGATGATCGTCGGCTCGCCGCTCGCCGGCGCGATGATCACCAAGGTCGGCCCGCGGATCCCGCTCGCGGGCGGCATGACGCTCACCGCGACCGCCATGTACGGCATGTCCACGCTGCAGACCGACACGGGCAGCGGTCTGATGTCGCTCTGGTTCGCCCTGCTGGGCCTCGGTCTGGCGCCGGTCATGGTCGGCGCCACGGAGGTCATCGTCGGCAACGCGCCGATGGAGCTGTCCGGAGTCGCCGGTGGTCTCCAGCAGGCCGCCATGCAGATCGGCGGCAGCCTCGGCACGGCCGTGCTGGGCGCCGTGATGGCCTCCAAGGTGGACAGCGACCTCGCGGGCAACTGGGAGAAGGCCGGGCTCCCGCCGCTCACGCCGGAGCAGGAGCACCAGGCGTCCGAGGCGGTGCAGGTCGGCGTCCCGCCGCTGGCCCCGGGCACGCCGGACGCGATCGCCGCGAAGATCACGGGCGTCGCGCACGACACGTTCATCTCGGGCATGAGCGCGGCCTCGCTCGTCGCCGCGGGCGTCGCCGTGGTGGCGGTGCTGGTGGCGTTCCTGACGAAGCGCGGGCAGAACGCGGGCGGGGGAGCGGGCGCCGCCCACATCTGACGGCTTTTCGGCAACGCCCCCGGAGGGTAGTCCCCGGGGGCGTTCGCCTATCAGGGTGAACACAGCCGTCGAACTCTCCCCTCCGGCACGCATCGCAGGTCACAGTGGGTCACGTCCTCCGCAGGGCATGGAGGGCGGACGCTGCGGCGCGCTGCTGGAGGGGGGCAGCGCGCAGGCAGCGGGATGGAAGACCGTATCCGGGGTACTCGCCATGTCGTACCCGAACCGAACCCAACCGACCGAGGGTTTACGGGAGTTGATGATGGCGAGCTTCGGACACGGTACGCGCAGGCACCCCCGCTCACGTGGCCGGACGTGGTCACGGACCGGGACGGATCGCGCGACGCTCGGAATCATCGGAGTCATCTGCGCGGTCGCCGGCTTCTTCGTGCTGGGGATCATCCTCGGCCCCGCCGCGATCGTCTGCGGCTGGCTCGCCATGGGGCGCACGTGGTCGGGCTCCCGCCCCACCACGGCCGTGGTCGCCCTCGTGCTGGGCGCCATCGACACGCTCCTGGCCATCATCTGGCTGTCCGGAGCGGCCACACCGGGCATGGGCGTGTTCTGACCCGGACGCAGTGAGGGAAGGGCCTCCGGCGGCTGCGCCGGGGGTCCGCCTCTGTGCGCCGCGTTACTCGACGGGCGTTCCCTTCAGCGTCGCCAGCTCCCCCCGCAGCGCCCGGACCTCCTCCGTCAGCTCCTGTATCGCCTCCGTCTGCCGGCGCCCCTCCACGTCCTCCTTCTCGAACCGCGCGATGAACCAGGCCGCGATGTTCGCCGTCACCACACCCAGCAGCGCGATCCCGGACAGCATCAGCCCGACAGCGAGGATCCGCCCGAGCCCCGTGGTCGGTGCCATGTCCCCGTACCCCACGGTGGTCATCGTGGTGAACGCCCACCAGACCGCGTCCCCGAGCGTCCGGATGGAGGCCCCGGGACTGTCCCGTTCCACTTCCAGGACGGCCAGCGCGCCGAAGACGAGCAGTCCCAGACACGACCCCGCCACATACGTGGTGACCCGTACCTGCGACGCCGTCCGCGTCCGCTGCCCGGCGAGGAACAGCATCGACACCAGTTTCAGCAGCCGCAGCGGCTGCGCCAGCGGCAGCACCACGGCCAGCAGCGCCAGCGGGTTTCCGCGCACGAACCGCATCCGGTCCTCGGCCAGCAGCAGCCGGACCAGGTAGTCGACGGCGAAGGCGGCCCACACCGCCCAGTTGGTGACGTGGCACGCGGTGAGCAGCCCCTCCCGGGCGTCGGGAGCCACGATCGGGAAGGCGTAGGCGACCGCGAAGAGCACGGCCAGAGCCAGCAGGGGGCCTTGGGTACGCCGCTCCCAACGGGACAGGGCGGACGGTTCTGTCATCGGGAGCGTCATGGGGAGCATGGTAGGAAACGCGGGGGCGGCACCGGTGAGGGTGCCGCCCCAAGGAATGGTGTGCGATCCCGGCGTCTTACGCGTCGCCCCCCGCGGCTCCCGGGTCCGCCGCCGACACGTCGAGCAGCTGGTACCGGTCGATGGCCTGCTTGAGCACGGAGCGGTCGACCTTGCCCGCACGGGCCAGTTCGGTCAGCACTCCCACCACGATCGACTGCGCGTCGATGTGGAAGAAGCGGCGGGCGGCGCCCCGGGTGTCGGCGAAGCCGAAGCCGTCGGCGCCGAGCGACTGGTACGTCTGCGGCACCCAGCGCGCGATCTGGTCCGGAACCGACCGCATCCAGTCGGACACGGCCACGACCGGTCCCTGCGCGTCGGCCAGCTTCCGCGTCACGTACGGCACCCGCTGCTCCTCCTCGGGGCGCAGCAGGTTGTGCTCCTCGCAGTCCACAGCCTCGCGCCGCAGCTCGTTCCAGGAGGTCGCCGACCAGACGTCGGCCTTGACGTTCCAGTCCTCCGCGAGGATCTTCTGCGCCTCGACCGCCCACGGCACCGCGACACCCGACGCCATGATCTGCGCCGGGATCGTGCCGGCCGTGCCCTCGCTGAAGCGGTAGAGGCCCTTGAGGATGCCGTCGACGTCCACGTTCTCGGGCTCGGCCGGGTGCTGGATGGGCTCGTTGTAGACGGTCAGGTAGTAGAAGACGTCCTCGCCGTGCGGGTGCTCCTCGGAGCCTCCGTACATCCGGCGCAGGCCGTCCTTCACGATGTGCGCGATCTCGAAGCCGAACGCCGGGTCGTACGCCACGCAGCCCGGGTTCGTGGAGGCCAGCAGCTGCGAGTGGCCGTCCGCGTGCTGGAGACCCTCACCGGTCAGGGTCGTACGCCCGGCGGTCGCGCCCAGGACGAAGCCGCGGGCCAGCTGGTCCGCCATCTGCCAGAACTGGTCGCCGGTGCGCTGGAAACCGAACATCGAGTAGAAGACGTAGACCGGGATGAGCGGCTCGCCGTGCGTCGCGTACGCCGACCCGGCCGCGATCAGGGACGCCGTACAGCCGGCCTCCGAGATGCCGTCGTGGAGCATCTGGCCGTTCGGCGACTCCTTGTAGGCGAGCAGCAGGTCGCGGTCGACCGACTCGTACTGCTGCCCGAGCGGGTTGTAGATCTTCGCGCTCGGGAAGAAGGAGTCCATCCCGAACGTGCGGTACTCGTCCGGCGCGATCAGTACGAACCGCTTGCCGATCTCCTTGTCCCGCATGAGGTCCTTCAGGAGCCGCACGAAGGCCATCGTCGTCGCGATGGACTGCTGGCCCGACCCCTTCTTCACGGTCGCGTACGTCTTCTCCTCGGGCAGCGCCAGCGGCTTGGAGCGGACCACGCGTGTGGGGACGTAACCGCCGAGACCCTTGCGGCGGTCGTGCATGTACTGGATCTCCTCCGAGTCCCGGCCCGGGTGGTAGTACGGCGGGGCGCCGGACTCCAGCTCCTTGTCCGGGATAGGCAGGTGCAGACGGTCGCGGAAGCGCTTGAGGTCGTCGACCGTGAGCTTCTTCATCTGGTGCGTGGCGTTGCGGCCCTCGAAGTTCGGGCCCAGCGTCCAGCCCTTGATCGTCTTGGCGAGGATCACCGTCGGCTGGCCCTTGTGCTCCGCGGCCGCCTTGTACGCCGCGAAGATCTTCCGGTGGTCGTGACCGCCGCGCCCCAAGTGCAGGATCTGGTCGTCGGTCATGCCCTCGACCATCGCGCGCAGCCGGTGGTCGTCGCCGAAGAAGTGGTCGCGGATGTACGCGCCGGTCTCCGTCGCGTACGTCTGGAACTGTCCGTCCGGCGTGGTGTTCATCTTGTTGACCAGCACACCGTCGCGGTCCTGGGCGAGCAGCGGGTCCCAGGTGCGGTCCCAGACCAGCTTGATCACGTTCCAGCCGGCGCCGCGGAAGATCGACTCCAGCTCCTGGATGATCTTTCCGTTGCCGCGCACCGGGCCGTCGAGGCGCTGCAGGTTGCAGTTGACGACGAACGTGAGGTTGTCCAGGCCCTCGCGGGCGGCGATGGACAACTGGCCCAGCGACTCCGGCTCGTCCATCTCGCCGTCGCCGAGGAACGCCCACACCTGCGACTTCGAGGTGTCCGCGATCCCGCGCGCGTGCATGTAGCGGTTCATGCGCGCCTGGTAGATGGCGCCGATCGGGCCGAGGCCCATCGACACCGTCGGGAACTCCCAGAAGTCCGGCATCAGGCGCGGGTGCGGGTACGACGACAGCCCGTACGGCGCCTTCGACTTCTCCTGGCGGAACCCGTCCAGGTGCTGCTCGCTCAGCCGGTCCAGCAGGAACGCGCGGGCGTAGATGCCCGGCGAGGCGTGCCCCTGGAAGAAGACCTGGTCGCCGCCGTCGCCCTCGTCCTTGCCGCGGAAGAAGTGGTTGAAGCCGACGTCGTAGAGGGAGGCGGAGGACGCGAACGTGGCGATGTGGCCGCCGACGCCGATGCCGGGGCGCTGGGCCCGGGAGACCATGACCGCCGCGTTCCAGCGGGTGGCGTTGAGGATCTTGCGCTCGATGTCCTCGTTCCCGGGGAAGAACGGCTCGCTCTTGGTGGGGATGGTGTTGACGTAGTCCGTGCTGCGCATCTCCGGCACGGCCACGCGCTTCTCGCGGGCCCGCTCGATCAGCCGCAGCATCAGGTAGCGGGCGCGCTCCCGGCCGCGCTCGTCGACGGCGGCGTCGAGGGAGTCGAGCCACTCCTGGGTCTCTTCGGGATCGAAGTCAGGAACCTGACTCGGAAGGCCGCCAATGATGATCGGGTTGCGATCGGATGCGGAAGCCACGCTGTTCCTTACCTGTCAGAGGGCCGTGCGAGGGCCGCTGTTTCGCTGTCGTCGCTGGGCGTCGTCGCTGGGGGCTGCGCCGATCCCCATGGTCCACCCAGGTGCCGTGAAACGTCATCTCTACCGAGCGGTAACCCGTGCGTGGGATCGGCTCCGTGACGTAGGGGGCGAATACCTTCGAGTCTCGTACCCACAGACGATTCCCAAACGCCCAAACGGGGCAGAAAGGTGTGGTGTGCGTCACCTGGGGTCATGATGGTGTGCCTGGAGTTGCGGTGACACCGCCAGGATCGTCACCGTTTCGGCGGTCTGAACGGCCGGGTACTTGCGCGATCCGTCCCGCCCGTGTGGACTACGGCCAATGCTTCGCGCACGCGCGTGGCTGAGTTATTCCCAAAACATGATCAGGAGGCAACCCGTGAGCGCGACCGCGGACCACGCGGAGGAGCGGACGAACCCTGCCGCCAGGCTGGGGTTCCAGCCCGGGCAGGTGGTCCAGGAGATCGGCTACGACGACGACGTGGACCAGGAGCTCCGCAAGACCATCGAGGAAGTCATCGAGGGCGACCTGGTGGACGAGGACTACGACGACGTGGCCGACGCCGTTGTGCTGTGGTTCCGTGACGACGACGGCGACCTGACGGATGCGCTGGTCGATGCCACCACGTACATCGAAGAGGGCGGTGCGATCCTGCTCCTCACGCCGAAGACCGGCCGTTCGGGCTATGTGGAGCCGAGCGAGATCTCGGAAGCCGCCACGACGGCGGGTCTGACGGCGTCCAAGAGCGTCAGCGTCGGCAAGGACTGGAGCGGCAGCCGCCTGGCTACGCCCAAGGCCGCCAAGTCCAAGCGTTAGCCGCAGGCGGGGCGGGCCGACGCCGTCGGCCCGCCCACCGGCCTTCGCCGGTGCCTGCGTAGGGTGGTCCTGTCCGAGAAACCCCAGGAAGGGACACCCACAGCGATGGCCATCCAGGTCGGCGAGAAGGCCCCCGACTTCGAGCTCAAGGACAACCACGGCGCGACGGTGCAGCTGTCCGACTTCCGTGGTTCCAAGAACGTCGTCCTGCTCTTCTACCCCTTCGCCTTCACCGGCGTGTGCACCGGCGAGCTGTGCGAGCTGCGCGACCACCTCCCGCAGTTCTCCGACCGCGACACCCAGCTGCTCGCCGTCTCCAACGACTCCATCCACACCCTGCGCGTCTTCGCCGAGCAGGAGGGCCTGGAGTACCCGCTGCTGTCCGACTTCTGGCCGCACGGCAACGTCTCGCGGGCCTACGGCGTCTTCGACGAGGACAAGGGCTGCGCCGTGCGCGGCACCTTCGTCATCGACAAGGAGGGCGTCGTGCGGTGGACCGTCGTCAACGGCCTGCCGGACGCGCGCGACCTGAACGACTACGTGAAGGCGCTCGACTCCCTGTGACGCCGGTCGGGCGTCATGCGCTCGACACCCGCTGAAATGTCGGCTTCAGGGCCTGCGAGGGGCGGGAACCCGTCACTAGGATCGACTCGTTGATCCGACATCCGAGCACAACGGGGCATCCGCCCCTGGACACCAATGGAGGACTCGTGGGAGTCAGCCTCAGCAAGGGCGGCAACGTATCGCTGAGCAAGGAGGCGCCCGGTCTGACCGCGGTCATCATCGGTCTGGGGTGGGACATCCGCACCACGACCGGCACCGACTTCGACCTGGACGCCAGCGCGCTGCTGCTGAACAACTCCGGCAAGGTCGGCAACGACCAGCACTTCATCTTCTTCAACAACCTCAAGACCCCGGACGGCTCCGTCGAGCACACCGGTGACAACCTCACCGGTGAGGGCGAGGGTGACGACGAGCAGATCAAGGTCAATCTCACCACCGTCCCGGCCGACGTGGAAAAGATCGTCTTCCCGGTCTCGATCTACGACGCCGAGACCCGCCAGCAGTCCTTCGGCCAGGTGCGCAACGCGTTCATCCGCGTGGTGAACCAGGCCGGCGGCGCGGAGATCGCCCGGTACGACCTCAGCGAGGACGCCTCCACCGAGACCGCCATGGTCTTCGGTGAGCTCTACCGGCACGGCGCGGAGTGGAAGTTCCGCGCCATCGGCCAGGGCTACGCCTCGGGCCTGCGCGGCATCGCGCAGGACTTCGGCGTGAACGTCTGAGCCACCTGACGGGCCCCGACGACAGGGCCCCCAGGTCTTCCCGTCCGGCGCCGCACGGTTTACGTGCGGCGCCGGACGTGCAAGAGCACCTCAGTACAACGACCCGGGGAGGGACATCAGATGGGCGTCACGCTTGCCAAAGGGGGCAATGTCTCCCTGTCCAAGGCCGCACCGAACCTCACGCAGGTGATGATCGGGCTCGGCTGGGACGCGCGCTCCACCACCGGAGCGCCCTTCGACCTCGACGCCAGCGCCCTGATGTGCGCCGGCGGGCGCGTGCTCGGGGACGAGTGGTTCGTCTTCTACAACCAGCTCAAGAGCCCGGACGGTTCGGTCGAGCACACAGGTGACAACCTCACCGGCGAGGGTGACGGCGACGACGAGTCGCTCCTGATCGACCTCTCCAAGGTGCCGCCGCAGTGCGACAAGATCGTGTTCCCCGTCTCCATCCACCTGGCCGACGAGCGCGGCCAGGCCTTCGGCCAGGTCAGCAACGCGTTCATCCGCGTCGTGAACCAGGCCGACGGCCAGGAACTCGCCCGCTACGACCTCAGTGAGGACGCCTCCACGGAGACCGCGATGATCTTCGGCGAGGTCTATCGCCACCAGGGCGAGTGGAAGTTCAGGGCCGTCGGGCAGGGGTACGCGTCGGGGCTGCATGGCATCGCCATGGACTTCGGAGTCAACGTTTCATAACGCGATATGAGCAAAATCCTGGGCCCCGTGGGGTGAGGAGGGGCCCCGACTAGACTGCGGCTTCAAAAGTTTCGTAAAGCCGGGTACGGCGCGGGGGAGCCCCGTACACACACGATTGGGTAGCCAGTGGTTCTGAAAACCTTCGGGTGGTCGTTCGCGGTCACCGCGCTCGGCCTGGTCGCAGCGATCTTCTACGGAGGGTGGACCGCGTTCGGCATCGTTGCGATCCTGTCCATCCTCGAGATCTCGCTGTCCTTCGACAACGCGGTGGTCAACGCCGGAATCCTGAAGAAGATGAATGCCTTCTGGCAGAAGATCTTCCTCACCATCGGCATCCTGATCGCCGTCTTCGGTATGCGGCTGGTCTTCCCCGTCGTGATCGTCGCGGTCAGCGCCCAGCTGGGCCCGATCGAGGCCGTCGACCTCGCGCTCACGGACAGGGACCGCTACCAGGAGCTGGTGACCGACGCCCACCCGTCGATCGCCGCCTTCGGTGGCATGTTCCTGCTGATGATCTTCCTCGACTTCATCTTCGAGGACCGGGACATCAAGTGGCTCGGCTGGCTGGAGCGCCCGCTGGCCAAGCTCGGCAAGGTCGACATGCTGTCGGTCTGCATCGCCCTGATCATCCTGCTGGTCTCCGCCATCACCTTCGGAGCCCACGCCCACCAGCACGGCGGCACCCATGCCGACAAGGCGGAGACCGTCCTGCTGTCCGGTATCGCCGGCCTGATCACCTACATGCTCGTCGGCGGACTCTCCGGCTACTTCGAGGGCAAGCTCGAAGAGGGGGAGGAGCGCGAACACGAGGCCGAGGAGAAGGCCGAGCGCGAGGGCAGGCCCAAGTCGGCGATCGCGCTGGCCGGCAAGGCCGCGTTCTTCATGTTCCTCTACCTGGAGGTCCTGGACGCGTCCTTCTCCTTCGACGGCGTGATCGGTGCCTTCGCCATCACCAACGACATCGTCCTGATGGCCCTCGGCCTCGGCGTCGGCGCCATGTACGTCCGGTCGCTGACGGTCTACCTGGTCCGCCAGGGCACCCTCGACGACTACGTCTACCTGGAGCACGGCGCGCACTACGCGATCGGTGCCCTCGCCATGATCCTGCTCGTCACCATCCAGTACGAGATCAACGAGATCATCACCGGCCTCATCGGCGTCGTCCTGATCGCCGCCTCCTTCTGGTCCTCCGTGCGCCGCAACAAGGCCATCGCGACGGTCGGGGGAGAGAGCGGCTCGGACGAGAAGACTCAGGTCTCGTCCGGGGTGTGACACCCCTCCGGGTGAGGAACGCTCTGTGCGGGGCGGCCACCGAGGCGACTCCTCGGCGGCCGCCCCGTCGGTCGTCAAGGGCCGCGGGTACGGCGATGACCCGCGGTCTCCAAGTGAACGTGGGGGCGGAATGGGCCTGTTCGACGGACTCCGGCGGGGCGAAGCGCAGTTCGACTCGGGCAACGGGACTACCAACGCGATCGAACTGACCAAGCGGCGCGCGCAGATATCACTCACCAAACAGGACGCGGCCAACGGCCATCTACGCGTCAACCTGAGCTGGCGGATGCGCACGTCCGACATCGGCGGCTCCCAGCGCGAGAGCCTGCTGCGGCACCCCTTCCGGGCCCTCAAACCGCCCGAGGTCATGGGCCACAGCCAGAGCATGGTCAACGTCGACCTCGACCTGGGCTGTCTCTACGAACTCCAGGACGGCACCAAGGGCGTCGTCCAGCCCCTCGGCGGCTACTTCGGCGACGTCAACGCCCCGCCCTACGTCAAGCTCAGCGGCGATGACCGCTTCGGCTCCGGGTCCGGCGAGACGATGTACATCAACCTCGACCACCGTGACGACATCAAGCGGCTGCTGATCTTCGTCTACATCTACGACCAGACGCCCGCCTTCGACCGCACCCAGGCGATCGTCACCCTCTACCCGAGCAGCGGACCGCGCATCGAGATCCACCTCGACGAACGCCAGCCGCAGGCCCGCTCCTGCGCCGTCGTCATGATCGAGAAGGTCAAGAACGAGATCGTGGTCCGCCGCGAGGTGAAGTTCGTCTACGGCTTCCAGGCCGAACTGGACCGCCTGTACGGCTGGGGGCTGCAGTGGGGGAGGGGCTACAAGACGAAGGTCGACCGCTGAGACCGTCGCGGCCGCGGCGTCTCAGCGGCCGATGAACTGCGGCCCCTGCGGCGGCAGACGGAAGTCCGGGTCGAGGGCCGGGCCGGCCGGCGGCGGGTAGGCGTAGCCGGACTGCGCGGCCGGGGCGCCCGCCGCGGCCGGGGCCTGGGGGTAGCCGTACGCGGGCCGGCTCGTGGGGTGCGGGTAGCCGTACGCCGGCTGCGTCGGCGGGGGCTGCTGGACCGGATACCCGTAGCCGGGCTGCGACGGCACCCCGGCCGGCTGCTCCGGGGGCAGCGGAGGGGATGCCTCGGGGGAGGCCTGCCGGGCGGGACCGGCGGTCGTGGGCTGCGCGGGTGCGGTCGTGGTGGGCGGGGTGGGGACCGACGTGGTCGGCTCCTCCTTCGCCGCTTCCTCCGCCGCCGCCTCCGACTCGTCCACCGAGATGCCGAAGTCGGTGGCCAGGCCCTTCAGCCCGTTCGAGTAGCCCTCGCCCAGGGCCCGGAACTTCCAGCCCTCCCCGCGCCGGTACAGCTCGCCGCAGATCAGTGCGGTCTCCTCGCCCGTCTCCGGCTTCACGTCGAAGTACGCCAGCGCCTCCGCGCCCGGGTCCACCGCGTCGTACAGCAGAATGCGCAGCGACTGTACGCGGTCGAACGTGACGCCGTCCGCCGATGCCACCACCAGAATCCGGCCGACTTCCGGCTCGACTCCGGTGAGGTCTGTCTGGACCGTGTCGGTCAGGCCCTCGGCGACCCGCTTCTTGCCGAGCCGCCACACCGTCCCGGAAGGGTGCCGGGGCTGATTGTAGAAGACGAAGTCCTCGTCGGAGCGCACACGACCGTCGGGGCCGAGGAGCAGCGCGGAGGCGTCGACATCCGGAACCCCCTGCCCGGGTGTCCAGCGCAGCACGGCGCGTACCGTGGTGGCTTCCAGCGGGACGTTCGACCCCTTCAGCATCGCGTGCGTCATGCGGTCATCCTGCCTTCTCGGTCCTGCTCACGACAACGCGGGGGGCCGCGGCGCCACGAGCGGCGCCGACGGCCGTCGCGGACTACCGTCGTCATGGCCGGGCCCGGCTGTGCTTGCCCGCGTTACCTGATATTCATGCCTGACGGGAACCTGCGACATGGACTTTTACGTACTATTACCGGCCAGCTTTCGTCGATTCGCAGGCCGCACCACCACCACGGGGGAGTTCCATGCGTCATTTCGGGCATATCGCCCCTGAGGTGCGGAAGCGTCTCTTCCATCGCGAGCCGTGCACGTTCGGCCCGGACTCACCGGGCCGGCTGCTCTCGGCGGCTCTGGGCGCCACGCTCTACAGTCCGGCCACCCGGCCCCGCCTCACCGACGACATCCTCAAGCAGGCGGGGCGCGGCGTCGTCTCGATGGTGCTGTGCCTGGAGGACTCGATCGACGACGCGGACGTCGGCCCGGGCGAGGAGAACCTCGTCCGCCAGCTCACCGCCCTCGCCGGCCTCCCGGACGCGGATCCGCCGCTGCTGTTCGTCCGCGTCCGCGTCCCCGAGCAGATTCCCGACCTGGTGCGACGCCTCGGCCCCGCCGTCCGGCTGCTGTCCGGATTCGTCCTGCCCAAGTTCACCGAAAACCGCGGCATCCCCTTCCTCGAGGCGCTGGCGACCGCCGAGGCCGAAAGCGGCCATCGCCTTTTCGCCATGCCCGTGCTGGAGTCGCCCGAGCTGCTCTACCGGGAGTCGCGCGTGGAGACCCTGGAGGGCATCTCCCGGGCGATCGACAAGTACCGCGACCGCGTCCTCGCCCTGCGCCTCGGCGTGACGGACTTCTGCTCCTCCTACGGACTGCGCAGAGGCCCCGACATGACGGCCTACGACGTGCAGATCGTGGCGTCCGTGATCGCCGACGTGGTGAACATGCTGGGCCGCGCCGACGGGACCGGCTTCACCGTGACCGGGCCGGTGTGGGAGTACTTCCGCGTCCAGGAGCGCATGTTCAAGCCGCTGCTGCGGCAGAGCCCCTTCCTGGAGGTGCAGGCGGCGGAACTGCGCGAGAAGCTGATTGAGCACGCCATGGACGGCCTGCTGAGGGAGATCTCCCTGGACCACGCCAACGGCCTGCTGGGCAAGACCTGCATCCACCCCTCCCACGTGCTTCCGGTGCACGCCCTGTCGGTCGTCAGCCACGAGGAGTACACGGACGCCCAGGACATCCTGCGCCCCGAGCGCGGCGGCGGGGGCGTGCTGAGGTCGGCCTACACGAACAAGATGAACGAGGTGAAGCCGCACCGGGCCTGGGCCGAGCGGACCCTGCTGCGCGCCGAGGTTTTCGGCGTGGCGGGCGAGGACATCGGCTTTGTGGAACTGCTGGCGGCGGGGCTGCGGGACTGACGGCACGGAGTGTGAAGGGCTCGGAAGCACAGGGGGCCGGGGACCCTTGGGGTACATCGGTGGACTCGACGCAGGGATTTCATGGACAAGGCAGTGAACGAGGGGGAGCACCGCGAGGTGCGCGACAGCCCGCGGGCCGGCCGGCCGGCCGGGGCGACCGGGCAGACCGACGGCGTCTGGTCCGGCGACTGGGTCGCCGAGCGGCTCGGCGTCGAGCTCGCCGGCGACGACCGGCTGACCGGCATGCTGGGGCTGGCCCTGCGCCGCAACCCCAAGCGGGCCCACCTGCTCGTGTCGAACGTGCTGGGCAAGCACGTACCGCAGTCGCCGTCCGTCGTGTACGGGCACGGCGTCGCGCTCGGCCGCCGCGTGCGTGAGCTGCTGGGCGCCGACGAGGCACGCGCGGCCGTCGTCCTCGGCTACGCGGAGACCGCGACCGGCCTCGGCCACTCCGTCGCCGACGGGCTGGGCCTCGCCCCCTGTCTGCACTCCACCCGCCGCCCGGTCGCCGGTGTCGCCCCGGCCGGCGGCTTCGAGGAGTCCCACTCCCACGCGACCTCGCACCTGCTGCTGCCGGAGGACCCCGCGCTGCTCACCGGTGAGGGGCCGCTGGTCCTGGTCGACGACGAGTTCTCCACCGGCAACACCGTCCTCAACACCATTCGTGACCTGCACGGACGCTGTCCACGGCGGCGCTACGTCGTGGTCGCGCTGGTGGACATGCGCTCGCCGGCCGACGCCGGCCGGCTGGAGGAGTTCGCCCGCGAGATCGACGCCCGCGTGGACCTGGTCACGGCGGCCTCGGGAACCGTGCGGCTGCCCGAGGGGGTGCTGGAGAAGGGGCAGGAGCTGGTCGCGCGGTACGAGTCCGGGAGCGCCACGGAAGACGGTTCGTCGTGGCCGGTCGCGCCCCGCGGCGGAGCCGTATCTCGACACAGCCCCGCGCCCCTTGAAGGCGTTGCAACGAGCCCCTTGGGGGCGCCGGGAACTGCGCGACCAGCCCCCACCGGCCCGCACCCGGACGACAACGGCACCCGCCCCCACATCACCCGCGTGGACCTGCGCTGGCCCCGCGACCTGCCGGACGGCGGGCGGCACGGGTTCACGCCCGCCCACCGGGAGCGCCTGGAGGCCGCCCTGCCCGCGATGGCGGCCCGGCTCGCCGAGGCGCTGCCGCAGGGAGCCCGGCGCGTGCACGTACTGGGCTTCGAGGAGCTCATGTACGCCCCGCTGCGGCTCGCCGAGACCCTGGAGCGGACGACGGACGCCGAGGTGCGCTACTCCACCACCACCCGCTCGCCCGTCCTCGCCGTCGACGACCCCGGCTACGCGATACGCACCCGCCTGGTCTTCCCCGCGCACGACGACCCCGCGGACGGACCCGGGGAGCGGTACGCCTACAACGTCGCGGGCGCCGGTTTCGACGCCGTCGTCGCCGTCGTCGACTCGGCCGCGGACACCCCCGCCCTGCATGCTCCCGACGGTCTGCTGGCCCGGCTGGCCGCGCACACGCCGCGGGTCCTCCTCGCCGTCGTACCGTCGTACGTCCCCGAGCCCCCGCATGCCTCCGAAAGGCCCTCCATGCTGCCCGAGCCCCTGCGCGGCCCCGCCTTCTCCTCGTACGCGCCCGAGGAGGTCGGCTGGCTGCTCCAGGACCTCTCGGACGTGACGCTGGAGGCGCCGACCGAGGAGCGCGAGGAGGCGATCCAGAGCGGCGGCGCGCACTACGCGGAGTCGCTGCCCGTGGAGTACCAGCCGAGCGAGCAGTACCAGGGACTGTTCCACGCCGCGCTGGAGGACTCGGCGGCCCGCATCGCCCAGGCGGCCGGGGTGGTCACCGAGACGGTCCTCGCGGAGCGGTCCCCGCGCCCCGTCCTGGTCTCCCTGGCCCGCGCCGGGACCCCCGTCGGCATCCTCATGCGCCGCTGGGCCCAGTACCGGCACGGCCTCGACCTGCCGCACTACGCCGTGTCGATCGTCCGCGGCCGGGGCATCGACGCCAACGCGCTGCGCTGGCTCGCCGAGCACCACGACCCCCGGGACGTCGTCTTCGTCGACGGCTGGACCGGCAAGGGCGCCATCACCCGCGAACTCGCCCAGGCGCTTACGGAGTTCGAGAAGTCCGACGGCATCACCGGCTTCAGCTCCGAGATCGCGGTCCTGGCCGACCCGGGCTCATGCGTACGGACCTACGGCACCCGCGAGGACTTCCTCATCCCCTCCGCCTGCCTCAACTCGACCGTGTCCGGCCTGATCTCACGGACCGTGCTGCGCGCGGACCTGGTCGGACCGCACGACTTCCACGGCGCGAAGTTCTACCGCGAACTCGCCGGAACCGACGTCTCGGTAACCTTCCTGGACGCCGTGTCCGCCCGCTTCCCCGAGGTCGCCGACGCTGCCTGCGCCCAGGCCAAGGACCTGCTCGCCGCCGACCGCTCGCCCACCTGGGAGGGCTGGGCCGCCGTCGAGCGCATCAGCGAGGAGTACGGCATCCACGACGTGAACCTCGTCAAGCCCGGCGTCGGCGAGACCACCAGGGTGATGCTGCGCCGCGTGCCCTGGAAGGTCCTGGCACGCGCCGGCGCGGGCAGCGACCTCGACCACGTCCGCCTGCTGGCCGAGCAACGCGGCGTGCCCGTCGAGGAGGTCGCCGAGCTGCCCTACACCTGCGTCGGCCTGATCCACCCCAGGTACACCCGGGGCGCGACCGGCGCCGACGGCAAGGCGGTGACGGTCTGATGCCCGCACTCGTCGCGAGCGACCTCGACCGCACACTGATCTACTCCGCCGCCGCTCTGGCGCTGACCATGCCGGACGCCCGGGCGCCCCGGCTGCTGTGCGTGGAGGTGCACGAGAGCAAGCCGCTGTCGTACATGACGGAGACGGCGGCCCAGCTCCTCACCGACCTGGGCGACGCGGCCGTGTTCGTGCCGACGACGACCCGGACGCGCAAGCAGTACCAGCGCATCAACCTGCCGGGACCCGCACCCACGTACGCGATCTGCGCGAACGGCGGACACCTGCTGGTGGACGGCGTCTCCGACCCCGACTGGCACGCACAGGTGACCGCACGGCTGGCCGACCAGTGCGCGCCCCTGGCGGAGGTGCAGGAGCACCTGCTGCGGGCCGCCGACCCGGTCTGGGTGCGCAAGCACCGCGTCGCCGACGACCTCTTCGCCTACCTCGTCGTCGAGCGTGAACTGCTGCACGAGGACTGGGTGAAGGAACTCGCGGTGTGGGCGGAGAACCGCGGCTGGACCGTGTCCCTCCAGGGCCGCAAGATCTACGCCGTGCCCAAGCCGCTCACCAAGAGCGCGGCGATGCGCGAGGTGGCTCGCCGGACCGGCGCCGACCTCACCCTCGCCGCCGGCGACTCCCTGCTCGACGCCGACCTGCTCCTCGCGGCCGACCAGGGCTGGCGCCCCGGGCACGGGGAGCTGGCCGACACCGACTGGACGGCTCCCGCGATCAGGGCGCTTCCCGAGCGGGGCGTCCTCGCCGGGGAGCGGATCCTGCGGGAGCTCCTGCGGACGGTGCGATCACCTCGGTGACGCCGGCGCCACCGTCGAGGCGGGACGGGCGCGGGCCCTCGGCCTGGACCCGTCCGTCCAGCCGGCGGCGGCCTGCGCCCGGTCGCAGCGCCCGCAGCGCGATGAACACCAGCACCGCGAGCGCCGCCATGGCCAGGACCACCTTCGAGTAGGCGGAGACGATGCTCGTGACCTGATGCCAGTTCGCGCCGAGGAAGTAGCCCGCGAGGACGAACGCCGTGTTCCAGATCGCGCTGCCCAGCGTGGTCAGCCCCAGGAACACCGGCAGGCGCATGCGCTCGACGCCCGCCGGCACGGAGATCAGGCTGCGGAAGACCGGGATCATCCGGCCGAAGAACACCGCCTTGGTGCCGTGCCGCAGGAACCACGCCTCCGTCCGCTCGATGTCCGAGGCCTTCACCAACGGCAGCCGGGCCGCCATGGCCACCGTCCGGTCACGGCCGAGCAGCGCACCGACGCCGTACAGCGCGAGCGCGCCGATCACCGAGCCGGCCGTCGTCCACAGCAGGGCGGCGAGCAGGCTCATCCGCCCGCTGCTGGCGGCGAACCCGGCGAGCGGCAGGATCACCTCGCTGGGCAGGGGCGGGAACAGGTTCTCCAGGGCGATGGCGAGACCGGCACCCGGCGCGCCCAGCGCGTCCATGAGGTCGTTGACCCACTGCGGTCCGGCGTCCGCGGCGATGGCTGTCATACCGCCACGCTAGGAAACCGAACCTGAAGGGCTCCTGAGGAAACCTGAGAAAACCTGAGGAACGGCGTCAGCCGCAGCAGCCGCCACCGCAGCAGCCGCCGCCGCCCCCACCGCCCGCGGGGGGTGCCGGTGCCGGGGCGGAGGCCGAGCCGGCCACCGAGACCGTGGAGAGGAGCTTCACCGTGTCGTCGTGACCCGAGGGGCAGGCCGCGGGAGCGGAGGACTCCGCCATGGGACGGCTCAGTTCGAAGGTGTCGCCGCAGGTCCGGCAGCGGTACTCGTAGCGAGGCATGCCCACAGGTTAACCGGCACGGTCAATGGCCGGCTCCGCGTTCCTCGCGGATCCGGGAGACCACGTGGGCCACGGCGCGGCGTACCGCTTCCGTCTCCGTGAGGAAGTGCCAGTAGTCGGGGTGGCGGCCGTCGAGGCCGGCGATGGCGCGGTCCAGGCGGGAGACGGCGTCGTCCAGGGGGCGGGCATGGCGCGGGTCGGGGGTGTTGCGGCCGGCCATGGCGAGGCGCTGGGCGTCGCGGATGGTGAAGCGGGTGCGTTCGATCTCCTGCTGGGGGTCCTTCTGCACGGCGTTCAGGCGGTGCAGGCGGTCGCCGGCGGCCGAGACGGCCTCGTCGGTGCTGTTGAGGAGGGCTCGTACGGTCGACAGCAGGGCCGTGGCGTCGGGCCAGCGCTGTTCTTCGCGGGCGGTGCGGGCCTCGGCCAGTTTCGTCTCGGCCTGGCGTACGTTCCCGGCGGCGATGTCGGGGACGTGCTGCAGGTCCTGCCAGCAGGCCGCAGTGAAGCGGCGGCGCAGTTCGCTCAGGATCGGGTCGACCTGCTCCGAGCGGGTGGTGAGGGCCTGGGCGCGGGTCCGCAGGGACACCAGCCGGTGGTCGATCTCGGCCGCGCGCTCCGGCAGCCGCTCGGCCTCCACACGGACCGCCTCGGCCTCGCGGGTGACCTGCTCGGCCCGCTCCAGGGTCCGCGGTACGCCGTGCTGGCCCGCGCCCTGGTTCAGCTTGGTGAGCTCCGGTGAGAGGGCGGCCAGACGGGCGGCGAGATCGTCCGCCCTCAGACCCGAGCCTCGTACGGAGTCGAGGGCGTTGGAGGCGGCGAGCAGGGCCTGGCGGGCGCGTTCGACCGCGGGGGCGAGACGGGCCAGCTGGGTCTCGGCCTTGCCGAGCAGGGGGCCGAGGCCGTCGGTGAACCGGTCCAGGTCCTGCTTGACCCGGCCGAGTTCCTCCTTGGCGGCGGTCAGCTCGGCGCGGGCGCGGGAGGCGGCGGAGGCCTCCAGGTCGTCGCGGTCGAGGTCGTGGGCGTCGACGGCGTTGATGTACTGGTGGCTGGCCTCGTCGATGCGTCTGCCGAGGGCGTCGAAGTCGGCGACGGCGCGGCGGGCGGCGGGGGAGTCGTCGACCGCGGTGATCGTCTCGATCGAGATGCGCAGGTCGCGCTGGGCGGTGTCGAGCTCGTAGAAGGCGGCCGCGGCGGCGTCCTTCGCGGTCTGCGCCTCGGCCCGCTGGTTCTCGGCCCGGCCGCCGAACCAGCGCCGGGTGCCCCCGCCCGCGAAGGCGGCGGGCAGGGCCAGGGCGGCCAGCAGGGGCAGCACCGTCAGGGCGAGGGTGTCGCGGAGCGGGCCCGGGGTGCGGGGGAGGCGGCGGCGCGGGAGACGGGCGCGCGGCACCGACGGCGAGTACGGCTGCGCTGGTGTCGCCGTCACATCCCTCTCCCGTGCTGTGGTCCACCCTGCCCGGTGTCATTCTCCCACCGGTTAAGGACGAACACACAGGCCGGTCAGTTCACCGTTCGGACCGTCACTTTGCCGTCGCCGGTGCGGGCGGACACCACATGGGCGCTGTTCTCGTCGCGGGGCACGGACACATCCACTCCGCCGTCACCGGTCTCGGTGGTCACGCGGTAGGCGGCCCGGGGGAGGGCGATGGTCACGGAGCCGTCGCCGCTGCGGGACTCCACGCGGTCCGGTACGACGCCGAACTCCAGACGGACCGAGCCGTCGCCGGTGTGGGTGCGGACCTCGCGGGAGGAGACGTCCGCCCGGATGGGGACCTGCGATGAGGAGCCGCGATACGGACACGCGACGCGGACCCGCCATACGGGTTTGCGGGACAGTCCCCCAGGCGATGTAGGCTGTCGACTCGTCCTGGGCGCGTGACCCGGGAGCCGGGTGCGTAGCTCAGGGGTAGAGCGCCTGCCTTACAAGCAGGATGTCGGCGGTTCGAAACCGTCCGCGCCCACAGGATCCAGCAGCAGGCCCCCCAGGGACTTCCCCCGGGGGGCCTCTTCTGTGATCACCAGAGCCGGTCGGCAAGCGCCGCCCCCGGGCGTCACGAGGCTCCGTCGGTCTCCTCCGGCGGGGCCTCGTGCGCGTGCTTCAGTTCCGAGCGGGCCGCGACCCGTTCCGGGCCGGTGAGTTCGGACCAGTAGCGGTGGGTGCTGACGAACACCGCGAGCTCGTGTTCCCGTCGGCGGAGCTTCTCCACTTCGGCCTGCTCGTCGGCGGTCCAGCCGGGGGAGGCGGGACGCTCCACCTTGCGCCAGCCGGTGTCGTCGCTGAAGCCGTCGAGTGGCTCCACCGACCAGGGAAGCCGCTTCAGCAGGGCCGACAACTCGGCCCGGACCTGATGGAGTTCCTCCTGACCGGCGAGGAGGTCACTCGGAAAGTCATAGGTCGTAGCCACGGCCCAATGATACGCCTGTTCGAATTGGGTGGGCGAGTTCCTTCCTGTGGTTCATGCGAACGGGTGTACCAACGCCAGGACGCGGGATCAGCCGCTCCCCGAGCTCCCCGATCCACCCGATCCACCCGGACCACTCGCGGCCGGCCCCCCGGTCAGCTCGCCCACCACCCGAGCGGTCACCGGCGCCGCCACGCCATGGCGCTCGGCGGCACGCAGCAACGCGCCGCCGATGGCGTCCAGTTCGAGCGGCCGGCCCGCCTCCGCGTCGCGCTGCATCGACGACTTCGTCGTCGGCGGGAAGGAGTCGTAGCGGGCGAGGGCCTGGGCGGGGTCCGCCGGGCCGCCGCAGGCGTGGCTGATCGCGGCCGTCTCCTCGACGAGGGCGGTCAGTTCGTCGCGATGCCGGGTGCGGACCTCGCCGAGAGGGAGGCAGATGGGAGTCCCCCTGGTCGAGCGAAGTCGAGAGCTCGGGGGAGGGTGGTCAGCAGGGCGAACGGGGCCAGGAACGACATCTTCGCCCACAGGGCCGCCGTCTCGTCCTCCAGGACGCGGGTGGTGGGGCCTGCGGCGCTGAGGGCCTCGATGCCGTCGGTGCGCAGGGCCTGGGCGGTCTACTCGCCGGACAGGCAGATCACGCGGTGGCCGGCGCGGGAGAGCAGGGCGGCGAGCAGGCCGCCGACGCCGCCGGGGCCGAGGACGGCCACGGTGAGTTCGTTCGCCACGGAGGGTTCCTCTCGTCGGTCGGCCCCGGGACGGTGGCCGCCTCCGGACGGTCATGGCAGGCATCGCTGTCGCACCGGGGCCGAAAGGGTGAGACTGGGGGCATGTGCCGGAGTATCAAGACGCTTCGTCCGCCCGCGTTGCCCGAGGAGGCCACGGTGGCGGACGTGCGCGCTGCCGCTTTGCAGTACGTGCGGAAGGTTTCGGGCTTCCGCGCCCCCGCCGCTCACAACCAGGAGGTGTTCGACCGCGCCGTGGAGGCCGTCGCGCAGGCGACGGCCGAACTGCTCGACGGGCTGGAGGTCCGGGGGGCCGGGGCCCGCAGGGCCGGTTAGGCCCCCTGGTGGAGCCGCGGAGTCTCAGACCAGCTCGGGCTGCGGCTCCGGTCGGGGCGCCGGCGTGACGGTCCCTTCCCACAGCTTGACGGTCCGCAGGTAGCCGTAGACCACCGAGGCCATCACCAGCAGGAGCAGCGGGCCGGAGATCCACGGGTAGCGGGCCATCTCCAGCGGAGCGAAGCGGTACGACAGCAGGAGCGTGGCGAAGACCACCGTCCCGTGGACGACCAGCAGGGTCCCGGTCCGGTCCCAGCCGCGGTCGAACGTGCGCAGCGCCGCCTCGATGGTGTAGGCGAACACGACGCCGGCGACGAGGTCCACGCCGTAGTGCCAGCCGAAGCCCAGGGTCGCGGCGAGTGTGGCGATCAGCCAGAACGTGCCCGCGAGACGCAGCCCGCGTGGGCCCTTGCGGGAGTGGATGAAGATCGCGGTGGCCCACGCCGTGTGCAGGCTGGGCATGCAGTTGCGCGGCGTGATCTCGTCGAAGGGCATCTGGTACGGGGTGGTGACCGGCGGCAGGGTGTCCGGCCACAGGTCGGCCGCCGCCCAGTGCCCGCCCTCGGGGCCGTAGGCGAAGATCGGGCCGACCACCGGGTAGACCATGTAGACGGCCGGTCCGAGGAGGCCGATCACCAGGAAGGTGCGCACCAGGTGGTGGCGCGGGAAGCGCTGCTCGGCCGCCACGTTGCGCAGCTGGTACAGCGCCACGACGACCGCTGCCACCGCGAGTTGGGCGTAGACGTAGTCGAGAGCGTGCTCGCCGACCGGGCCGGAGGCCCTGAGGATCCGGCCCGCCAGCCACGACGGGTTGCCCAGCGCGTGATCGGCCATGGCGAGGTACGGATCGAGCGTGACCGGGAGGGTCTCCGACGTGATGAGCAGCCAGGTGTCGCCGGTCTTGCGGCCGGTCACCAGCAGCAGGCCGAGTCCCACGCCCTTCAGCATCAGGATCCGTTCCCGGCCGGTGCGGCGGGTGAGGGCGATGACCGCGCAGCCCAGGATCACCCACAGGGCGCCGTTGCCGAAGGGGTGGCCGTCGGTTGTCTCGGCGCCGGTGGCCCACCGCACCAGCAGGAAGACGAGGTCGATGCCGATCGCGGCACCGGCGGCGATGAGCCGTTGCCGCCAGGTGAGCACCACCATCATCAGCGCCATGCTGGCGTACAGCAGGAAGCCGGACTTCGGGGCGTGGATCACCTCGCGCGCCTGCATGGTGATCGGCCCCGGTATGCCGAGGTGGCGCGCGGCGACCTGGAGCGCGACGAGTAACCCGAGAGTGATCATGCCCGCCGCGGCCCACAGCATCGCCCGTGGGTGGCGTCTCGCGGCGAGCACGATCCGTCTTATTCGAGAGGCTTTCCCCGACGCTGTGGTGGTCAATGTCTCAGCCGCTTCCAGGTCTTGAAGTGGTCGTGGTGGTGGGCCGGAACCCGGTCTACGACGTCTGCGGCTCGCGCCGCATCAGATACGCCGCCCCCGCACCGGCCCCGAACAGCGCTCCCACCGACACCGCCGTCGCCAGCCAGCTCGCGCCCAACCAGTGGGCGCCGAAGTAGCCGAGGGCGACGCTGTACGCGGCCCAGGTGAGACCGGCCAGGGCCGACCAGGGGAGGAAGTCGCGGGCGCGGTGGTGGGCGGCGCCCGCGCCGAGGGAGACGACCGAGCGGCCGGCGGGCGCGAAGCGGGCGAGGACGACGAGGGCGCCGCCGCCTCGCGCGAGGGTCGCGCCGAGACGTTCCTGCGCGCTGGTCAGCCGTCGGGAGCGGGAGATCGCCCGGTCCAGGCGGTCCCCGCCGCGCCAGGCGAGCCGGTAGGCGACCAGGTCACCCAGGACGGAGGCGGTGGCCGCGCACAGGGTCAGGACGAGGATGTCGGGCACGTCGGTCGCTGAGCCCGCGGCCGCCGCCGTGGCCACAGTGATCACCAGGATGCCGCTGGGCAGCACGGGCAGGAACACGTCGAGCAGGACGGACAGGGCCACCACCGCGTAGATCCATGGGCTGCCGATCAGCGACCCCACCTGCTCCAGCACCGCGACTCCCCGTGATCCCCCGTGGGCCAGACCGTGCCGCGATGGCGCGGGGGGAGCGGCAGGAGTGGCCATGACAGCCATACAGCGTACGCCCGGGGCGTGACGGGCGATTCACGGGGGGCTCGTATGTTCGGTACCGGCTGTTCACCTCGTCCCTACTCGTCCTTGCTCGCCCCGCCCCGACCCGCCCGTCCCTACCGCCCCGGCCCGCCCCGGTCGTCACCCGGCTGCCGTGTTCGGCGAGGTCTGGCTGGACTTCACCGCCGACCGGCGTGGGGCGGGCGCGGTGCGGGCCCGGCACGACTGGGGGTTCCGGCGGGGCGTGGCGTCCTCGGTCGTGGTCCACGGCGCGCCGGGCGGCGCCGGGGTCGGCGTCGCGTGCTTCACGGTGCCGTTCGGGTGGGTGGCCGCCGGGGCGTGGGGGAGCAACGCAACGGCGCCTCCCCGGTGCACGGGAAGGCGCCGTTCCGCGGAACCGGCCGGGCCCGGACGGCTCAGGCCGCCACCGGCGTCTGGTCGGTGGACCGCTGCCCCTGCGCGGACGGGCGCCGCGACAGCAGCCGGTCCACGCCGAACGCGCCGGAGCCCGTGAAGATCAGCAGGAACATGGCCCAGCAGTACATGGCCGCGCCCTCGCCGTGGTTCTCGATCGGCCACAGGCCCTCGGGCTGGTGGACCTTGAAGTACGCGTACGCCATGGCGCCGGAGGAGATGAACGCCGCGACCCGGGTGCCCAGGCCCAGCAGCACCAGGGTGCCGCCGACGAGTTCGATGACGGCGGCGTACCAGTTCGGCCAGGCGCCGGTCGCGACGGTGCCGCCCTTGCCGTCCACGCCTCCGAGGACGCCGAAGAGCGCGACGGCTCCGTGGCAGGCGAACAGCAGGCCGATGACGATTCGGAACAGTCCGAGCGCATACGGCTGAGCGCCGTTGAGGCGTGCGGTCATGTGGGGTCTCCTACGGTTGGCCGGCCCTGGGGGAGAGCCGGTCGGGGACAGAACCGATGAGTAACCACGTTAGGTGTGCCTAATTGATACTTGCAAGTTCAACATTTGGCCACGGTTTTGCCTCCGCTTGGGGCGCGATCCCGGCCCCTGCCGCACGTAGAGCCGCTCTCGCGACCGCGTCCGCGTCCGAAAGGGTGACCGAATCCACACCTGGCCGGGCCCCCGCGGCGGTGACCCAGTGCACGCCTTCTGTCGGCACGCCGAAGGCGAACCGCCTTGTGTGTACAACTCCTTGACGGTCGATCAGATGATAAGGGCGTGTGGTGACATCCAACCCCCCTGTCTCGTAACCGTCCACGGTGTGCGGGCGGCACTGTCCGGTGCGCAGCAGTCCGGCGAGGAGGTCGTCGGCGGTGCGCCGAAGGTCCGGTTCCGGCAGACGGGCCTCTATGAGCGTTGTCACACGGACGGCCGAACCCGGCACGTCGGGTGAGTGCGCCGCCCAGGCCCCCTCCTCGTCGCTCACGTGCAGGCGCGGCCCGAGCACCCGCACCACACCCGCCTCCACCAGGGCCGCGAGCTCCTCGATACGGCGCCGGGGCGGGCCGATGGAGAGGAACGCGTTCAGCGGGGTGTACCAGCGGTCCAGGTGATCCCGGCGGGAGGCACCGGTGAGACCGCCGTGGTCGACGATGAGCCGGAGTTCGTTCCGCAGGTCGCGCAGCACGTCGAGAGCGGCCTTCGACGGGCCGTGCACATTGCCCAGCGCGGCCTGTGCGGCGTCCTCGCGCAGATACGACAGCAGCCAGTCGCGCCACTCACCGGGATGCGCGAACTCCCGCCCGGCATGCGGCTGGGAGATCCGCTCCCAGCACCACCGGTCAGCGACCGGCACCCCGAACTCATCGAGCACCAGGGCCTCTTGGGGGTCTCCGTGCGCAACGGCGAGGAAGCGGTCGGCGAACTCCGGACCGGCACCCCCCGTGCGCCGGACCAGGGCGGAGTAGTAGACCGTTTCCACCTCCTTCGCCACCAACGGCCATATCTCCGCGAGGAAATCGGGCGCCTCCCCGGAGTCCGCGCGCTTGCGGAAGCCCGCGATCACCTCCGGGGTGAGGACGAGGGGGGTGTGCCGGCCGTACGGGCCCTTCGCGTTGTCGCCGCGGGCCTGGTACGGGACGCCGCGCCGGGAACCGGCGTACAGCCGCGGCTCGCGGCCGGAGGGGAGGTAGCGCAGATGCCGGCCGTCCCGTACGAAGCGGCCGCCGCGGCCGGTCGTCAGCAGGGCCATGTGATCGAAGAAGTTGAGGCCGAGGCCGCGCAGCAGGACGGCTTCGCCCGGCGGGACGCGGGAGAGGTCGACGTCGGCCGGATTGGCGGGCGGGATGTGGTGCAGGCCGTGCCGGGCGGCGTGCGCCGCGAGACGGAGCCGGTCCGGGTCGGCCGTGGCCGGCAGATGCCCCTGGGCGAGGACCACCGCGGACAGGCCGGTCAGGGTGCGGCCGTCGTCGAGGGTGACGGTCTGGTGGCCGCCGGGGCCGTCGTCCAGCCGTGTCGCGCGGGCCCGGTGGGTCTCGACGCGCACGGCCGGCGGTGCGCCCCGCACGACCTCGGCGAACACCCACTCCAGATACCGGCCGTAGTCGGCCCGGGTCGGGTACTCGTCCGGCCCGAGTGCCCCGCGTGACCACGCGTGCAGGCTCGGGCCCGGGCGGATCGGCCCCGAGCAGTCCACGCTGTCGTCGGTGAACAGGGTCACCTGGCAGGCCACCGTGTTCATCAGCAGCTCGGACGACTGGGCGGTGCGCCAGACGCGGCCGGGGCCGGGCGGGTCCGGGTCGATCACGTGGACCGTCAGCCGGGCGCCGGGCGGGAGCAGTTCCGGGGCGGAGGCGCACAGGCGTTCCAGCACGCTGGTGCCGCGCGGCCCGGCGCCGACCAGGGCGACGGAGACACTCGGGGGATTCGCTGCCGGAGCGGATTCCTCGGTCGACGCAGACAAGGGTGGGACTCCCGGGCGTGGGGGGCGCGTGTCGTCGGTCCGCCGGGCAGGAAGCGGACGGTCCGCCTCATCATGCCGTCGCCGGGAGCGGGAACCGAGGTTCGTGGGCAAGGATTGACGGTCTCTGTGGGATGCGTCACTAGCATCATGGGCCACAGCTGCAACAAGTGATAGTAAGCAGAAAATTGGCGACAGTAGGCGGTAATAGGCGGTAATAGGCGGTAATAAGCGGCAAACAGCGGTGACAAGCGGATGGAATGGGTGAGTTGCCGGCGATCTCGCGGGAAGCCCCGGCGCGTTCGGGCCGGGGATGAAACGTGTCTCAGGACCGCTCCGCTGACCGTCGTGACGGGGTGAGTTCGGATTCCGCGAGCGTCGTCAGGCGCGGTCCCGTCCCCTTCTGCACCTCGGCCTGTTCCAGTCGCAGCCGGGCCGAACGGCCCCGCAGGGTCAGCGTCATGAGCTGGTTGCCGAACCAGGGGCCGCCCGTCTTGCGCCAGCTGACCGGCAGACGCGCCAGACGGCCGTGCCGGGCGAGGCCGCGGCCGATGCCGCGGGCCATCGCGCTCCACCCGATGCGGAAGGCCAGCCGCATCGACATGGGGACCGAGTTGTGTACGGGGGAACAGACGAGCTGCACCACCCGGGCGTCCGGGCCGGAGCCGGACCAGGAGGGCTCGGCGACGTAGGCGTGGTGCACGTCCCCGGACAGTACGCACACCGTCGCCGGCGCGTCCCGCCCCGAGCCCGCCTCGGCGATCAGTTCCGCCAGCCCGGCGAAGGACTCGGGGAAGGCCGACCAGTGCTCCAGATCGGCGGCCCGCCGCAGCTTCTCCCCGAACCGCGCCCAGCGCTCGCCCCGTTCGCCCCGGCACAGCGCCGCGTTCCACCCCTCGGCGTCGTGCACCAGGTGCGGCAGCAGCCAGGGCAGTGAGGTGCCGAGCAGGAGGTGGTCGTAGCCCTCGGAGCGGGCCCGCACCTGCTCGCGCAGCCAGGCGTCCTCGCCCGGGTCGAGCATGGCGCGGTCCCGCTCGTCCAGGACGCGGGCCGCGCGGCTGTCGATCATGACCAGGCGCACGCGCCCGAAGTCGCGCCGGTAGCTCCAGCGGACCGTGGTCGGATCGGCGTCGGCGCGGGCGGCGAAGGTGCGCAGCACATCGGTGCCGTCGGGGACCTCGCGGACCGCCTCGTACACCGGGTCGGCGGCGAGCTCCTCGAGGGAGAGGTTCCCGAGGTGCTGGTGGACCCAGTACGACATCAGGCCGCTCAGCAGCCGCTCCCGCCACCAGCCGGTGGAGCGCATGTCGGCGAGCCAGGCGGCGGAGGTGTTCCAGTCGTCGATGACGTCGTGGTCGTCGAAGATCATGAAACTGGGCACGGTGGACAGCAGCCAGCGGATCCGCGGGTCGAGCCACGACTCGTAGTAGAGGTGCGTGTATTCCTCGTAGTCCGCGACGCCGCTGCCCGGCGGCTCCTTCAGGTCGCGGCGGGCGGCCAGCCAGCGCTGGGTGGAGTCGGAGGTCTCGTCGGCGTACACCTGGTCGCCGAGCAGCAGCAGGACGTGCGGCCGTTCGCCCTCCGGGTCGGCCGTGAGACGGGTGGCGAGCGCGTCCAGGGCGTCCGGGCCGACCGGGTCGTGCCCGCCCGCCGGTGGGGAGGCCCAGCGGCAGGAGCCGAAGGCGACCCGCAGGCCGCCCTCCGGGCCCGGGGTGTGGATCGCCGAGGGCGGGAAGGGCGAGCCCGGCAGCGGCCACACGCGGGTGTCGTCGAGGAAGACCTCGTACGTGGTGGTCGTGCCGGCCGTCAGGCCGGTCACCGGGATCAGCGCGTAGTGGTGGCCCGCGATCTGGAAGGTGCGGGCCGTGCCGCCGGCGCCGTCGGCGCAGCGCACCTCGGCGGCGCACGGACGGCTCGTCTCGACCCACACGGTCGCGGACGAGCCGTCGGTGTACCTCAGCAGCGGGCCGAGGCGCAGTGCGGACATGTCGTTCCCCTCTCCGTCGCCCCGTACGGTACGGAAGGACGGAGGTCAGCGGGGAGGTCCCGACACGAAATCCGCGCGCGTGTCAGCAGCTCGCGAGGTGGTTCTGCAGCGCCGACTTCTCGGCCGAGTCGACCGAGAGGCCGTAGTAGTACTTCACCTGGACCCAGGCACGGACGTAGGTGCAGCGGTACGCCGTCCGGGAGGGCATCCAGGTGGCCGGGTCCTGGTCGCTCTTGGCCTGGTTGACGTTGTCGGTGACCGCGATGAGCTGCGGACGGGTGAGGTCGTTGGCGAAGGACTGGCGGCGGGACGTCGTCCAGGAGCCGGCCCCGGAGTCCCAGGCCTCGGCCAGCGGGACCAGGTGGTCGATGTCGACGTCGGAAGCGGCGGACCAGGTGGCGCCGTCGTAGGGGGAGTACCAACGGCCGCTGGTGGCCGCGCAGGAGGAGTTCTGCTGGACGTTCGTGCCGTCGCGCTCGAGGACGACCTCGCGGGTGTTGCAGGAGCCGGACTGGGTGATCCAGTGCGGGAAGAGGTCGCGGTCGTAGCCGGTGCGCTTCTCGGTCGCCACGGTGAGCGAGGCGAGGTAGGAGCGGGCGGTGGCGCCGCTCACGGGGGTGGGGAGGGCGGCGGAGGCCGTGGGGGCGCTGAAGAGGGCCACCGAGGATATGAGCGCGGTGGCCGCCGCGGCCACGCCGAGCCGTCGACGCGCGTAGAACCTGGGCATGGGAACTCCCTGGGGAGAGGGGGTGTTGGCTTGCGAGCGAGGGGAATGCTCGCGGTGCCGTGTTGCGCACAGGTGTGCGCCCGGTGAGAAGTTAGTGACGCGTCCATGACATGACAAGGTTTACGGGGAAAGTTTCCATGCGGACGCGTCCCGTACGATGGACGGCGCAGAAGGGGAGTAGCTCTTCGCCGGACCGTCGACATACTGCTCAGCCCGCCTGAGCCGGCGCCCGGAGGCCGGTCCTTCACGGACCCGCCAGCGAGACCTTCGGCAAGCAGTGCACGCCCGTGCCCTCCGGCGCGGGCGCCGAGTGTGCTGCCGTGCCGAGGTGTCGTGTGCGAAGGTTCAGCACTCTCGGTGGGGCAGCCCCGACCGATTGAGGAACCCTTGATCAGCCTGACCGTGACGGCCGTCGTCTTCGGTGTCGTCTTCCTCGCCGAACTGCCGGACAAGACCGCTCTCGCCGGCCTCGTCCTCGGCACCCGCTACCGCGCCTCCTACGTCTTCGCCGGTGTCGCCGCCGCCTTCGCGCTGCACGTCGCGCTCGCCGTCGCGGCCGGCAGTGTGCTGACGCTGCTGCCGCAGCAGATCGTGCACGCGCTGACGGGTGTGCTGTTCCTCGCAGGGGCCGCGACGCTGATGCTGAAGAAGGGCGAGGACGAGGAGGAGGTCCGCAAGCCGGAGAACCAGTCCTTCTGGAAGGTCTCGGGCGCGGGCTTCATGCTCATCCTGGTCGCCGAGTTCGGCGATCTCACCCAGATCATGACGGCGAACCTGGCCGCCCGCTACGACGACCCGCTCTCCGTCGGTCTGGGCGCGGTGCTAGCGCTGTGGGCCGTGGCCGGGATCGGCATCGTCGGCGGAAAGGCGCTGATGAGGAAGGTGCCGCTGCGGCTGATCACGCAGATCGCGGCGCTGCTGATGCTGGGGCTCGGGGTGTGGAGCCTGTGGGAGGCCGTGACCGGGTGAGCTGAACAGTGGGTGAACGCGCGGAGGGACCCCCTGGCGCGAAGGCGGGATTGTTTTGTACCGTGGGGGAACAAAGTGGCCCTCGCCCGTTCTCCCTGACCGGCGGGCGGGGCCGCCTTGTCCCTCCCGGGGTGTGACGGGCGCGATCCGTCGTCCGCCCCTCTCCCGCGCCGGAACGCGCACCGAGCCTTGGAGCTGCCGATGACGGCCACCGCCGTGCTCACCGCCCGCGCCCTCCTGCTGGACATGGACGGCACCCTCGTCAACTCCGACGCCTCCGTCGAGCGCGTCTGGCGGCGCTGGGCCGAGCGCCACGGGCTCGACGGGGACGAGGTCATGAAGGTCGTCCACGGGCGGCAGGGCTACGCCTCGATGGCGCTGCTGCTGCCCGGCCGGCCGATGGAGCGGAACCACGCCGACAACGCCCGGATGCTCGCCGACGAGACGGCCGACACGGACGGTGTCGTCGCGATCCCCGGGGCGCCGGAGTTCCTGGACTCGCTGCGGGGGCTCCCGCACGCGCTCGTGACCTCCGCCGACGTGCCGCTCTCGAACGCGCGGATGGCCGCGGCCGGGCTGGGCCTGCCCGAGGTGCGGGTGACGGCGGAGTCCGTCGGCGCGAGCAAGCCCGACCCGGAGGGCTTCCTGAAGGGCGCCGCCGAGCTGGGCGTCGCCCCCGCGGACTGTGTGGTCTTCGAGGACTCCGGGGCCGGGATCGCGGCGGGGCGTGCCGCCGGCATGACGGTCGTCGGGGTCGGGCCCCGGGCCGCGTCCCACGAGCCGGACGTGGTCGTGGCGGACCTCACGCGGGTGCGCGTGGAGGCCGCGGCGGACGGGACGATCCGTCTCCACGTCGGCTGAGGGACGCTCCCGCGATCAGCCGGCGTGGGCGGCGATGACACGTGCGCACTCAGACACCGCACGATCCCGGACTTCCCCGAGCTGGAACCGCCGTTGAGCACGATCACCTGAGTAGTCACCGCGTCACAGTAGGGCCGTCGGCCAGGTCATGGCTCCTTGGTTTCCGACTCCAGCTTCGCCCTGGTCTCCAGGTCGTAGACGCCGAGGTCGTCGGTCTGGATGCCGCGTGACCACTGGTAGGTGCGGACCGCGTCCTGGAGGCCGCTGTCGAAGGTGCCGTCGGCGTCGCCGCCGTGGAGGTACAACTGGCCCAGACGGAGCTGCAGTTCGCTGACCTCCGGGCCGCGGTCGCCGAGGCGCAGGACGACAGGGTCGTTCTGGCGCGAGCCGTCCGGGGGTGCCTGCGGGCCGGTCGGCCCGGCGGACGTCTTCGACGCCGACGGGCCGGGTGGCCGCGACGGGCTCGGCGAGGCGCTGGTCGCGGACGGCGACGGGGAGGGCGACGGACTCCCGCTGCGCGACGGCGACGGCGATGGCGAGGCGGGGGCCGGCGAAACGGCCGACGCGCCGCTCTCCGGGGAGGTGGACGCCGCGCTGCTCGACGGGGCGTCCGGCACGCTCGCCCTCAGGTCGTCCGGCAGTGCGGTGTTCCGGGAGGGGCTCTCGTAGGAGAACAGGCCGCTCGCGTACCCCGCCCCCGTGACGACGGCGACACAGGCGGCGGCCGCGGCGAGGAGCAGAGTCCGACGCCGGCGCCCGGACCCGCGCGCCCCGCCCTCGCCCGGTTCCGGCGCACCGGGATCCGTCCTTCCGGTGCCGCCGAGAAGACGCAGGTCGGTGACGCTGAGCTCGGTCGCGCCGGGGGCCAGGGGCGTGGGGAGCACCGAGGTGGCGGCCGGGGAGGCGGGCAGCACGGTGGTGGCGTCCGGGTCGACCGGACGCAGGGGCATGGTGGCGTCGGCGGGGGAAGGGGGAGTGGAGGGGGAGGCGGAGGGTGGCTGGACGGCGCCCTCCGGGCGTGACGTTTCCGCACGCGGGGACGCGGCGGGGACGTCCGGCCGAGCCTGGCGCGGCGCCCCTTCGGCCGCGGGGGCGGTTCCCTTGACGTGTGACGCGTCGGCGGGGTTCGCGAGGGGGTGCTGTGGGGCGTTTCGCGCTGCCTGCGCGGTGCTCCTGGTGTGTGGCGTTTCGGCGGGGTCCGCCAGGAGGTGCCGCGGGGCGCCTTCGGCTGCCCGGCCGGTGCGCTCGGCGCGCGATGCTTCCGCGGGTTCCGCCAGGGGCTGTCGTGCGGTGCCTTGCCCTGGCGGCGTGGGGCGCTGGGGGTGCTCGGGATTGGGGTGCCCGGGGTGAGGGTTCTCGGGGTGCGAGAGCCCCGCGCGGGCGGGGGCGGCCTCGTCGTCCGGTGCGCCGTCATGGCGTACGGCCTGTGCGTCCGGAGACGCTCCGTCACGGTGTGCGGCCCGCGTTCCCTGTGGGGTGGCCCGCGCGCCCGGCGTAGCGGTCCGCGCGCCGGGCGCGGCGGCCCGTGCGGCCGGGGCGTCGTCGTCCGCGTGGGCTCGGCGCGGGGCGTCTCCCGTCGCCGGCAGGGGGTGCCGCTGCCGCGCTCCTTCGTCCCCCGGCCCCGGGGCCTGCGGGTCCGGCCCGGTGGGGCCCGCCCCGTCGATCTCCACATAGGGGCGGATCCGCAGCGGGTCGAAGTCCTCCGCCGCCGCGGCCTCGGCCGTGCGGGCGTCGCGCAGGGCCTCCGCGGCGCGGTGTGTACAGGCGCAGGAGGGAGTGTTGTCCCGCTGTCTCGGTGCGCCGCACTCCGGGCACGATTGGCCGTTCAGCGGTTCCACGCGTTACTCCCTCCCCTCGCGAACTCCAGAGATTATCCAGATCTTCTCCACGGTGCGGCGGGCCAGCCCCGGAACGACCGCTTCCAAAAGGGCCCGGCGGGCCATAACCGGTCACAGCGGTCACGATGGAAAATGTCACAGGACCCTCGGGAGGTCGCATGGCCGGGGATGTGCACGCCGCGACACCGTCAGGTACGGGCACCGCCGCTCAGGAGCAGGTGCCCGGCAACGTACTCGTCTCCATCGGCGCCCTGCTGCTGGGCCTGCTGCTCGCCGCCCTCGACCAGACCGTCGTGTCGACCGCGCTGCCCACCATCGTCAGTGAACTCGGCGGTCTGGATCACCTGTCCTGGGTGGTCACGGCGTATCTGCTGGCCGCGACCGCCGCCACCCCGCTGTGGGGCAGACTCGGCGACCAGTACGGGCGCAAGAGACTGTTCCAGACCGCCGTCGTGATCTTCCTCGTCGGTTCCGCGCTGTGCGGCGCGGCACAGGACATGGCCCAGCTGATCGCCTTCCGGGCCGTCCAGGGCCTCGGTGGCGGCGGGCTGATCGTGCTGTCGATGGCGATCGTCGGCGACCTCGTGCCCCCGCGTGAACGCGGCCGCTACCAGGGGTTGTTCGGTGCCGTCTTCGGCGCGGCCAGTGTGCTCGGACCACTGCTCGGCGGGCTGTTCACCCAACATCTGAGCTGGCGCTGGGTGTTCTACGTCAACCTGCCCGTCGGCATCGTCGCGCTCGCCGTGATCGCCACCGTCCTGCGCATCCCGCGCAAGGACCAGCGGCATGTCATCGACTACCTCGGCACCTTCCTCATCGCCGCCGTCGCCACCTGCCTGGTGCTGGTCGCCTCCCTCGGCGGCACGACCTGGGGCTGGGGCTCCCCGCAGATCATCGGCCTCGCGGTCCTGGGCGCCGTCCTCGCCGTCGCCTTCGTGGCCGTGGAGCGGTGGGCCGCCGAACCCGTGCTGCCGCTGAAGCTCTTCCGCGTCCGCACCTTCACGCTCGCGGCCGTGATCAGTTTCGTCGTCGGGTTCGCGATGTTCGGCGCCATGATCTACCTGCCGACCTTCCTCCAGGTCGTGCAGGGCATCAGCCCCACCATGTCCGGTGTGCACATGCTGCCGATGGTGCTGGGCCTGCTGCTGGCCTCGACCGGCTCCGGGCAGATCGTCAGCCGCACCGGCCGCTGGAAGGTGTTCCCGATCGCCGGCACCGGCATCACCACGCTCGGGCTGCTCCTGCTCCACCAGCTCGACGAGAACAGCTCCACCGCCGAACTGAGCGGTTTCTTCTTCGTCTTCGGGTTCGGACTCGGCCTGGTGATGCAGGTCCTCGTGCTCATCGTGCAGAACGCCGTCCCGTACGAGGACCTGGGCGTCGCCACCTCCGGCGCGACCTTCTTCCGCTCCATCGGCGCCTCGTTCGGCGTCGCCGTCTTCGGCACGGTCTTCGCGGGCCGCCTCGGCGACCAGCTCACCGACGCGTTCCGCGGGGCCCAACTCCCTCCCGGTCTCTCCGTGGACATGCTGGAGGCCGACCCGCGCGGCATCGCCGCCCTGCCGCCCGGCCTGCGCCCGCCGGCCCTGCACGCCTACTCCGTCGCCATCACGGACGTCTTCCTGTACGCCGCCCCCGTCGCGCTCCTCGGCTTCGTGCTGGCCTGGTTCCTCAAGGAGGACCGGCTGCGCGACTCGGTCACCGCGCCCGACGTCACCGAGACCCTGGCCAGCAACCCCGTCGAGCGGTCCTCGTACGACGAGGTGTGCCGCGCGCTGTCCGTGCTCGGCACCCGCGCGGGACGCCGCGACATCTACCGGAAGATCACCGCCCGGGCGGGCTACGACCTGCTGCCCGCGTCGAGCTGGCTGCTGCTGCGGATCCGCAGGTACGGCTCGGTGGAGCCGGGCGTGCTGGCCGAGCGCATGCCGGTGCCACTGCCCCTGATCATGGCGGCCGTCCGCCAGGTCGAGGCACGGCGGCTCGCGCTGCGCGAGGGCCTCGACCTCGTGCTGACCGACCGGGGACGCGAGGTCACCGAGCGGCTGGCCCGGGCCCGCGAGGAGTCCCTCGCCGAGCTGCTCGGCGACTGGTGGGGGCCGGACCGGCCGACCGACCTCGTCCGGCTCGTCCACGAGCTGAACGGGGAACTGTGCGGATCGCGGCGCGAGCGGCCGTACGAGGCGCGGCCGGCGGACCGGGTGGCCTGAACTCAGGTCAGGCGCTTGCCGAACCAGTGCCCGGCGTACGGGTCGTCGTTGTACGGCTCGGTCTCCGTGTAGCCGAGGCGGGCGTAGAGGGCGCGGGCCTCGACGAGGTCGCTGCGGGTGTCGAGGAGGATCCGGGTGGCACCGAGCGCGCGTGCGGTGTCCTCGGCGGCCCGGACCAGGAGCGGGGCGCCGCCCCGGCCGCGCGTCGACGCGTGCAGGAACACCCGCTTGAGTTCGGCGGTGGTGCCGTCCAGCAGCCGTACGCCCGCGGTGCCGGCCGGCTCACCGTCGTACCGGGCGACCAGCAGCCGGCCCCGCGGTGGCGCGAAGTCGGCGCCCGGCTGGGCGGCGATCTCCCGTTCCAGCTCGTCCGGGTCGGTCCGGCGCCCCTCGTGCAGCAGGTACCAGCGGTCGCTGACCTCGGTGTAGTACGCCCGCCAGAGGGCGGCGGCGACAGGGGAGTCGTACGGTTCCGGGGCCACGGTCCAGGTCATGGACCGCATTCTTCACAGGCGCCCCACCGGTCCCGCAACCGGATGGATCGGGGGCCGCGTCGCGCCCCGGCTGTGCCCGGGCGCCGTTTGGAGCCGTGCTTTCGGGCTACCCGACCCCCCGAACCGGCTCGCGAGGAGAGCCGGTTGGGCCGAGAACCCGGAAGGCATTCATGTCCACTGGCCTGATCATTGCTTTGATCGTGATTGCTGCGGTCGTCGTCATCATCGCGGCCGCCATGACCCTGCGCGCCCGCGGGCCTCGGCGAGGCCCGAGCCTGAAGCGGCGCTTCGGACCTGAGTACGAGCGGGTCGTCGCACGGCACGACGGCGACACCAAGGCCGCCGAGCGCGAGCTGACCGAGCGCGTGCAGCGCCACGGCGACCTGCGCGAGCGGCCGCTGGAGCCCGCACAGCGCGAGCAGTACGAGGCGCGCTGGACGGCCGCTCAGGAGCGGTTCGTCGAATCGCCGCGGGAGGCGGTCGCCGAGGCGGACCGGCTGCTCGCCGAGCTCGCCGGCGCCCGGGGCTTCCCGGACGGCGGGCAGTACGAGGAACAGCTGGCCGCGCTGTCCGTGCACCACGCCCACCACGTGGACGGCTACCGGCGCGTGCACCGCGCGGCGCACCTGCGCGCGGAAGACGCGCGAGACGGCGGCCAGGGTACGGAAGACATGCGTGAGGCCATGGTGGCGGCCCGCGCCCTGTTCGAGGAGCTGGTGCGGCCGGCCCGGCACGACGGCGAAGGCCGCACCGGCGGCCGGCACGAGGAGGAACCGCACGACGGACGGCACCGTGCCGGACTGAACGGCGGCCGCAAGGCCGAGGGCCGCGGCGGGCACATGCCGTGGGCGATGCACCGACGTCAGGCGAAGGAGAGCTGAGGCATGACCGACATGACCCGACCGCCCGGCGACCACAGGCCGACCGCCCCGGACGCCCGTGGCGAGAGCGCCCTGGGCACCGGTCACGGCACGGCACCGGAGACGGACCGCGCCGCCACACCCGGCACCGGCCTGCACCGCGGTGACGCATCCGGCACGGACGCGGACCGCGCGGCCGCGCACGGCACGGACGCGGACCGCGCCGCCGCGCGCGGCACCGGCACCGGCGCGCACGGCACCGGGACGGACCGTGCCACCGGTACCGCCTCCGCCGTCTCCGCCGCTCACGGGACAGACCCCGGCGGCACCCACCAGGCCGGCACCACCGGTTCGCACCTCTTCCCCCACGACGCCTCCGACAAGTACGGCGCGCAACTGCACCACGCGGTCGCCGGGTTCGTCGACGGCCCCCGGGCCGCCGTCGAGGAGGCCGATCACGTGCTGGAGGAGATCGCGGCCCGGTTCACCGAGGCCGTGACGGAGCGCCGCCGTACCCTGCGCCACTCCTGGCAGTCGGTCGAGGGCGGCGAGGGCAAGCCGGTGTCGTCCGCCGACACCGAGCAGCTCCGCCTGGCCCTGAAGGACTACCGGGAACTGGCGGAACGGCTGCTGCACGTCTGACCCGGGTGACCCAACCCGGCTACCGGTCCGCCCGGCGCTCCCGCCACTGCCGTACGACGTCCTCGACGTCGTACGGCTTCTTTCCCAGCGGGGGGCCGGGCGGCGGTTTGTACATCATCTCGCGGATCTTGTCGTTGATCTCGCCGATGATCTTCCGGACGATCCGCTCGGAGGGCGCCGCTCGGGCGGCCTCGAGCGCGTCCTCGGCCTCCTTGCGCAGGGCCAGCGCCGGCGGGAGCACGAAGAAGCCCTCGCGGGCCATCTTCCGCTTCACCCACCACAGTTCGTCGTACGTGCTCTCCACGTCGCTCGGGAGCGGGCGGCCCACCCCCGGCAACCGGTCGAACTCCCCGCGGTCTTCCGCCTCACGGATCTGCTTGTCGACCCTCCCCCACTCTCAACTACGTTCGAGCGGGGGGACCCCCATCTCGAAGTCGACGCCAGGTGGCTTTCGCTCGGTCATGAGGCCATTGTGCCGGACACCGCCCGGCCAGGCGTTCTATCATTCGGCGGGCCCACAGGCCCGTTCCGGACGTCTCAGGGGGAGCGCACGTGCTCGAACTCACCATGGCCGCTGTCTCCGCGGCGGAGGAGGGTGCCACGGCCGGCATGCTCATGGCCGACGCGCCCAGTGAACCGGGTGCCGTGCTGCGGGTGGGCCGCGACAAGTCGGTGTGCCGGCTCAGCACGCCGGACGACTGGCTGTTCGTCTCCCGCGTCCACCTGGAGTTCCTGTGCGGGCCCGAGGGGACCTGGCAGGTGACCTGGCTGCGCGGCTCCCAGCCCGATCCGTCCTCCGAGGTCCGGCTGACGGCCGGCGAGTACGTCCAGCCCCTCGCCTACGGCGGCACCGTCCCGCTGCCCCGGGGTGGCAGCGGCGAGATCATCGTCCAGGACCGCACCGCCCCGCGCAGCGTCAACGTGGGCTTCTACCACGAGGTTTGACGGCCGGGGCTCACGCCAGGACGCGGGCGACCGCGAATCCGTCGTAGCCCTTCATCCCGACCGTCTGGATCGCCGTGCCGCTCAACCTCGGGTGGGAGGCGATCAGCTCGATCGCGGCACGGGTGCCCGTCACGTCCGGGGCGGTGCTGTCCGCGTCGACGACCCGGCCGCCCCTTACGACGTTGTCGAGGATGATGAGGCTGCCCGTGCTGGTGAGTCTGACCGCCCACTCCACGTAGTGCGGGTTGTTGACCTTGTCGGCGTCGATGAAGACCAGGTCGAACGGGGGCGGGTTTTCGTCGGCCAGCTTGGGAAGTGACTCCAGGGCCGGGCCGACCCGCACCTCGACGAGCTTGTCGAGGCCGGCGCGGGCGAGGTTGCGGACGGCGACCTCGGCGTGCCGGGGGTCGTACTCCAGGGAGACCAGCCGGCCGTCGGCGGGCAGGGCGCGGCCCAGCCAGATGGTGCTGTAACCGCCGAGTGTGCCGATCTCCAGGATGTGGCGGGCGCCCTGGATCTGGGCCAGGAGCTGCAGGAGCTTGCCCTGGTTGCCCGCGACGTTGATGTGCGGAAGCCCGGCGGCGTCGCTCTCGCGCAGGGCGGCCGCCAGGGCCTCGTCGTCCGGGGCGAGCTGTGCGGTGAAGTAGGCGTCGACTTCGTCCCAGACGTGCGACTCGCTCATGCGGCTGCCTTTCTGTGCCTGCCAGGGATGCTCACCAGCGGGAAACGAGCGCGGCCGGGCCGGGGTTCCGCACCGGGACGCCAGGGTGCGCCGGAGGACTGGTGCGCGCGCCCCGCGCCCCGCCGGGATCAGTGGTCCGACGCCGCCACCGACGGCGCCGAACCGGGCAGCGGACGGCCCACCGACTCCGGCCCCGGGCAGTTCCCGCTGGATCTTGGTGTGATCCTTCTCACCTTCGCGGGAGGCGGCCATAGGCGCGAGGTGGCCACATACGGGAGGCGGTCATATAAGCGGCGAACCATCGTCAACCAAGCAAAGGGAGTGGGTGCCGGATGGGGTGGAGTAGCCCGCGCCTTCCCCCGTGGCGAGGTGTGAGCCCCTTAGGGTGCGCGAGGGGAATTCCCGCATTCGGGACATGTGGGATGAACTGATGCGGAGGCCGACGAGACGTGACTCGCGGGGATCACGACGGAGGCCCGGCGGACGGCTTCGCAGTGACGGCCGTCGGCGGAACCCGGGCACGCCTGCGCGCCGTCCGTCTCGGGCTGTGGCTGATCGCCGCCCTCCTCGCCGCCCGGCAGCTGGCCGTCGTCCCCACCACCCCGCGCGGCGAGCGGCTCACGGACCTGGAGACCTGGCTCGGGCCCAACGGCTTCCTGCGGGTGAGCGGATCGCTCTACGACTCGACCCGCTTCACCGGCACTCCCTTCAGCGGCCTCACCCTCAAATTCCTCACCCGTGCCGCCGAACAGGCCCTCGGCTGGGGCTGGACCTTCGGCACGCTGTTGCTGGTCGTGGCCCTCGGCCTGATCGCCGCCCGCGCCCTGCCCCAGCCGGTCAGCCGCCGCACGGCGCAGCTGGCCGCCCCCGTCGCCATCAGCCTGCTGATGCTGTCCCTGCCGGTCCGCAACACCCTGTGGCTCGGCCAGACCAGCATCATCCCGGTCCTGCTCGTCCTGCTGGGCTGCTTCGTCGCGCGCGGCCGGCGCACCAGCGGCCTGCTCATCGGCGTCGCGGCCGCGCTGCAGCCCACGTTGCTGCTGTTCACGCCCCTGCTGTGGTTCACCGGCCGCAGGAGCGCCGCCCTCTCCACCGGCGTCACCTTCGCCGCCTGCACCGGGCTCGCCTGGGCGGCGCTGCCGTACGACTCCCACCGCTACTGGGTCCACCACATGGCGGGCGTCGGCCTCGGCGGCCCGGCCGGCGACCTCGCCAACCAGTCCCTGCACGGCGCCCTGCTCCGGCTCGGCCTGAACGGCCCCGCGGAGACCACGCTCTTCCTGTCGCTCGGCGCGGTGGTCACCGTCCTGGCCCTGCGCCGCGCCGTGCGCTACTTCGACGACGGCCAGCTCCTCCTCGCCGTCGCGATCACGGGCTGCGCCGCGATCGTCGTCTCGCCCACGGCCTGGCAGCACCAACTGCTGTGGGTGCTGCTCGCGGCCGTCGGCCGGGCGGGCAGACGAGTCTGCGACCGGTACGTGTGGCCGGTCGCCGTCGTCCTCGTCATGACGCTGCCGGCCAGGACGATGCTGCCGGACGTGCCGGTGGCGGAGCCGTTGCGCACCAACCTCGTCCTGCTGGCCGCCCTCGCCGCCGCCACCGCCGTGCCGTTCCTGTCCCGCACCTCGCCCTACTACCGGTCGCCGGTACCGACCGCGTACGCGCCCGCCGTCCCGTCCCGCCTCCGGCGCGTACCGCCGGTGCCGTTCCCGCGCCGGGTCCTCACCCGGCCGAACCTCCTCCTCGAACTGCTCCTCATCCGGGTCACCTACGCCGCCTACTCCCAGGTCCGGCTCGCGGCCAACGGGGGTGGCAACGCGGCCGGGCGGGCCGAGGCCGAGGAGCACGGCACGCAGGTCCACGACCTCGAGCGCACCCTGCGCATCGACATCGAGCACTGGGTCAACCACACCGTCGTCACGATCGACTGGCTGCGGGGCTTCTTCGACTTCTACTACGAGTCGTTCCACTTCGTCGTCCCGCTGACCGTCCTCGCGGTCCTCTACCGCCGCAGCCCCGGCGACTACCGCTGGGCCCGTTCCGCCCTCGGCTTCGCCACCCTGCTCGCCCTGGCCGGCTTCTGGCTCTACCCGCTGGCCCCGCCGCGGCTGATGCCGACACTCGGCTTCATCGACACCGTGCACGGCGTCCAGGACTTCTCCCGGCCCGACTACGGCATGCTCACGGCCCTCACCAACCAGTACGCGGCCATGCCGTCCCTGCACTTCGGCTGGTCGCTTTGGTGCGGCGTCGTGATCACAGTGCTGGCACGCCGGTGGTGGGTGAAGGCGCTGGGGCTGCTGCACCCGCTGTTCACCGTGTCCGCGATCGTCGCGACGGCGAACCACTGGGTGCTGGACGCGGCCGGGGGAGCGGTCGTGGTGGGCGCGGGCTTCGGCCTCACGTACGTGCTCCAGGGGCCGCGGGCGCGCCCGGCGACGGCCGCCGCCGGGCTCGGCGGCGAGCGTGCGGAGCCGCGGAAGGACCGCACTCCGAGCTGATCCGGTACTCGCCGGCGGCGTGCACGCTCAGCCGCCTGAACTCACCGTCGCGGCGGAGGCATCCCCCGTCGCCGCACCGCCACGGCGAGCGCCTTAGGGGGCTTCACCACCTGGGCGTCTACAGTCGCTGAATGATCGTGCCGGTGGCCAGGCCGCCCCCCGCACACATCGTGATCAGTGCGAACTCCTTGTCCGCGCGCTCCAGTTCGTGAAGCGCCGTCGTGATGAGCCGGGCCCCGGTGGCTCCCACCGGGTGCCCGAGCGCGATCGCGCCGCCGTTGACGTTGACCTTCTCCAGGTGCTGCTCGAAGACCCGCGCCCAGCTCAGGACGACCGAGGCGAACGCCTCGTTGATCTCGACGAGGTCGATGTCCTTGAGGGACATCCCGGCCTTGCCCAGCACGGCCCTGGTCGCGTCGATCGGCCCGTCGAGGTGGAAGTGGGGGTCGGCGCCCACCAGGGCCTGGGCCACGATCCGGGCCCGGGGCCTCAGCTTCAGCGCGCGGGTCATCCGCTTCGACGCCCACATGATCGCCGCGGCCCCGTCGGAGATCTGCGACGAGTTGCCCGCCGTGTGCACCGCCGTGGGCATGATCGGCTTCAGGGAGGCCAGTGCTTCCGCTGTCGTGTCGCGCAGGCCCTCGTCCTTGTCGACCAGGCGCCACATGCCCTGCCCGGCGTGCTGCTCCTCCTCGGTCGTGGGGACCTGGACCGCGAAGGTCTCTCGTTTGAAGCGCTCCTCCGCCCAGGCGTGCGCGGCCCGTTCCTGGGAGGCGAGGCCCAGCGCGTCGACGTTCTCGCGGGTCAGGCCGCGGTGGCGGGCGATGCGCTCGGCCGCCTCGAACTGGTTGGGCAGATCGACGTTCCACTCGTCGGGGAACGGCTTGCCGGGCCCGTGCTTGGAGCCCGACCCGAGCGGCACCCGGGACATCGACTCCACCCCGCAGGAGATGCCGACGTCGATCACGCCCGTCGCGACCATGTTGGCCACCATGTGCGAGGCCTGCTGCGAGGAGCCGCACTGCGCGTCGACCGTCGTCGCTGCCGTCTCGTAGGGGAGCCCCATCGTGAGCCAGGCCGTGCGGGCGGGGTTCATGGACTGCTCGCCGGCGTGCGTGACGGTGCCGCCGACGATCTGCTCGACGCAGTCGGCGGGGATGCCGGTGCGGCCCAGGAGTTCGCGGTAGGTCTCGCCCAGGAGGTAGGCGGGGTGCAGGTTGGCGAGCGCGCCGCCGCGCTTGCCGATGGGGGTGCGTACGGCTTCGACGATCACGGGTTCGGCAGCCATGGGTGCGGGTCCTCTCCGGGAGGCTCAGCGGAACTAGTACGCGTTCTAGTTCTGCAAGCAGTGTGCTGAGGCCCACTCGGTGACCGCAAGGGTCGTGCGGACAATTGGAGGGCCCGTGCCCCTTGCTACTTGTAGAACCCGTTACTACCGTCACCGCAACTCCGCACAGCTGATGGGCCGTCAGACCGAGATGCCGGTACGAGTGGTGGGAGCCGCCCATGCCCTGTCCCGCGCTGCCCGACGGGTTCGACTTCACCGACCCGGACCTGCTGCACCACCGCGTGCCCCTGCCGGAGTTCGCCGAGCTGCGCCGCGTGGAGCCGGTCTGCTGGGTGCCCCAGCCCGCCGGTCTCGCCGGCTTCCAGGACGAGGGCTACTGGGCCGTCACCCGGCACGCCGACGTCAGGTACGTCTCGACGCACCCGGAGTTGTTCTCGTCGTCCCTCAACACGGCGATCATCCGCTTCAACGAGCACATCGAGCGCGACTCCATCGACGCCCAGCGGCTCATCCTGCTGAACATGGACCCGCCGGAGCACACCCGGGTCCGGCAGATCGTGCAGCGCGGGTTCACGCCCCGGGCGATCCGCGACCTGGAGGAGCGCCTGCGCGCCCGGGCCCACTCCATCGTCGAGGCCGCCCGCGCCCGCACCGGCCCGTTCGACTTCGTCACCCAGGTCGCCTGCGAACTGCCCCTCCAGGCGATCGCCGAGCTGATGGGCGTCCCGCAGGAGGACCGCGACAAGATCTTCGACTGGTCCAACAAGATGATCGCGTACGACGACCCCGAGTACGCCATCACCGAGGAGGTCGGCGCCGAATCGGCCACGGAGATCATCGCCTACGCGATGAACATGGCCGCCGACCGCAAGCAGTGCCCCGCCCACGACATCGTCACGCAACTGGTCGCGGCGGAGGACGAGGGCAACCTCAACTCCGACGAGTTCGGCTTCTTCGTGCTGATGCTGGCCGTCGCGGGCAACGAGACCACGCGCAACGCCATCACCCACGGCATGCACGCCTTCCTCACCCACCCCGGCCAGTGGGAGCTGTACAAGGGCGCGCGCCCGCAGACGGCGGCCGAGGAGATCGTCCGCTGGGCGACCCCGGTCGCCGCCTTCCAGCGCACCGCCACGCAGGACACCGAGCTGGGCGGCAAACTGATCCGCGAGGGGGACCGAGTAGGGCTGTTCTACGCCTCCGCCAACCACGACCCCGAGGTCTTCGACGACCCGGACACCTTCGACGTCACCCGCGACCCCAACCCGCACCTCGGATTCGGTGGCGGCGGCCCTCACTTCTGCCTGGGCAAGTCGCTCGCCGTGCTGGAGATCAACCTCATCTTCAACGCGATCGCCGACGCCATGCCCGGGCTGAGGCTGGTCGGGGATCCGCGGCGGCTGCGGTCGGCGTGGATCAACGGGGTGAAGGAACTTCCGGTGAGCACGGGCTGAAGCACCCGTGCGGGCTGAAACATCCCGTGCGGCAGAAAGTGCCGGACGGGCATGGCGAAGGCGACGGCCCCGGGGATCGGGGGGCCGCCGCCTTCGGTCTGGGGGTGGGCCCGGCTCGGCACGAGTGGTCGGCCTGCCGGAAGTCCCAGGCGCCGCAGGCGCTGCCGAGGCCCCCGCCCGGCCGGGCCGCGAGCGGCCCTTCGCCGCAGGGGGCGGGGGCGGTCGTCCAGAGAAACAGGCCCGGCAGGTGCTCGCAACGAGCCCTTTTACTAGGCATGGCCGCACGTGGGGCGACGGTCCGGTGGCCTGACCGGGGCCTGGGCCTACGACCTCGCCTCGTACGTGACGTGAGTCATGTGGGGGGCTTCACTGACGCGGCCTCGCCGGGGGCGCGTCGAAGGTGACCGGCGTCTCGAAGGCCGCCCTGCGGGTGGCGCGGCGCAGCGCCCGAAGGACCGCGGGGCCCAGCGTGAGCGTCAGGACGACCGTGACGACCGCCCGGCCCAGGTCCCAGCCGAGAGAGGTGGCCACGCAGTACGCGAGGAAGCGGGCCAGGTTCGTGGCGACCGGCGCGTGCGGGTCCAAGGCGACGTTCGAGGCGAGGGCGCTCATGAAGGGCCAGCCGGCCATGTTCATGATCGTGCCGTAGGCGAAGGCGGCGAGGAAGCCGTAGCCGGCGAGCATCGCGCGCTCGGCCCGGCCGCGCAGCCGGTCCGGGCCGGGCAGCAGGCCCGCGCCCATCGCGAACCAGCCCATCGCCAGCATCTGGAACGGCAGCCACGGCCCGACCCCGCCCGTGAGCAGCGCGGACGCGAACATCGTCACCGAACCCAGGACGAACCCGAAACCCGGCCCGAGCACCCGGCCGCTCAGCACCATCAGGAAGAACATCGGCTCGATGCCGGCGGTCCCGGCGCCGATCGGCCGCAGGGCCGCACCCGTGGCGGCCAGCACGCCCAGCATCGCGACCGCCTTCGGGCCCAGCCCGGACTCCGAGATCGCCGCGGCCACGACCGCCACGAGCAGCACCAGCAGGCCCGCGAAGAGCCAAGGGGCGTCCTGCGCGTGCGCGCTGAGCCGCGAGGTGGGCGGCGCGAGGAAGGGCCAGCCGAAACCGGCCACACCGACCCCGCTGACCAGCGTCAGGGCGGCGAGGGAGCGGGGGCCCAGACGGACGGCCCTCGCCTGCCGTTGCGTGCTCACGGGGTGGCCTCGGGACGGAGGGCGGCGCGGACCTGGGAGACCGTGAGCCACTGCTGCGGGGCCAGGATCTTGGTGACCTGCGGGGCGAACGACGGCGAGGAGACCACGATGTCCGCCGTCGGCCCGTCCGCGATCACCTCGCCCTCGGCGAGCAGCACGACCCGGTGGGCGAGTTCCGCCGCCAGCTCAACGTCGTGCGTGGCCAGCACGATGGCGTGCCCTTCGGCGGCCAGTCCGCGCAGCACCCCGACCAGCCGGGCCTTCGCCGCGTAGTCCAGGCCCCGGGTCGGCTCGTCCAGCAGGAGCAGCGGGGGCCGGGCCGTCAGGACGACGGCCAGGGCCAGCGCGAGCCGCTGCCCCTCCGAGAGGTCCCGGGGGTGGGTGTCGTCGGTGACGCCCGGGAGCAGTTCGGTGACCAGGGCCCGGCAGGTGCCGGAGTCCGCGCCGGCGTCCTGGTCGGCCGCCGCGCACTCGGCGGCGACCGTGTCGGCGTAGAGCAGGTCGCGCGGCTCCTGAGGGACCAGGCCGACCTTGCGGACGAGGCCCTTCGGGGCGGTGCGGTGAGGGACGGCCTCGCCGAGCCGGACGGTTCCCGAGCCGGGGGTGACCAGGCCCACCAGGGAGTTGAGCAGGGTGGACTTCCCGGCGCCGTTGCGGCCCATGAGGGCGATCGTCTCGCCGGGGGTGATGGTGAGGTCGATGTGGCGCAGGGCCTGGATGCGGGCGCGGGTCACCGAGAGGGCTCGGACCTCGGCTGTGTGGGGGGTGGCGCCGGCCGCGGCGGGGCGTGCGGAGAAGCGGCGGGTGAGGGGCGGTCGTGGCTGGTCGCGCCGTTCCCCGCGCCCCTGAGGCACGTGGTCGAGCCGGCGCCCCTGAGGCACGTGGTCGAGTTGCCGGCGCAGGAGGGCTGCCCTGCGCCTGGCGTCGCGGACCGTCATCGGCAGCGGGGACCAGCCCGCCAGCCGGCCCAGGTCCACCACCGGCGGGTACACCGGGGACACGGCCATCACCTCGGCCGGGGTGCCCAGCACCGGGGGCGCGCCCGGGCCGGGCAGGAGGACGACCCGGTCGGCGTACTGGATGACCCGTTCCAGGCGGTGCTCGGCGAGGAGGACCGTCGTGCCGAGGTCGTGCACGAGCCGCTGCAGCACCGCCAGCACCTCCTCCGCGGCGGCCGGGTCGAGCGCGGAGGTCGGCTCGTCCAGGACGAGCACGCCCGGGTGCGGGGTGAGGACCGAGCCGATCGCCACGCGCTGCTGCTGGCCGCCGGAGAGCGTGGCGATCGGCCGCCCGCGCAGGTCGGCGAGGCCGAGCAGGTCGAGCGTCTCCTCGACGCGGCGGCGCATCACGTCCGGGGCGAGGCCCAGCGACTCCATGCCGTAGGCGAGTTCGTCCTCGACGGTGTCGGTGACGAAGTGGGAGAGCGGGTCCTGGCCGACCGTGCCCACCACGTCGGCCAGTTCGCGCGGCTTGTGCGTGCGGGTGTCGCGGCCCGCGACCGTGACCCGGCCGCGCAGGGTGCCGCCCGTGAAGTGCGGCACGAGCCCGCTGACCGCGCCCAGGACGGTCGACTTGCCGACCCCGGACGGGCCCGCCAGCAGCACGAGTTCACCTTCCGGGACCTCGAAGTCGATGCCCTGGACGGTGGGTTCGGCGGCCCCGTCGTACGTCACGGAGACCTCCTCGAAGCGGATCACGACGGCTCCTTGGGATCGGGGGCGACGAACGCGGGCAGCAGGCCGAGGAGGACGGCGGCGGCCGGCCAGAGCGGGAGCGTGGGGGCGACGAGCGGGACCACGCCGGGGTGCAGGTCCGCAGGATCGCGGACGGAGGCGAGGGTGAGGAGGGCCGCGACCGCCACGCCCGAGGCGACGACCAGCCCGGCGCGTGCGTCCCAGCGGTCCGGGCGGTAGCGGGTGCGCAGGGAGCGGCGACCGCCGAGTTTGAGGCCCGCGAGGGCGGCGGCGAGCCCGGCCAGCAGGACGGGCACGCCGTACCCGGCGCCTTCGGCCGTGAGCAGCCCGTACGTTCCGGCGCAGACGCCGAGCAGACCGCCGAGGGTGAGGGCGGCGGTGGTACGGCGGACGGCGGCGGGGACCCGCGCGGTACGGCCGTAGCCGCGGGCGTCCATCGCGGCGGCGAGGGCGACCGAGCGCTCCAGCGCGCCCTCCAGGACCGGCAGGCCCACGTGCAGCAGACCCCGGACGCCCCTGTCCGGACGGCCGCGCAGCCGGCGGGCGGCGCGCAGACGCTGGACGTCGGCGATGAGGTTCGGGGCGAAGGTGAGGGCCACGACGACCGCCACGCCCATCTCGTAGAGGGCGCCCGGGAGGGACTTGAGGAGACGGGAGGGGTTCGCGAGGGCGTTCGCGGCACCGACGCAGATGAGGAGCGTGGCCAGTTTCAGGCCGTCGTACAGGGCGAAGGCGAGGGCCTCCGCGGTGACCTCGCCGCCGAGGCGGATGCCCTGGGCCCAGGCGGGGAGGCCGGCTTCGGGGAGGGTGAGCAGGGTGTGCGTGCCGGGGACGGGGGAGCCGAGGACCGTCGCGAAGAGCAGGCGGATGAGCAGGACGGCGAGGGCGAGCTTGACGAAGGCGCCGTAGGAGCGGGACCAGGGGGTCTCGGGGCGGCGGGTGGCCACGACGTAGGCGGAGACCGCGATGAGGAGGGTGAGGAGAAGGGGGTTCGTGGTGCGGGTGGCCGCGGTGCCGAGGGACAGCGCCCAGAGCCACCAGGCGCCGGGATGGAGAGACGCCGGGTGTCGGCCCGGGGGGCGGGGGCTTCGCGCGTCCCGGCGCAGTGGGGTGCCGCTAGGACTGGCCATGGTCACGCCGTCGTACCTGCCAGACCGCTGCCGCGCCCAGGGCCGCCACCGCGCCGATTCCCGCCCACAGGCCCAGGGACGGGCCGTCGTCCGCCGTGTCCTTCCCGGGCGCGGGCGCGGGCGAGGGCTCGGTCGTGGTCGTGGGCTGCTTCTTCGACACCTGCTCCCCGCAGCCCTGCTCCGGGTAGCCCGAGAGGGCGCACAGGAGGGCGTTGGTGTCGTAGCGCAGCGGCTTGGCCACCGTCGCCAGGGCGTCCGCCGTGGTCGCGTCGGAGGGGACCTGCGCGCAGGCCGTTCTCGCGGCGGGCGGGGACTCGCCCCGGGGGGCGTCCCCCGGCGTGCCGAAGTCGAGGACCAGGGCCACTCGCTTCTCGCCGTCCCGTGCGGGCGTCTTCGCGCAGATCGTCGCGAAGTCGGCCCGGCCGCGCGGTCGGGCCGCGTCCCCGGAGTCCTCGCTCACCGCGAAGCGGAAACCCTGGATGTCGCCGTCCGAGGGGCGGGTCGTGGACGGGCCCTGGGTGGCGTAGACCCAGCGGTCGCCGTCGCGCTCCCAGAACGACCAGTAGCGGTAACCGGCTGCCTGGGCCTGGCCCGCGCCCGAGAGGAGCAGGAGCGAGGCCAGGACGAGGAGAACGGCCCGGCGGATCACGGCTGCTGCTTCTTCTTGCGGCCGGTGAACAGGAACCCGATGCCGATGCCGGCGACGAGGCAGACGCCGACGTACCACCAGATCCCGAAGAAGGAACCCGAGTCCTGCTCCCAGTCCGAGGCCTTCGGCTTCTCGGCCTTCAGCGGGGCCGGGCCCGTCGCGTTGAGCTGCTTGACGAGGTCAGCGCCGCCGAAGTCGCGCGGGTCCGTGCCCGTCGCGTGGGCGGCGAGGATCAGCTGGGCGTAGGCGGCCGGACCGCTCCGCGCGGCCCAGGACGCGGAGTTCTTCTCCAGCCACCGCACGGACTTCTCCGCCTGCGCCGTGTCACCCCGCGCGGCGAGCGCCACGACCGCGTCGGCGGTGTTGCCGTGGTCGGGCTGGGGCTCGGCACCGCCCAGGGCGGACACCAGATGCTCGTCGTCCCTGGCCAGGACGGCGGTGAGATAGGCAGCCCCGTTCGCCGCCGCCTGCTGGGGCGTTGTGGCGTTCTCGCAGGTCGCCTCGGGCCCCTTGCCGGGTTTGACGACCATGCCCTTGCCCAGTGCGCCCAGTACGCCGGCCGCCGTGGCGTCGGCGTTGGCGGCGAGCTTGCCCTCCCTGTCCGGCTGGAACGCGAAGGCGCCGTCGCCGTCCCCGCCGCACGGCAGCGCGAGCTTCAGCAGGGCGTCGTAGGGGGACTCGCCGTCCTTCTCGGCCTGGTCCGGCTTCTCGCCCGCGGCGGCGAGCGCGCCTATGACGATCGACGTCGAGTTGGTGTCACTGGCACCGCCGGGCGCGTAACCCCAGCCGCCGTCCTTGTTCTGGACGGACTTCAGCCAGCCGACGGCCTTGCCGGTGACGTCGTCGTGCCCGCCGAGCGCGGCCAGCGCCTGCACCGCGGCGGCGGTGGCGTTGGTGTCCAGCATGGTCCTGGCGTCGCACGCCGTGGCGGGGTCGGGGCGGTACGGGGCGAAGCCGCCGTCCGCGCACTGCTGCCGCACCAGCCACTCGACGGACTTCGCGGCCGGCCTCACCCGCACCGTGTCCTGCGCGAGGAGCGCGAGGGACTGGCGCCAGACGCCGTCGAACTTCGGGTCCTTGTCGCCGTACAGGGCGGAGGGGAGCGCCTGGGACGGCGACGGGGACGGGGCGGCGGCGGCCGGGGTGGCGGCGCCGATCACGGCGACGGCGGCCAGGACCGCGGCGCTGCGGCGGACGTTCATGATCGGCGGGTGCCTCTCCCTGTGGGGGAGCCGGGCAGCACGGGACACCCCGGCGGCTCGGCTCCGTATACCTCGACGGTGCCGTGCACCGGCGGGCTGCCGGGCACGTGAGCCGGTCACGAACCGTACGGGGCGATCCGGCTCACCGCCTCGGCGGGCGGTACACGGTTGCGGGTCAGCGCCGGAATTGCACCGGCTTCCCCCCGTACGGTGTGATGACGACCCGCTTACTGTACCTGTCGGTAGAAAACCGGCCGAGGGCGCCGGTTGGGCCGGGGCGGCTTCGCCCCATGCCGACCACACCACCAGGGAAGCTGCTCGGCTCGGGCCGCCGGGCCGACGTGTACGAGATCGACGAGGCGTGGGTGCTGCGCCGCGAGCCCTCCTCGCCGGCCCGCCCCTCCCACGCGGCAGGCCCTGGCCGAGTGAGGTGGAGGCCGAACTCCTGCGATTTGCCGAGGAGTTGATCCTCTCCGGGGCGCGGACAGGCTAGCGTGGGCCTTCCCGACCACACCCAGGAGCCGTCCATGACCGACCAGGTGGAGAACGCCACGCAGGAGCCGTTCCCCAAGATCGACACCTCGGTGCCGCACTCGGCCCGGATCTGGAACTACTGGCTGGGCGGCAAGGACAACTACGAGGTCGACCGGGTGGCCGGTGACGCGTTCCGCGAGGCCTTCCCCGGCATCGAGTCCGGGGCCCGCGCCGCCCGCTACTTCCTCGCCCGCGCCGTACGCCACCTGGCCGCCGAGGAGGGCATCCGCCAGTTCCTGGACATCGGCACCGGGCTGCCCAACGTCGACAACACCCACCAGATCGCCCAGCGGGCGGCCCCGGAGAGCCGCATCGTCTACGTCGACAACGACCCGCTGGTCCTGGCCCACGCCCGCGCGCTGCTCACCAGCACACCGGAAGGCGTCACGAACTACGTCGACGCCGACCTGCGCGAGCCGGACACGATCATCCGGGAAGCCGGCCGGACCCTGGACTTCGACAAGCCGGTCGCCCTCATGCTGATGGGCATCCTGGGCCACATCGAGGACCACGACGAGGCCCGCTCGATCGTGCGGCGGCTCGTGGACGCCCTGCCCTTGGGCAGCTACCTCGTGCAGTACGACTCCACCGACACCAGCGAGGACTACGTCAGGGCCATCCAGCAGTACAACGACGGCGGTTCGATCCCCTACATCCTCCGCAGCCCCGAGCAGATCGCCCGCTACTTCGACGGTCTGGAACTGCTCGAACCGGGCGTGGCCTCCTGCTCGCGCTGGCGTCCCGACGCGGCGGCCCTGGGCCTGCCCGCGGAGGTGCACCAGTACGGCGGCGTCGCCCGGAAACGCTGACGCCGCACGTCTCCAGGCTGACGCCTCAGGTCTCCTGAAGGATCCGGTGGAGGGTCGTCGGCGTCTCGTCCGGTGACTCGGCTTCGACCACCAGCCGGTTCATGGCATCCCAGTAGCACTCGATCTCGGCCGGCCGGTCGGGGTAGACGGCCGTAGTCAGCCGTTCGAGGTAGACGATGTCGGGCAACTGCCCACCGGGCAGCCGCAGGATGGTGACCGGACCGCCCTCCGCGGCATGGCCGCCCGCGCTGAACGGCAGGATCTGGAGCGTGACCTGCGGAAGCCGGCAGAGCTCGATGAGCTGCTTGAGCTGGGCGCGCATCACACGGATGCCGCCCATCGGCCTGCGCAGCGCCGCCTCGTCGATCACGGCCCACAGCCGGGCCGGCGACTCCCGGTGCAGGACGCGCTGACGCGTCATCCGCAACGCGACCCTGCGTTCGATCTCCCCCTCGCCCGCGTCCGGGTGGGCGAGCCGGACGGAGGCCCGTGCGTAGTCGGGGGTCTGCAACAGGCCCGGGACACGCTGGACGTGGAAGGAGCGGATGACGCTCGCCGCCTGCTCGGCCCCGAGGTAGGTCTGGGTCCAGGCGGGGACGACATCGCTGTAGTACCGCCACCAGGCAGGGGTGTTCGCCTGCTCGGCCAGCGCCAGCAGCGTGGCGCGCTCGGCCTCGTCCGTCACGCCGTAGAGGGTGAGCAGGTCGGCGACGTCCCGCAGTTTGAAGCCGTGGCGGCCGGCCTCCATCCGGCTGATCTTGGACGAGGAGGCGCGGATGACGTGCCCCGCGTCCGCCCGGCAGATGCCCCGCTCCTCGCGCAGTCGCCGGAGCCGGGCGCCCAGCACCAGCCGCGGCACCATGGGCCCGGCCGACCGGTCGTCCAGGGCCCTGCCGCCGGTCGTGGTGCGTGCGGCCTGTTCGGTGCCCATGGGCATCTCTCCCCGTGCGAGTGTTGCGTCCGGCCATCCTAGGGGGCTCTGCACACCGCCAAGTGCCTTATGAGGCGGGTACGTTCAGCGCCGGTGCGGGTCCGCCGAAGGGAAGGTGGAGGACCCGTTACACCGCCACGTACGTCACCGGCTCGCTCCCCGGCACCGCCTCCGCCCGGCCGAGCTTGACCAGGCGGCGCAGGTGGGCCTCGGCCTCCGAGACGGCGATGGTGCGGGAGCCGTACGGGATCTGGTCCCAGGGGCGGTTCCACTCCATGCGTTCGGCGAGCTGCCAGGGGGTGAGGGGCTCGGAGAGCAGGGCCAGCAGGGCGGTGAGGCGGCTCTCGTGGTGGGCGAGGAGTTCGTGCACGCGGGCGGCGGCCCCGGGGAACGGGTGCTGGTGGGCCGGGAGCACCTCGGCGGGGGCGAGGCGGCCCACGCGTTCCAGGGAGTCGAGGTAGTCGCCCAGGGGGTCGGTGACGGTGGTGTCGTCCGGGTCCTCGTAGAGGCCGATGTGCGGGGTGATGCCGGGCAGCAGGTGGTCGCCGGAGAACAGGCGGCCGTGGCCCGGCAGTTGGGCGGGGTGGGTCTCCTCCAAATGGAGGCAGACATGGCCCGGCGTGTGTCCGGGGGTCCAGATCGCGCGCAGGCGGCGGCCGGGGAGGGCGAGCAGTTCGCCGGGGGCGATGTCGCGGTCGGGCAGGGCGGGGGAGAGGCCGGGCAGGGCGCGGGGCCGGGCCGCCCGCAGGGGGGCGAGGTGCTCCTCGGGCGCACCGGCGGCGGCGAGTTTGTCCGTCATGTACGAGAACCAGTGCTCGGGGCGGGCCTCCCGGGTCCGCCGTACGACCGCGGTGTCCGCCGCGTGCATCGCGATCCAGGCGCCCGACGCCTCACGGACCCGGCCGGACAGGCCGTGGTGGTCCGGGTGGTGGTGGGTGACGACCACGCCGTGGATCTCGGCCGGCGAGGTGCCGCACGCGGTGAGGCCCCGGGTGAGCGTGTCCCAGGACTCCGGGTCGTCCCAGCCGGTGTCGATCAGCACCGGTCCGCGGTCGGTGTCGACGACGTACACCAGCGTGTGGCCGAGGGGGTTGTCCGGGATCGGGACCCGGAGGGAGCGGACGCCTCCGCGGTGGTCGGTCACCTGTGTCATGGACTCCCCTGTCGCCGACTCCCCGTCACTATAACTAGAACAGGTTCTCATGGGAGGGCTCCCCGTGGTGTGCGGTCCGTGGACTCCTCGGGGCGGGGCTGGTATCAGTGGGCGTATCTGATGAATCGTCAGAGAGTGTCCCTGGGGAGGCAGTCGGCCATGACCGAGCTCGTGGAACACGGACAGCTGTTCATCGGCGGGGAGTTGACCGACCCCCTGGGCCAGGACGTCATCGAGGTGATCTCGCCGCACACCGAGGAGGTCATCGGACGCGTCCCGCACGCCTCGACGGCGGATGTGGACCGGGCCGTGGCGGCGGCGCGGCGGGCGTTCGACGAGGGGCCCTGGCCGCGGACGAGCCTCGACGAGCGGATCGAGGTCGTGAGCAGGATCAAGGACGGGATCGTCGCCCGGCACGAGGAGATCGCCCGCGTGATCTCCTCCCAGAACGGCTCGCCGTACTCCTGGAGCGTCCTCGCCCAGGCCTTCGGCGCGGTGATGGTCTGGGACGCGGCGATCACCGTCGCGCGGGACTTCCCCTACGAGGAGCGGCGGGACGGCGTGCTGGGGAAGATCCTCGTGCGGCGCGAGCCGGTCGGGGTCGTCGCGGCCGTCGTCCCGTGGAACGTCCCGCAGTTCGTCGCCGCCGCCAAGCTCGCCCCCGCGCTGCTCACCGGCTGCACGGTGGTGCTCAAGCCGTCGCCCGAGTCGCCGCTCGACGCGTATCTGCTCGGCGAGATCGCCCGTGAGGCCGGGTTGCCGGAGGGCGTGCTGTCCATCCTGCCCGCCGACCGGGAGGTGAGCGAGTACCTGGTCGGGCACCCCGGCGTCGACAAGGTGTCCTTCACCGGGTCCGTCGCGGCCGGCAGGCGCGTGATGGAGGTCGCCGCCCGCAATCTCACCCGGGTGACGCTGGAACTGGGCGGCAAGTCGGCGGCCGTGGTGCTGCCCGACGCGGACGTCGAGACGGCCGTGGCGGGCATCGCGCCCGCGGCCTGGATGAACAACGGCCAGGCCTGTGTCGCCCAGACCCGCATCCTCCTGCCGCGCTCCCGCTACGACGAGTTCGCCGACGCGCTGGCCGCCGCGGCCGGTGCGCTGATCGTCGGCGACCCGCTGGACCCGGCGACCCAGGTGGGCCCGCTGGTGGCCCGGCGGCAGCAGCAGCGCAACCTCGACTACATCCGCATCGGGCAGGAGGAGGGCGCCAAGATCCTCACCGGCGGCGGACGCCCGGCCGGCCTCGACCGCGGCTGGTACGTCGAACCGACCCTGTTCGGCGACGTCGACAACTCCATGCGCATCGCCCGCGAGGAGATCTTCGGCCCGGTGATCTGCCTGCTGCCCTACGACGACGAGTCCGACGCCGTGAAGATCGCGAACGACTCCGACTACGGGCTGAGCGGCAGCGTCTGGACCGCGGACGTCGAGCACGGCATCGACATCGCCCGGCGGGTCCGCACGGGCACGTATTCGGTCAACACCTTCAGCCTGGACATGCTGGGCCCCTTCGGCGGCTACAAGAACTCGGGGCTGGGGCGGGAGTTCGGCCCCGAGGGGTACGGCGAGTACCTGGAGCACAAGATGATCCACCTGCCGGCGGAAGCGTAGCGATGGGCGACCGGTGGCACGTCGAGGTCGACCGCTCCCTGTGCATCGGCTCCGCCCAGTGTGTCCACCACGCCCCGGACGGCTTCCGCCTGGACTCCGCCCGCCAGTCGCGTCCCGCGGCCGCGGACACGGACGCGAACGAGCGGGTGCTGGAGGCGGCGGAGAGCTGCCCGGTGGAGGCGATCGTGATCACGCTCGGGGGCAGCGGGGAAGCGGTGTTCCCGCCGGAGGAGTAGCGCCCGGGGGCGGTCCTCGTAGTAACCGCGTCGCCCTGGCCTGGCATCCTGGAATGCCCGGAAAAACATGCTCTCAGGGGTTACGTTCCCGCATGGGCGTTCTATACTCGAAATAGGCCTACGAGGCGAGTGAGGGAGTCCGACCGGAGTAGCCGACGTCAGCCGGAAGCCTCGGCTTCCGCTGGTGCCGACTGCGACTGTAGGGCTGAGAGGCCGGAAGGACGCAGGGCCGCAAGGCCGGGCGCCCGGAAGGCGACCCCCATCACCTGATCCGGACCATGCCGGCGAAGGGAACCCGTCTCGTAGGTCCCCGGCGTGTCAGGGGCGTTCCGGGGCGGTCAGGTCGATCAGCCGGCACACCGTCTCGATGTCGATCCTGACCTGGGCGATCGAGGCGCGGCCCGAGAGCCAGGTGATCAGCGCCGAGTGCCAGGTGTGCTCGATGACCCGGACCGCCGAGAGCTGCTCCGGGGTCGGGTGCTCCTGGCCCATCGCGTCCAGGATGATCGCCGTCGTCTGCCGGGAGACCTGGTCGACCTCCGGGCTCACGCTGCGGTCGGCGAACGTCAGCGCGCGGACCATCGCGTCGGCCAGATGCGGCTCGCGCTGCAGGGCCCGGAAGGCCCGCATCAGCGTCTCGGCGACCCGCTCGGCCGCCGTCTCCCCCTGCGGGGGCTTCTTCCGCAGCGTGCCGTGCATGTGTTCCAGCTGGTCCTGCATCGTGGCGACCAGCAGATGGATCTTGGAGGGGAAGTAGCGGTAGAGGGTGCCGAGCGCCACCTGCGAGGACTCCGCGACCTCGCGCATCTGCACGGCGTCGAACCCGCCCCGGCTGGCCAGCTGCGCGCTCGCGTGCAGGATCCGGCGGCGGCGGGCCTCCTGCCGCTCCGTGAGGGGAGGGGAGTCGGCGGTCGCGGCTCTGGCTTCCACCTTGGCCGGCTTGTTCACCTTGGCGCTCACCTTGGCTTCTGCGGGCATGTCTCGGTCCCGTTCCGTGACCGTCCGTGAGGACGAGTGATCACACAGCATGGCACGGCACCGGCCGTGGCGTGAATCACCTGATCCACTGGTCACAGCGCCCCTACCTGCCGGTAGATTCAGAGCCTCCGGACGATCAAGTCTGAAACTTGTTCTAGATTAGCGTCCCGGCGTAATCTCGCGGGACAGTGCAGGGAGAAGGGGGCCCGGAGTGACCGCTGAGGCCAGGGAGGCCGGGGCCCCGGAGGACCCCGCTGCCGACGGCTTGCGACCGCTCGACATCGCGCTCCTCACCTACAAAGGGAACCCGTTCTGCGGCGGCCAGGGCGTCTACGTCCGGCACCTCTCGCGCGAACTGGCCCGCCTCGGCCACCGGGTCGAGGTCATCGGCGCCCAGCCGTACCCCGTCCTCGACGAGGGCTACGACGGGCTGAGCCTCACCGAGCTGCCCAGCCTCGACCTGTACCGCCAGCCGGACCCCTTCCGCACGCCGGGCCGTGACGAGTACCGCGACTGGGTCGACGCGCTCGAGGTCGGGACGATGTGGACCGGCGGCTTCCCCGAGCCCCTCACGTTCTCGCTGCGCGCCCGCCGCCATCTGCGCGCCCGCCGCGGCGAGTTCGACGTCGTGCACGACAACCAGACCCTCGGCTACGGCCTCCTGGGCGATGTCGGCGCGCCGCTCGTGACCACCATCCACCACCCCATCACCGTCGACCGGCAGTTGGAGCTGGACGCGGCGGACGGGTGGCAGCGGCGCTGGTCGGTGCGGCGCTGGTACGCCTTCACGCGCATGCAGAAGCGGGTGGCGCGGCGCCTGCCCTCCGTGCTCACCGTCTCCGGTACGTCCCGCCAGGAGATCATCGACCACCTCGGCGTCCGCCAGGACCGCATCCACGTGGTCCACATCGGCGCCGACACCGACCTGTTCTCGCCGGATCCGTCCGTGCCGGTCGTGCCGGGGCGGATCGTGACGACATCCAGCGCGGACGTCCCGCTGAAGGGCCTGGTACACCTCGTCGAGGCCTTGGCGAAGGTACGCACCGAGCACCCGGCGGCCCATCTCGTCGTCGTCGGCAAGCGTCCCGCCGAGGGGCCGGTCGCCCAGGCGATGGAACGCTACGGGCTCGACGGCGCCGTCGAGTTCGTCAAGGGCATCTCCGACGCCGAACTCGTCGACCTCGTGCGCTCGGCGCAGGTCGCGTGCGTGCCGTCGCTCTACGAGGGCTTCTCGCTGCCGGCCGCGGAGGCCATGGCGACGGGGACGCCGCTGCTCGCCACGACCGGTGGTGCCATTCCCGAGGTCGCGGGCCGCGACGGCGAGACGTGCCTGGCGGTGCCGCCCGGCGACGCGGGGGCGCTGGCCGCCGGGCTCGGCCGGCTGCTCGGCGACGCGGAGCTGCGCGCGAGGCTCGGGGCGGCCGGGCGGGAGCGGGTACTGCGGCACTTCACGTGGGCCAGGGCCGCGGAGGGAACGGTGGCTCGGTACCGCGAGGCCATGTCCCGGGCCGGGGGCGAGGCAGGACGCTCCGCGGCGCGCACCGCGCCCCGGACGCCCGGCCGCCCCGCAGCCTCGACGGGGGCCGGGCCGGCCAGGCCGGCGGGCGCCGCCTCCGTGACCGCGGGGGCTGCCGGCCGCGCGGCTCCGGCGGGTGCCGAACCCGCGGCCCCGGCAGGTGCCGGATCTCCGGCACCGACAGATGTAGCAGGCGTCAACTCCGAAAGCAGGGCCACGTGCTGACCGTCGACTTCTCCCGGTTCCCGCTCGCCCCGGGCGACCGTGTCCTGGACCTCGGCTGCGGTGCCGGCCGGCACGCGTTCGAGTGCTACCGGCGCGGCGCGCAGGTCGTGGCGCTGGACCAGAACGCCGACGAGATCCGCGAGGTCGCCAAGTGGTTCGCGGCGATGAAGGAGGCCGGCGAGGCCCCCGAGGGCGCCACCGCCACGGCCATGGAGGGCGACGCCCTCGCGCTGCCCTTCCCCGACGAGTCCTTCGACGTCGTGATCATCTCCGAGGTGATGGAGCACATCCCGGACGACAAGGGCGTCCTCGCCGAGATGGTGCGGGTGCTGAAGCCCGGCGGGCGCATCGCCGTCACCGTCCCGCGCTACGGCCCCGAGAAGGTCTGCTGGACCCTGTCCGACGCCTACCACGAGGTCGAGGGCGGCCACATCCGCATCTACAGGGCGGACGAGCTGCTCGCGAAGATCCGCGAGGCCGGGCTCAAGCCCTACGGCACCCACCACGCCCACGCGCTGCACTCGCCCTACTGGTGGCTGAAGTGCGCGTTCGGCGTCGACAACGACAAGGCGCTGCCGGTGCGGGCGTATCACAAGCTGCTGGTCTGGGACATCATGAAGAAACCCCTGGCCACCCGGGTCGCCGAGCAGGCGCTGAACCCGCTGATCGGCAAGAGCTTCGTGGCGTACGCGACCAAGCCGCACCTGCCGCGTCTCTCCGGCAACGGGGCGGACGCCACGTGACGACTCCCCGGACGGAACATCTGGTCCTGCCCGGGGTCCTCACCGCCGGGCAGGCCGCCGCGACCGTCGCCGGCATCCTCGCCGGGCAGCGCGAGGACGGCGCGATCCCCTGGTTCCGGGGGCACCACCTCGACCCGTGGGACCACGTCGAGGCGGCCATGGCCCTCGACACCGCCGGTGAGCACGAGGCCGCCGAGCGGGCCTACCTGTGGCTGGCCCGGCACCAGAACGAGGACGGCTCCTGGTACGCGGCCTACGCCGACGGGGAGTTCACCGATGTCACCGACCGGGGCCGGGAGACCAACTTCGTCGCCTACATAGCCGTCGGCGTCTGGCACCACTACCTCTCCACCGGCGACGACACGTTCCTGGAGCGGATGTGGCCGGCGGTGTACGCGGCGGTGGAGTTCGTGCTGCGCCTGCAGCAGCCGGGCGGGCAGATCGGCTGGCGGCGCGACGACGACGGTACGGAGACCGCTGACGCCCTGCTGACCGGATCCTCCTCGATCCACCACGCCCTGCGCTGCGCCCTGGCCATCGCCGAGCAACGGGAAGAAGGCCAACCGGACTGGGAGTTGGCCGCGGGCGCCCTGCGGCACGCCATACGGCACCACCCCGAGCGGTTCCTGGACAAGGACCGGTACTCGATGGACTGGTACTACCCCGTACTGGGCGGCGCGCTGACCGGCGCGGACGCCAAGGCCCGCATCGAGGAGGGCTGGGACCGGTTCGTCGTCCCCGGACTCGGGGTGCGGTGCGTGGTTCCCAACCCGTGGGTCACGGGGGGTGAGTCCGCCGAACTCGCGCTCGCGCTGTGGGCCATGGGGGAATCGGACCGCGCGCTGGAGATCCTGCAGTCGATCCAGCACCTGCGCGATCCGGAGAGCGGGCTGTACTGGACCGGGTACGTCTTCGACGACGGCGCGATCTGGCCGCAGGAACTCACGACGTGGACGGCCGGGTCGCTGTTGCTCGCCGTGGCCGCGCTGGGCGGGCACGAGGCGACCTGTGCGGTGTTCGGCGGGGAGCAGTTGCCCCTGGGACTCGAGGCGGACTGCTGCGCCTGAGCGCTCGGGGGCTCGCCGGGTTCGCGGGCGCGCGCAGCGGGTGGTTGCTCGCGCGGTTCCCCGCGCCCCTGAGGACGAGCCCCCGAGCGGCGTTCTCAGTGCCGGTGGGCCCGATTGGCTATCGCGTGGCCGATGAACAGGTACACCACCGCTGCCAGACCGTAGCCGCAGACCACTCGGGCCCACGCCTCGTCGAACGTGAACAGGTCGTGCGACCAGCCCGCCAGCCAGCGGGCCGCGTCGTGGATGAACTGGACGAACGAGTTGCCGGGGTTGGCGTCCAGCAGGTACATCAGGATCCACAGACCCAGGATGAGGGCCATGATGTCGGCCACGACCGCGACGATCGTGCCGGCTTGAGTCGCACCGTTGCGATATCGAGGGGACATACCTTCCGGATTGCCCCTGAAGTCCGGATGAAACCCGGAGATTCGCTCAGGAGTTCAACTCCGCGAGTATGCGCAGGGTATGAGGGTCGGAGCTGAGCACGAGGAGGTCCGTCACCGGGCCCTCGCGCCACAACTCCAGCCGCTCGGCGATACGTTCAGGCGGCCCGACCAGGGAGATCTCGTCGGCGAAGGCGTCGGGGACGGCGAGGACCGCCTCCTCCCGGCGGCCGGACAGGAACAACCCCCGGATGCGGTGGGCCTCCTCCTCGTACCCCATGCGGGCCATCAGATCGGCGTGGAAGTTGCGGGTCGCGTGGCCCATGCCGCCGATGTAGAAGCCGAGCATGGCCTTGACGGGCAGCAGGCCCTCGCCGACGTCGTCGCAGACCCGGGCCTGGGCCAGCGGTGCGACCAGGAAACCCTCGGGCAGGTCGGCCAACGCAGGGCCGTACGCCTCCGGCCGCGTCGGCGACCAGTACAGCGGCAGCCAGCCGTCGGCGATCCGGGTCGTCTGGGCGACGTTCTTCGGCCCCTCCGCGCCGAGCAGGACCGGCGGACCGGGGCGCAGGGGATGGGTGATCGGCTTGAGGGGTCTGCCGAGGCCGGTGGCATCCGGGCCCCGGTAGGGGTGGGAGTGGAAGCGGCCGGACAGTTCGACGGGGGCCTCGCGGCGCAGCACCTGCCGTACGACGTCGACGTACTCGCGGGTGGCGGTGAGCGGAGAGGAGGGGAACGGGCGGCCGTACCAGCCCTCCACCACCTGGGGGCCGGAGAGTCCGAGGCCCAGCATCACGCGGCCGCCGGAGAGGTGGTCCAGGGTGAGGGCGTGCATCGCGGTCGTGGTCGGCGGGCGGGCCGCCATCTGCGCGACCGCCGTGCCCAGGCGGATGCGCGAGGTGTGCGCCGCGATCCAGGTGAGCGGGGTGAAGGCGTCCGAGCCCCAGGACTCCGCCGTCCAGACGGAGTCGTAGCCGAGGCGCTCCGCCTCCCGCGCGAGGGGCACATGGTCCGGGGAGGGGCCGCGGCCCCAGTAGCCGAGCGCGAGACCGAGCCGCATGACGCCTCCCAGGCTCATGACCTGACGGTTGGTCAGCTCCGGCGGCGACTGTACGGCAACGGCCCCCCACCCGGAAGGGCGAGGGGCCGTACGTCGCTTAAGGACTCTAAGGCGCTCAGCCGCGCTGGATGCCCGAGGTGTCCTGGAGGACGCCGCGGCGGCCGTCCTGCGTCTGGGCGACCAGGGCCGCGCCACGCTGCTCGACGGCCAGGTACCAGGTACCCGGGGCGAGTTCGGCGATGGGCGTCGGCGAGCCGTCCTCGGCGAACAGCGGACGCGGCACCGGCACCGCGAACCAGAACGGGGAGAAGTCCCCGGCCGGGGGCTGCGGCTGGGCCTGCGCCTGCTGGGGCTGGCCGCCGTAGGGCTGTCCCGGCTGTCCGGGCTGCCCCGGCTGCGGCTGGCCGTAGCCGCCCGGCTGCTGCGCGCCCGGGTAGCCGTAACCACCGGGGGGCTGGGCGCCGTAGGGCTGCGGGGCGGCCGGGCGGGGCGCCGGGAGGAGGGCGCCCTTGAGGGCCGGGACGAGGGGGGTGGCGACAGCGGCGGCGGCCATCAGCAGCGTGGCGACCAGGGCGAGGATCAGGCCGATGCCGGCGTCCGGACCGTCCGAGGAGTTACCGAAGTTGTTGTTGGCGCTCGCCGGGTCGAAGATGTTACCGAGGGCGCTCCACGCGGCGAAGACCGTGAGGACGGCGCCGACCTGGCCGAGTTCGAGACCGGCGACCTTCGGGGCCTGCGTCAGAGCGCGGCCGACGACGACGAGCGCGGCGCCGATGAGGCCCGCGAGTACAACGCCCATCAGCACCGGGCCGCTGCCCCACAGGCTGGGCATTTCCAGGCCCTCCGGAGCACCGTCGGACGAGTAGAAGTCGAGAAACGACGCGATGAACAGCAACACCGCTGCTCCGATCACCACGCCGTCGCCTCGAGTGAGGGAGCGGATATTCACTTCAGGTCCTTCGTAGGTCGTCTCGTCGTCGGTAGAGGCGTCGCTGTCACCATGCCGCCGTCAGGTTCCGGTGTGAAGCGCGGAGGTGGCCCCTCATCGTAAGGAGGACCCTATCGTCAGCCCGATCAGGGTGTCCGCCGGGATCCGCCGGTCCGGGACTACCCGCGCAGGAAGCTCACGATTCCTTCAGAGACCCCTTGCGCTGCCTTCTGTCGCCACGCGCCGCTGGTGAGCAACGCCGCGTCCTTGCTATCGCGCATGTTGCCGCACTCGATGAACACCTTGGGAACCGTTGACAGATTGAGACCGCCGAGGTCCTTACGCGTGACGAGACCGCTGCCGTCGCCGGTGTAGTTGGACGGCGCGCTGCCGGTGACGGCCGCGAAGCGGCCCACGACGTGGTCGCCGAGGTCGCGGGAGGGGGCGACGATCGCCCGGGTGTCCGCGGCGCCCGCGTGGACCGCGCCGGGCAGGATGACATGGAAGCCGCGGTTGCCGGCGCCCGAGCCGTCCGCGTGGATCGACACCACGGCGTCGGCCTTCGCCGCGTTGCCGATCCGCGCCCGTTCGTCCACGCACGGGCCGTAGGGCCGGTCGCCGTCCTGCGTCAGCTTCACCGTGGCGCCCTGCTCTTCGAGGAGCGTGCGCATCCGGTGTGCCACGTCCAGGGTGAACCGCGCCTCGGTGTAACCGTCGTTGGTGGACGTGCCCGTGGTGTCGCACTCCTTGGAGTTCGTCCCGATGTCCACCTTGCGGTTGATCTCGGACGCGTGCTGGAAGTTGCCCGGGTTGTGCCCCGGGTCGATGACGACGACCTTGCCCTTCAGCGGTCCGGAGGCGCCGGGCGCGGACTTCGAGGGCGCTTGGGAGGGCGCCGGGGAGGCGCTCGGCTCCTTGGCGTCGTCGGAGGGCGCGCCCGCCGCGGCGGGCGGGGAGGACCGTACGGCCGCCCGCCCCGAGTTCCCTCCGTCCCCCGAGCCGCCCACCGTCGCGTACGCCAGCCAGCCGAGCAGCGCCCCCGGCACCAGCGCGGCGAGCGCGACGGTCAGGGGGCCGCGGCGGGAGCGGCGGGGCTGGGGAGGTTCGAAGTCCGGGCCTGCGTACGACACGTCTGCCACCCTAGCGGCCGTGCCGGGCGGAGAGCGGGCCGAGCGCGGCCCGACGGGTGCCGGCTACGCGTCGTTCCCGCCGCCGTCCCCGTGCCGTACCGCCTCCTTCACCTGGGCCTCCACCTCCTGGCGGGGCGTCTCCTCCTGCTTCGCGTACGCCGTCACCGCCGCCTGGACGTCCCGGGCGAGGTCGCGCCAGGCGCGCCAGGCCGTCTCCCAGGTGGTGGTCTGGCGCCCGCTCCACGTGGTCTGGGTGGGCGGCCCGTACGCGTCCTGCAGGTGACGTACACGGGCGTACGCCTCGTCCGCCGCGCGCTGCTTCTCGACGAGCTCTGCGAAGGTGTGTGCCACGCGCCCGGATCCTTGGGCAGCGGCGGTCGCCCGAACGACGCGCCACGCCGCCCGTGGGCCGACCGGGAGGGGGTGAGGCGCGCGCGGTTCACCCGCCCAGCCGTTCTGCTAGACGCCCGCCCCGGTACGCCGCAGGACGCGCAGCGAGTCCGTCGCCGAGACCTCGGTGAACGCGCCGGAGGCCAGCGCCCGCAGGTAGACGCGGTACGGGGCCTGGCCGGTGAACTCGTCCTCCGGCTCGGGGAAGACGTCGTGGATGACGAGCAGACCGCCCTCCGCCACGTGCGGGGCCCAGCCCTCGTAGTCGGCGGTCGCGTGCTCGTCGGTGTGGCCGCCGTCGATGAAGACGAAGCCGAGAGGGGTCTGCCAGATCGCCGCGATCTGCGGGGAGCGGCCGACCAGGGCCACCACGTGGTCCTCCAGGCCCGCCCGGTGCAGGGTGCGGCGGAACGTGGGCAGCGTGTCCATCAGGCCGAGCTCGGGGTCGACCGTCTCCGGGTCGTGGTACTCCCAGCCCGGCTGCTGCTCCTCGCTGCCGCGGTGGTGGTCGACGGTGAGCGCACTGACCCCGGCCTCCCGGGCCGCGTCGGCGAGCAGGACCGTGGACCGGCCGCAGTACGTGCCGACCTCCAGGAGCGGCAGCCCGAGCCGCCCGGCCTCCACCGCCGCCGCGTACAGGGCCAGCCCCTCGCCCACGGGCATGAACCCCTTCGCCGCCTCGAACGCGGCCAGGATCTCGGGCTTCGGGGCCGCGGTCATGGGGTTCCTCTCGGTCGTACGACGGTCCGGGCGCCCATGGTCCCGTACTCCCGGCGCGGGGGTGACAGGGGGCCCGGACGGGTGGGGAGCGGGGTCAGGCGGAGACCGTCTCGCCCGGCAGTGGCAGGTCCAGGCCGACCGGCCGCTCGTCGCCCGCGTGGGAAGCGGAGGAGGCGTGCGGGCCGTGGCCGGTGGCGCGGGCGGCCACGACGTAGGAGCCCTGCGCGGGGACGGTGAGGGCGTAGCTGCCGTCCTCGGCGGAGAGGGTCGCGCCGGCCTGCTGACCGCGGCGGTCGGTCAAGGTGACCTTGGCGCGGGCGACCGGGGAGCCGTCGGCGGCCGGCACCCGGCCCTGGAAGCCGCGCAGGACCTGCTCGGCCCGCTCCAGTGCCGCGTCCTCCTCGCCGCCGGCACACAACCGCTGCTTGTCCGACGGGCGGCGGCCCGGCAGGAACAGCGCCAGGAGCAGGCCGACGGCGACCGCGCCCGTCGCGATCAGGAAGGAGACGCGGAAGCCGTGCATGGTCGGGATCTCGACGCCGCCGACGGTGTTCGCGGTGCCGGCCAGCACCATGCCGATCACGGCGCTCGACACCGACGTGCCGATGGAGCCCTGGGTGCCAGGGCCGGCCCCGGTCGTAAGTCCCGGGACCGAGGACCGGGCCCGGCGATATCCCGATGCACGGGGCGGAAGCGGGTTGAGAGCATGCACCCATGCTCGAATCCGCAGATCCCGCCCCCGCAGCCGCCCACCGGTCCCGTCTGTCCCGCCTGCGTGCGCGCGGCACGCCGCCGATGTGGCTCGTGGTGGCGCTCACCTGCGCCGGTCAGTTCCTCGTCGTGCTGGACGTGTCCGTAGTCAACGTGGCCCTGCCGTCGATGCGGACCGGTCTCGGGCTGAGCGAGCAGGGCCTGCAGTGGGTGGTGAACGCCTACGCCATCGCCTTCGCCGGGTTCATGCTGCTCGGCGGGCGGGCCGGGGACCTCTACGGCCGCAAGCGGATGTTCCTCGTCGGGCTCGGCCTGTTCACCCTCGCCTCGCTGGCCGGCGGGCTGGCGCAGGAGGAGTGGCAGCTGCTGGTCGCACGGGCCGTGCAGGGGCTGGGCGCGGCGGTGCTGGCGCCGTCGACGCTGACGATCCTTATGGCGTCGGTGCCCGAAGGGGCGGCCAGGGCCCGGGCCATAGGGACGTGGACGGCGGTCGGGGCCGGCGGCGGCGCGGCGGGCGGGCTGGTCGGCGGGCTGCTCGTGGAGACGCTGTCGTGGCGGTGGGTGCTGCTGATCAACGTGCCCGTCGGGGCCGTGGTGCTGTGCGCCGCCGCCTGGTTCCTCACCGAGGGCCGCGCCGGTGACGGACGGCGGCTCGACCTGCCCGGCGCGCTGCTCGTGACGGCCGGGCTCGGCACGCTGGCCTACGGCATCTCCCAGACGGAGGCGGCGGGCTGGACCGCCCCGGCCACCCTGCTGCCGCTGTTCGCCGGGTTGGTGCTGCTCGGGTCGTTCCTCGCGGTCGAGGCCCGCACCGCGAGCCCGCTGATGCCGCTCGGACTCCTGCGCGTCCGCTCGGTCGCCTCGGCGAACGTCTCGATGTTCCTGTGCGGTTCCGCGATGTTCTGCATGTGGTTCTTCATGACCCTCTACGCGCAGAACGTCCTCGGCTACACCCCGCTCGAAGCCGGCCTGGCCCTGGTCCCGAGCTCCGTCGCCGTCATCCTCGGCTCCAAGCTCGCGCCCCGGCTGATGCCGACGGTCGGCCCGCGCAACGTGGCGGCGCTCGGCACGCTGGTCGCGGTGGCGGGCTTCGCCTGGCAGTCCACGATGACCTCCCACGGTTCCTACGCCACGGCGATCCTCTTCCCCGGCATCCTCATGATGCTCGGCGCGGGCCTGGCGGCGACCCCGCTCGCCTCCCTGGCCACGTCCGGGGCGGCGCCCGAGGAGGCCGGACTGGTCTCCGGCCTCGTCAACACCTCCCGCACGATGGGGGGTTCACTCGGCCTGGCCGTCCTCTCGACCCTGGCGGCGGCTCGTTCGGCCGGCAGCGCCACACCACAGGCACTGACGGAGGGCTACGCGCTGGCCTTCCGGGTGGCCGCCGCGGTGCTGGGAGCGGGAGTGCTGCTGATGTGGGTCTGGCTGCCCCGCAGGACGGGGGAGCGGTAGGGCCGCCGACGCGGGCCAGAAGAACGCCTGACGCGTGGTCCCGAACCGCCGCGTGACGGCCCCTGGACGGCGCGCCGAAGGCGTTTCGGGGCAGGGGTGGGGTGGTCCTCCGGCGACCGGCGCCCCCGGTGCGCGACGGGCCGTGGAGCGCCTCCCGATCACGCCCGCCAACCCCCTCTGACCTGGCGTTTCGATCCCCCTCGGCCTAGGGTTGGGGGACGCGGAAGGGGGCCGGATGGACCGGAACATACGCACCGTCGACGATGTACTCGCCCTGCTCGACGGGCTCTTCACGCCCGACGCCGACCGGTGGACGGAGCGCGGAGCCGACTGGTGGGACGGCTTCTACGCCGACCGCTCCCGGCCGGTGCCGTTCTTCGTGGCGAAACCGGACGAGAACCTGGTGAGTTGGGCGGACAACGGGCTGATCGGCGGGCGGCGTGCGCTCGAACTGGGGTGCGGCCCGGGGCGCAACGCGCTGTACCTGGCGGCGCTCGGGTTCGAGGTCGACGCGGTCGACCTCGCGCCGGTGGCCGTCGAGTGGGCCCGGGAGCGGGCCCGTGAAGCCGGTGCCGAGGGCGTGCGGTTCCACTGCGGGGACGCCTTCGCCCTCGCCGGTGGGGACCTCACCGGACCGTACGACCTCGTCTACGACTCCGGCTGCTTCCACCACCTGCCCCCGCACCGCCGCGTCAGCTACCTGACCCTGCTGGAGGGGGTCCTGGCGCCCGGGGGCCTGTTCGGCCTCACGTGTTTCGCCGCCGGGGACGGCGGGATGGGGGCGGAGGTGTCCGACGCGGACCTCTACCGCGAGGGCGGCGGACTGCGGGGCGGCCTCGCCTACACGCCCGAGGCGTTGCGGGGGATCTTCTCCGGGCTGAGCGAGGTCGAACTGCGGCGGATGCGGGACGAGCCGGAGGAGTCGGAGCGGTTCGGGGAGTCCTTCCTGTGGACCGCCCTCTTCCGGCGGACGCGGGACTCGGAACCGGCCCCGGCGGGGCCTTGACGGCGGGCCTCGCGTAGGGCCTCCCCGCGATTGAGGGTGCTGCCTGTCGTGCCGACGGCGGGGGAGAGCTGGGTGCGGACCGGGGGCTCCGAGAGGCGGAGCCGGGCGTCGATGCCGACGACGACCGCCGCGCCGTCGGCGGATGCCGTCACGGGCCCGGGGCGGGGCGAGCGGGGCGGTCGGGGCGGTCGGGGTGGGCGGGGCGGGGTTAGCCGAGTACTGAGGCCAGTGTCCGCGTGAAGGCCGCCGCCGAGTGGTCGGCGTGCTCGCGGATGCGCGCCGCGACGGCGTCCGCTCCGCCGCCCTCCACCAGGTGGACGATCCGGTCGGCCTCGGCCTCCTGCTCCTGCCCCTCCCGGGTGGACAGGTAGAAGTCCGTCGCGTCGTACGCCATGTGGAAGACGTGCTTCTTCACATCGCTCAGCGTCAGGTAGTCGTCGTGCGTCTTCGGGGTCGGCTCGGGCGCGCCGACGCACACCGCCGGGGTGCCGGCGCCCCACGCGTTGACGGCCAGGTGGTACGTGTCCGTGATGACCAGCCGGTAGCGGGGGAGGACCCCCACCAGGTCGCCGATGGTGTGCGCGCCCGGGCGGGCCGCGATGTGACCGACCGGGGCGGGGACGTCCCGGTCGAACCAGGGCAGCCACTCCAGCGGTGCGCCCAGGCGGTCGGAGAGGCCCTGGCAGAATGCGGGCAGCCAGTCGGGGACCGGCGTACGGGCGCCGAGGAACACGCCGATCGCCCCGCCGTCCGGAACCGACCGGGACCACTGCGTGGTCGGGAGGTGGTCGAGGTCGCCCGGGCGGTTCAGCAGCGCCGCGTCCGAGCCGAAGTAGTCGGTCGTACGGTCCCCGCGCAGGTGCGCGATCTTCGCCGCGGAGAGCGGGTCCCGCACCCAGACCCGCCGGCTCTTCCTCACCAGGCGGGAGAAGAGCGGACCGTACTCCTTGTCCTCGTAGTCGGACTGCGTGTTGTGCAGGATGGTCCCGCCGTAGCTGAGGGTCCTGGCGAGGAGTTCGTCCGGCTGGTCCGCGAACAGCAGGGTCCGGTTCAGCAGGCTCCGGGCGGCGTCCCGGTCCGCGGCGATCCCGAAGTCCGTCAGGCGGTTCGTCGCGTCCTGCGCCAGGTAGTGGCGGGTGTGGAGGAAGTCGCCCCAGAAGACGACCGCGTCGTGATCGCGGAGCGTGTCGAGGTGCTCGGCCAGCGGACGGAAGTCGAACGGGAACCCGGCGCCCCGCGCACAGTCGCGCAGCGGGACGGTCCGAGGCGTGTGCAGCGTGTACCAGGTGGCGTCGAACGCGCCGCCCGCCCGCCGCCGCAGCGACTCGAAGGCGAGGTCGACGGTCAGCATGCCCGTGTTGCGGTACCCGATGTTCGGCGCGGTGATGACGGCGACGCGTGCCATGTGCTCCAGTTCCCCTAGCCGTTGCCGACGCCGCCGACGTGTGGCGCGGCCCCTCGGTCAACGTACACGCAGCCAACACCCCGCGGACGTCGCGGCCCTGGGGGCCGGGCGTCCGCGCCCGCCGGTTGCGCGTCCACCGCGGGCCGCCGGGCGCCCGCTCCCGCGGACCGGGTGTTCGCTACCCCGGGCCGGGCGTCCGCTCCCGCAGGCCGGGCGTCCGCTCCCGAGGGCCGGCGTTGCCTCAGCCCCGCTCGGCGACCACCTCGGCCGTCTGCGCGTCGTTCCCCGGCAGCCGTCCCGGCCGGTTGCGCGTCGTTCCCCGGCAACCACGTCATCGCCCGTTTGACCTGACGTACCGTCAGGAGTCTTCACAAGTGTGGGGGCCTGGGCTATACAGAGTCGCAGGACTGGAACGTGTTCCAGTTCGGAACCGGACGGCCTCGGTGCGGCCGACGGTGCGGACGACCGTACCGAGGTCTTCCCACGGCGATCAGGAGCCCCATGCCCATCGACGCAGCCAAGGCGCTCGCCGCCGAACCCCGGACCGGCGAGATCTCCTGGGACCACAAGGACGTGCAGCTCTACCACCTCGGCATCGGCGCCGGCAGCCCCGCCACCGACCCCGACGAGCTGCGCTACACCCTGGAGTCCCGGCTGCACGTCCTGCCGAGCTTCGCCACCGTCGCGGGAGCCGGAAAGCCCGGGGTGACCAGCGGGCTGTCCATGCCCGGCATCGAGGTCGACCTCGCCCGGGTCCTGCACGGCGGCCAGCGCCTCGTGCTCCACCGGCCCATCCCGGCGCAGGGCACCGCCACCGCGACCAGCAGGATCGCCGCCGTGTACGACAAGGGCAAGGCGGCCGTCCTCGTCCTGCGGACCGACGTGGCCGACACCGAGGGCCCGTTGTGGACCAACGATGCCCAGATCTTCGTCCGGGGCGAGGGCGGCTGGGGCGGCGACCGCGGCCCCTCGGCCCGCCTCGACCCCCCCGTGGGCGAACCCGTCCGGACCGTCGAACGGCCGGTCCGCGAGGACCAGGCCCTGCTCTACCGCCTCTCCGGCGACTGGAACCCCCTGCACGCCGACCCCGAGTTCGCCAAGGTCGCCGGGTTCGAGCGGCCCATCCTGCACGGGCTGTGCACCTACGGGATGACGCTCAAGACGGTCGTCGACACGCTGCTCGGCGGGGACGTGACCCGGGTGCGGTCGTACGCCACCCGGTTCGCCGGGGTCGTGTACCCGGGGGAGACGCTGCGGATCCGGACGTGGCCCGGGGAGGGTTGCGTACGTGTCGCCGTGAGCGCCGCCGAGCGGGGCGACGCGCCCGTCCTCGCCGACACCGTCGTGGAACACACCTGAGTCCTTGCACGCCGTACGAGGGGAGCCCGCACCATGCGCGCAGCCGTACTGCACGAGATCGGCCAGGACAAGCTGGAGGTCCTCGACGACGTCGAGGCGGTGGGGTTCGGCCCCGGCAAGGTGCGGATCCGGGTGCGCGCCACGGGGCTGTGCCACTCGGACCTGTCCGCGATGAGCGGGGTGCTGCCGCAGCCCGCGCCCTTCGTACCCGGGCACGAAGGCGCGGGGGAGATCCTCGAGGTCGGCGAGGGCGTCGGCCACGTGAAGGCGGGCGACCGGGTCATCGTGTGCTGGCTGCCCGCCTGCGGCGCCTGCCCGGCCTGCACACGCGGCCAGACCGAGCTGTGCCTGGCCGGGTTCATGAACGCGGGCACCCCCAACTTCAAGCGCCCCGGCGGGGACGTCTTCGGCTTCGCGGGCACCGGCACCTTCAGCGAGGAGGTCGTCGTCGACGCCGGCTGCGCGGTGCCGGTACCCGACGACGTGCCCTTCGACATCGCCGCCCTCATCGGCTGCGGGGTGACGACCGGCCTGGGCGCCGCGCTCAACACGGCCGACCTGGAAGCCGGTTGCTCGGTGGCGGTCATCGGCTGCGGAGGCGTCGGCATCTCCGTGATCCAGGGCGCCCGGCTCAGGGGCGCCGCGGAGATCGTCGCCGTCGACCCGATCGCCGCGCGCCGCGAGTCGGCGCTCCGCTTCGGCGCCACCCGCGCCGTCTCCCCCGGCGAACTGCCCGACGCCAAGCAGCAGATCACCGGCGGCGAGGGCTTCGACCACGTCTTCGAGGTCGTCGGCAAGTCGGCCACGGCACGGACCGCCTACGACACCACCCGGCGCGGCGGCACCCTCGTCGTGGTCGGTGCCGGGGCCATGGACGACTGCCTCCAGCTCAACATGTTCGAGCTGTTCTTCGACGAGAAGCGGATCCTGCCGTCCCTGTACGGCGGCGGAGACGTCCTGCGCTCCTACGAACGCACCATCGCCCTGTGGCGCGCGGGCCGGGTCGACCTGGCGGGCCTGATCACCCACCGGGTCCCCTTCGCCGACATCAACGAGGCCCTGGACCAGATGCGGACCGGGACCGCCCTGCGTACGTGCATCGAGATGTGAGGACCCCCGCCATGCCGCTGCCGCTGCCGCTCCAGGGACTGTCCGCGATCGTCACGGGCGCGGGCCGGGGGCTCGGCCGGGCCGAGGCACTGGAACTCGCCCGGCTCGGTGCCGCCGTGGTCGTCAACGACTACGGGCGGCCCAACCGCGACGGAACCGGCGAGGCCTCCGCAGGGCCCGCCGAGGAGGTCGCCGCCGAGATCCGGGCGGCGGGCGGCTCCGCCGTCGCGCACACCGGTGACGTCTCAGACTTCGAGCAGGCGCGCGAGCTGGTCGAGTCGGCCGTCGCCGGGTTCGGCAAACTCGACATCCTCGTCAACAACGCGGGCATCCTGCGCGACCGCATGGTGTTCTCGATGGCGGAGGAGGAGTGGGACTCCGTACTCCGCGTGCACCTCAAGGGGCACTTCAACACCACCCGCTTCGCCGCCGCGCACTGGCGGGAGCGGTCCAAGAGGGCCGGGAAGCCGGTCTTCGGGAGGATCGTCAACACCTCCTCCGAGGCGTTCCTCGCCGGATCCGCCGGGCAGCCCAACTACGCCGCCGCCAAGGGCGGGATCGTCGGCCTCACCACCTCCACGGCCCTCGCCCTCGGCAAGTACGGCGTCACCGCCAACGCCATCTGTCCCCGCGCCCGCACCCGGATGACCGAGGACGTCTTCGCGGGCGTCGAGCAGCCCGGTGGTGACGGCCTGGACCCGCTCGCCCCCGAGCACGTCGCCCCGCTCGTCGGCTATCTGGCCTCGCCCGCCGCCGCGCGGATTACCGGGCAGCTTCTCGTGGTGCACGGCGGGATGGTCGCCGTCGTCGAACGGCCGCGGGTCGCCGCGAAGTTCGACAGCAAGCAGGACACCTTCACGTACGACGAACTGGACGCCGCCCTCGGGCCGTACTACGCGGACCGGCCCGCGGGGGAGACGTTCGCGGCGGCGGAGGTGCTGGGGCTGAGACGTGGGTGAACTGGGTCCGAGGCCGGGTGGGCTGGGTCCGAGGCCGGGTGGGCTGGGTCTGAGGTGCGGGTGAATGGGGGCTGAGACACGGGTGAATGGGGGCTGCGACGGGGGTGAATGGGGGCTGCGACAGGGGTGACGACACGGAACGGCCCTCCCCGCGTGGCGGGAAGGGCCGTTCGCCGTCTGGTGACTGGCGGGCCGTCAGGCCGCAGTCACGGCTTGCTCGGTCTCGGCCACCGGCTTGCGGTGGCGTCCGCGCGGAGCCGTCTCACTGTCCTGCGTGGAGACCTCGCCACGGTGCCGGCCGTGGCCGGAGGAGGAGGTCTGCTGGACGTCGGCATTACGCGGCTGGTTCGTGCTGGCGTCGCTCATCGGATGGAATTCACCCCGTCAACATGATCTTTTTTGCAGCCGGGTGAGTTTAACCGGCACCCCGGGTCCCGGATCCAGGCGGCCACGCCAACCGGCACTAGTTCGTTACAAGGCGTCCCAACGGCGCCTCCTGGAGGGGGACCGGGCGAGGCGTCGAAGGGGTCGGAGGCGGGGCGGACCGCGCCGGCGAGGCGGGCGGTTCGGGCTCCTCGGGAGAGCCGGGGAGCCCGGAGGGCTGGGAGTCCCCCAGGGGCCCGGGGTCTCCGCGGTGCCCGGAGTTTCCGGGGTCTCCGAGGTCTCCGGGGCCTCCGGACACTCCGGGGTCGCCGGACACTCCGGAGTCTCCGAGGTGCCCCGGGTGTTCAGGAACCGGGGCTGCCGGGTCCGGCTCCGGACGCGGTACCTGCGTGGCCCCGGGCTCCGGCGGCACGGCCCCGGGCGGACTCACCTGCGCCACACCGCACGGCACGGCCTCCGTCGCGTACGGCAGCCGCAGCACCCCGTCCGGCGTCCACAGGCCGGTGCCCGCCAGCCACCCCTGAGGTGCCGGGAGATGGTGCACCCGCCGCTCGGCCGGCCGCCACACCCCGACCCAGCTGCCCGCCGGACCGTCCACCCGCAGCGCCACCGCACAGCTCTCCGGCGTCAGCATCTGCCCCGGCTGGATCGCGAACGGCGTGACGGAACAGTCCCGCAGCCGCAGGCACTCCGGGAAGCGCACCGGCAGCGTGCTGCCCAGAACGCCCCAGCCGAGGCGGTCCTGCCCCGGCGAGGGCGCGTCCGAGCGGACGATCAGCAGCCCGCTGTCGTGGTCGGCGAGCAGCAGCCGGTCGTCGCTCCCGGCGGCGATCTGCAGCAGCGGCGACACCTCCCCGCCGCGCTCCAGGTCCACCACGACGGCCTTGGTCCGACCGCCGGTCTCCCGGTCCAGGGCCAGCAGCCGTGCCGCACGGTCCAGCCACACCCCGCCGGAGCAGCGGCCGGGCAGTTCCGCCAGCCGCTCGGGCCCGGAAGCTCCGCCCGCCACCAGCCACACCGACGTCGCGCGCGGACCGACCGCGAGGGCGTACGCCTTCTCCCCGCCGGGGGCGGGCGGCAGCAGCCGCAGCCGGGCGGTCCCGTCCGGGCACTCGACCGCGCCCAGGGGCAGCTCTCCGGTGCCGGGCCCGGTCGGGTACAGCAGGGAGAAGGCGTGCCGCCCGGCCACCAGCCGGTGGATGAGGACCCGCCCGTCGCCCATCGGCTGCACCTCGGTGCCGGGCTCCTCCGGCTGGTTGCGGGGCAGGGGCACCGCATAGGGTTCGGGACCGTCCAGGGTCCAGCGCTCCGGGAACCAGCAGTCGCCCGCCGACGCGAGGCGAGCGGCGTAGGCACCGTCCGCGGAGAGCGTGCAGCGGGCCTGCGTGGCGTCCCCGTCCTCGTGTCCCGCCGAAGGCTCGATCGCACAGGCAGTCATCGTTCGGTCACCTCCAGTGACGAACGTAGTTTTCATACGCGCGGGCGGGGAATTCCTTGGGCCTCGACTTCACACATAAGGGTGTTCCAGGAACGATTCGCCTGAGGGAAAGGGGGCGATTGTGCTGCGCGGTGCGATCCGGAGCGGGCGGGGGCGGTGGCGGTGCAACGCCACAGATCAGGCGGGTAGCCTTGCACCCGTGCCCCGTCTGTCTGAAGTCATCGCCGCGCTGGAGAACCTGTGGCCCGCTGAACGGGCCGAGTCCTGGGACGCGGTCGGCACCGTCGTGGGCGACCCCCACCAGGAGGTCTCCCGGGTCCTGTTCGCCGTCGACCCGGTCCAGGAGATCGTGGACGAGGCGGTGAAGCTGGGCGCCGGCCTGATCGTCACCCACCACCCGCTCTATCTGCGCGGCACGACGACCGTGGCGGCGACGCACTTCAAGGGCCGTGTCGTCCACACCCTGATCAAGAACGACATCGCGCTGCACGTCGCCCACACCAACGCCGACACCGCCGCCCCGGGCGTCTCCGACGCCCTCGCGGGCGCCCTGGACCTCAGGGTCACCGGGCCGCTCGTGCCGGATTCCACCGACCCCGAGGGCCGCCGGGGTCTGGGCCGGGTCTGCGCCCTGGACCACCCGCTGACCGTCCGCGAGTTCGCCGCCCGCGCCGCCGAGCGGCTGCCCGCCACCGCGCAGGGCATCCGCGTCGCGGGCGACCCCGAGGCGCTCGTGCGCACGGTCGCCGTCAGCGGCGGCTCCGGCGACAGCCTCTTCGACCACGTACGCGCGGCCGGTGTCGACGCCTTCCTCACCGCGGACCTGCGCCACCACCCGGTGTCCGAGGCCGTGGCCCACAGCCCCCTCGCGCTGTTCGACGCGGCGCACTGGGCCACCGAGTGGCCCTGGTGCGAGCTGGCCGCGAACCAGCTCGACGAGATCTCCGACCGGCACGGATGGGACCTGCGCGTCCACGTCTCGAAGACGGTCACCGACCCCTGGACCGCGCACGCGGCCTCTTCCCCTTCTGACCCCCCGGGAGCCCCGAACTGAACGCCGCGTCCGCCGACCAGATCCGACTCCTCGACGTCCAGGACCTCGACGTCCGCCTCCAGCAGCTCGCACACAAGCGGAAGTCGCTGCCCGAACACGCCGAGATCGAGTCACTGACCAAGGACCACACCCAGCTGCGCGACCTGCTCGTGGCCGCGCAGACCGAGGAGAGCGACACCGCCCGCGAGCAGACCAAGGCCGAGCAGGACGTGGACCAGGTGCGCCAGCGCGCCACCCGCGACCAGCAGCGCCTGGACTCCGGTGCCGTCACCTCCCCCAAGGACCTGGAGAACCTCCAGCGCGAGATCATCTCCCTCGCCAAGCGGCAGGGCGATCTGGAGGACGTGGTGCTGGAGGTCATGGAGCGCCGGGAGTCCGCGCAGGAGCGGGTGGCCGAGCTGACCGAGCGGGTCTCCTCCGTCGAGTCGAAGATCGACGCCGCGACCGCGCGCCGCGACGCCGCGTTCGAGGAGATCGACGCCGAGGCCGCCACGGTCACCAAGGAGCGCGAGGTCATCGCCGGTTCGATCCCCGCCGACCTGCTCAAGCTCTACGACAAGCTGCGCGAGCAGCAGGGCGGCGTCGGCGCGGCGAAGCTGTACGCGCGCAGCTGCCAGGGCTGCCGGCAGGAGCTGGCCATCACCGAGCTGAGCGAGATCCGCAAGGCGGCGCCCGACACGGTGATCCGCTGCGAGAACTGCCGCCGCATCCTGGTGCGCACGTCCGAGTCCGGTCTCTAGGCCTGCGGGGAGCCGTTCCGGTGCGGGAGTTCATCGTCGAGGCCGACGGCGGGTCGCGGGGCAACCCGGGGCCCGCGGGCTACGGGGCCGTGGTCAGCGACGCGGCGACGGGGGAGACCCTGCGGGAGACCGCCGGGTACATCGGCGTCGCCACGAACAACGTCGCGGAGTACCGAGGCCTGCTGGCCGGCCTGCACGCCGCCAGTGAACTGGACCCGGCCGCGACGGTCCACGTCCGCATGGACTCCAAGCTCGTCGTCGAGCAGATGTCGGGCCGCTGGAAGATCAAGCACCCCGACATGAAGCCCCTGGCGGCGAACGCGGCCCGGGTCTTCCCGCCCGGGCGGGTCACCTACGAGTGGATCCCCAGGGAGCGGAACAGGCACGCGGACCGGCTGGCCAACGAGGCGATGGACGCGGGGGCCAAGGGGGAGCAGTGGTCGGAGTCGGCGTCCACGGCTGAGCTGGACACGGTTGCCGAGGCCGAGGGCGTCTCCCGTACCGCGCAGGCGCACGTCGATGTCCGTACCGGCGAGGCCGGGGCGGATGCCGGTACCGCCAAAGCTGAAGCGGATGCCCGTGCCGCCAAAGCTGACTCGGACGCCGGTAGCGTCAAAGCTGAAGCGGATGCCCGTGCCGCCAAGGCCGTTGCCACCCCCGGCTGGGGTTCCGCCGACATGGGCGCGCCCGCGACCTTCGTGCTGCTCCGGCACGGGGAGACCCCGCTGACCCCGCAGAAGCGGTTCTCGGGGAGCGGCGGCACCGACCCGTCCCTCTCCGACGTCGGGCGGGAGCAGGCCGAGCGGGCCGCCGCGCTGCTGGCCCAGCGGGGGACGATCCAGGCCGTCGTGTCGTCGCCCCTGACCCGTACGCGGGAGACCGCCGGGATCGTCGCCGCCCGGCTCGGGCTCGACGTGAGCATCGAGGACGGGCTGCGCGAGACCGACTTCGGCGCCTGGGAGGGACTCACCTTCGCCGAGGTGCGCGAGCGCCACCCCGACGACCTGAACTCCTGGCTCGCCTCCCCGGACGCCGAACCCACCGGCGGCGGCGAGAGCTTCGCGACGACCGCCACCCGGATCGCCGCCACCCGCGACAAGCTGGTCGCGGCGTACGCGGGCCGCACGGTCCTGCTCGTCACGCACGTGACCCCGATCAAGACCTTCGTCCGGCTCGCCCTGGGCGCCCCGCCGGAGTCCCTGTTCCGCATGGAACTGTCGGCCGCGTCCATGTCGGTGGTGGCCTACTACTCCGACGGCAACGCCAGCGTCCGACTCCTCAACGACACGTCCCACCTGCGCTGAGCGCCGCCGCCAGGCGGCCCAGCGCCTAGCCCCGTCCCCCGACCGCGCCCCGCGGCAGCATCCAACTCCCGCCCACGCGACGCGACCGACGTCGGGCAGTCCCGGGGAGTCCGGGGCGGAGGCCGGGCCGACCCCGCCGGTGGGGCAGAACCTGGTCGGCCGGGCCGGACGGATGTCCTGCCGGGGGCGATGCGGGCACCCGGGGTGCCGTTCCCGCCGGGAGTGTCGACCGCGTCGGACGTTGCTGCCCTGCGCATCGACGGTGAACCTAGTGAACCTCGTCCACCAGCACATCCAGCGACCAAGCCTGCCCCGCCTTCGCGGGCGCCTGGGCCTCCACGACGTACCCGAGGTCCCGAAGCGCCTCGACCAGCGCGGCCGGCGACTCCGGAGACGCCCCGGTGGTCAGCAGGCTCCGCACGATCCGCCCCTTCGTCGCCTTGTTGAAGTGGCTGACGACCTTCCGGGTCGGCGCGTGCAGCACCCGCACGGACGCCGTCCGCCCGGCGACCTCGCCCTTCGGCCGCCACGCTGCGGCGTACGCGGCGGACCGCAGATCCAGCACCAGCCCGCCCCCGGCCACCTCGGGAAGCACTGACGCCATCGGCGTACGCCAGTGCACGCCCAGCGCACCGAGACCCGGCAGCTTCACGCCCATCGAGCACCGGTAGGACGGGATCCGGTCCGTCACCCGCACGGCACCCCACAGCCCGGAGAACACGAGCAGCGACCGCCCGGCTCGCCGCTTGGCGGCCGCGTCCAGGGACGCCAGGCCGAGGGCGTCGTACAGCACGCCGGTGTAGATCTCCCCGGCCGGCCGCGCCCCCGCCGTCCGCAGCTCCGCGTTCTTCGCGACCTCGCCGCGCAGCCCCTCGCTCAGCCCGAGCACCTCACGCGCCTTGCCCTCGTCGCCGGAGCACAGCTCGACCAGCTCGGTGAGGACGGCCTCGCGGGCGGCGGTCAGCCCCGGCAGGGACAGCGACTCCGGCTTCAGCGGGGCACCGCGGCCGGAAGAGGCCTTGCCTTCGGACGGCGGCAGCAGGACAAGCACGCGAACTCCTTCGATCGAACTCCGCCGACAGCGTACGGGGGCCTCAGACGCGGGCCCGTCCGAGGGCGCGGACCAGGTCGTCGGCGTCGTCGGCGTGGAAGCGGACGACCCGTACCGCGCGGCGCCGGCCGAGGAAGGTGACGTGGGTGACCGGCTCCGTCAGCTCCAGCGTGACGGTGGTCCGGGAACCCACCTCGACGTCCAGCTCGCCCTCGGCCCGCTCGTGCGTCATCCGCAGCTCGCGCCGCACCGAGGAGATCCGCTCCAGCGGCACGCGCAGGTCGACATGGACGTACCGCCGGATCCGCAGCGAGCCGCGGTCCACATCCAGCACATGCGGTCGTACGACGGACGAGGCGTGCAGCGCGACGACGAACACGATCGTGTACACGTCCAGGAAGAGGAACACCGCGTGCACGGTCGGCCAGTCCCGCAGCAGCACGGACAACGCCACCGTCTCGACGAGACACACGAACGCGAGACCGGCCATCATCGCGCCCTGCCCGCGCGCGTACCCGAAGGCCAGCCCGCTCCTCGTGCCGTGCGTGCGCCGCGCCACCCAGAGGGCGAGACTCGCGAACAACCGCACCTCGTGCCGGACCAGCAGCCGTCCGAGTCTCATCCCCGCTCCTCCGTGAGAATCCGCAGCGCACGGCGGAGCGCCTCCGCCTGTGCCGGGGCGAGGTCGTCGCAGAACGTGCGCAGGAAACGGTTGTCCTGGTCGAGCTCCCCCACCTCCGGGAACAGCCCCGGGGGAATGCACCCGGCGAGCGCCCGGGCCGCCCGCCCGACACGCGGGTCGTCCGGCTCCGCGTCGGCCAGCGCGTCCAGCAGCGCGTACGCCTCACCGGCCCGCGCCACCGCTCCCGGACTGCCCAGCGCCTCGCCGACCGACGCCACCATCCGCTCACGTGCCTCGGCCGGCATGGCGGTCTCCAGGAAGGCGAGGACCTCCCGGTCCTTGGCGGCCATGGGCGAGTCCGACAGATGCGCGGTCCCGGCGAACAGCGTTGCCAGCTCGGGCGACACGGGCCCTTCGGCGGGCAGTCCGCCCTCCGCCTCCAGCAGCGCCCGCAACCGCCCGCGCCGCTCCCGGATCGCCTCCTCCTGCCGCGCCAGATCCTCGTCCAGCTCGGTCAGCACCTCCACGAGGTCCCTCCCGGCGTCGTCCGCGAGCACGTCCCGCACCTCGGCGAGCCCCAGCCCCAGCTCCGTCAGCCGCCGGATCCGCGCCAGCACGACGGCATGCCGCAGCCCGTACTCCCGGTACCCGTTGGCCCGCCGCTCCGGCTCGGGCAACAGCCCCAGATGGTGGTAGTGCCGCACGGTCCGCGTGGTGACGCCGACGGTCCCGGCGAGTTCTCCGATACGCATGCCACCAGTGAAGACGTTGACGTTGCGGCAGGGTCAAGCGAGCCGCCCGGCCTTCTGACGAGGGCCGTGATCGTGTGCCACGATCGAGGGAACGGTTCCCGATCTCACGGACGGGTGGTTCGGCGATGTCCCAGTCTGGCGGGCGACAGAAGGAGGGGCGTGACATGACTGCCATGGCCCACGAGCCGCTCACGCAGGAAGAGGTCCTGCTGGAGGGCTTTCTCGCCCTGGACACCCCGGAGGGTTTCCGGGCCGAGCTGATCGAGGGGGAGATCGTGGTGACGCCGCCGCCGGACGGGGATCACGAGGACTACATCGGACTGATCGTGAGCCAGGTGCTCAAGCGGTCCCGGACGGACATGCAGTTCTCCGGTAACAAGGGGTTGAGGCTGAGGAGCGGGGGTGGCTGCCCGAAGAACCACGTGATCCCGGACGGCACGTTCGCTCCCATGGAACTACGGCTCTACCGAGGCGCGGAATCCTGGATGCCCTGCGACGGTGTCGCCATGGTCCTGGAGGTGACCTCCACCAAGCCGACGGCCGACCGCGAGGTCAAGCGTCGCTGCTACGCGCGGGCGGGCATCCCGCTCCACCTGCTCGTCGACCGGGACACCGCTCAGGTCACGGTGTTCAGCGAGCCGAAGGACGACGACTACCGCGAGCACTGCGCCCGCCCCTTCGGCAAGCCGCTCGCCCTCCCGGAGCCGTTCGCCTTCGAACTGGACACCGCGGATCTCCTCTGAACCGTTCCTAAAGACTGAGCGGGAGTGAGTCCTGTTGCCAGAACTCGTGCTCAGCCGGACGCCCCGAACGGTGTTGGGCATCCTGGTCCCCCGCG
>NZ_JBVIPD010000012.1:0-212114 GCF_055578235.1 Streptomyces sp. NPDC033136
CGAACTGCCCCCAGCTTCAACCAGGTTGCTGCGACAACCCGGCGGTGAAGGTCTCTCACCTCACTCGATTCCATGGCGCCTCGTGGCGCACCCACGCGATACGACAAGCTTGCCGTCCGCTACGAGGCGACCGTCCCCGTCGCGGCCATCAACAGGTGGCTGTGGCCAGCAAGTTTGTGAGCGTCTACGAGTTGGACCAGGCACGGGTGGACAGCACGAGCAGATAGCCGTCTGGGTCCTGGAGAGTCACACCCCAGGTGTCCCAATACGGATTATGAGCTGGCACTCGTTTCCCGCCGTGCCGCTCGAGCTGTTCCACTAGAGAGTCGGCCACTGGCTCGCCGAGGTAGATGACCAGTAGGTCTTCGAGGGTCGGCCGCGGCTCCAAGGGAGCGGCGGGATCGTGAACGAGTTCCAGATGCCAGCCGGCATGGGGCCAGCCGACCATGAGAAGCGAACTCCGGCCTGGGGTGCCGTCCGCCGCATGCTGGTACAGGACGTCGAGGCCGAGGCCCGAGACCCAGAAGTGTTCTGCTGCTCGGAGGTCGCGTGAGGGCCGAGCTATGCGGATGTGAGCTGCGGCGTCAGCCGGCATTGTTGTACCTCGTGATTGGGGCAGGCCTGTGAAAACCAGTGGCTGTGTCCGTGGGCTTGGATGGCAGCGAGCTTAGAGATCAAGTGACCGTGTGCCATCGGGCGCTGGTCCTAGTCCTGGTTGCCGAGGACCTCAACGGCCCTGACCAGTACTTTCGATACACGGCTCAGGTCACACGGGGTCGAGCGGCAGTAGATGCTGCCGCCGTTCCTCGTGGGTGAGGGTACGGAAGACCCTCCCCCGGGCAGTGGCCTCCAGCAGGTCGTAGTCGGGCTCCGCTCTCCACACCCGCGCCGTCCCGTCGGCCGATCCCGTGAGCAGCCGTGTGCCGTCCGGGGACCAGGCCACGGAGAGCACCTTGTCCTGGTGCACACCCACGACGGCGACCTCTTCGAGAGTCGTGGCGGACCAGACCCGTACGGTGCGGTCGTCGCCGCCCGTGGCGATGTGCAGGCCGTCGGGCGACCAGGCGACGGCGCGAAGCCGCCCCTCGTGCCCCTTGAGCACCTCGATACGTCGCCCGGTGACGACGTCCCACACAGCTGCGGTCCAGTCGCCGGAAGCGGTGGCGATCCTCGTCTCGTCCGGAGACCAGGCCGCGTCCTCCACGTAGTTCTCGTGGCCGCGCAGCACGGTGAACTGCCGCCCCTCCCCGATGTCCCACAGTCGACACGTACGGTCGTCGGAGCAGCTGGCGAGCAGCCGACCGCTCGGCGACCAGGCCACGCGCCCCACCCAGTCCTGATGTTCCGTGAGTTTCAGCAGCTCGGTCCCGTCCGGCGCGGACCGGACGCGCACGGCACCGTCGTGACCACCGGTGGCGATCCGGCCGCCGTTCGGAGACCATGCGCACCCCTCGATGACCTCGCCGTTTCGCTCGAACAGTGTGCTGCCGCGCCCGTCGATGATCCGAAACAGTCCGTCGTTCGTACTGAACGCGAGTCGTTCCCCCTGGGGAGCCCAGGCGACGGACCAGACCCGGTCCTCGCACTCGATCACCGGTCCGGCTGGAGCGCCGGTCACCGCGTCCCACACCCGTACGGTGCCGTCGTCCGAGGCCGTGGCGAAACGGTCGCCATCGCTGGGCCACGCGGCACGGTTCACCGGGCCTTGGTGTCCATCGGCCAGTACGACCTCGGCGCCACGCGGGCGCAGGTCCCACACCATGCCAGTGCCGTCGGTGGAGCTGGTGGCGAGCATGGTTCCGCAGGGCGACCAGGTGACGCCCCACACGGTGTCCGCGTGGCCCCGCAGCACGGCCAGGACCTTGGCGTCCTCGGTGTCGACGATGCGCACGGTGCGGTCCGAGGAAGCGCTGGCCAGCATCCGACCGTCCGGCGACCAGGCCAGGTTCCACACGTAGTCGGTGTGTCCTCGCAGCAACAGGCGCAGGTCGCCTGTCATGGCATTCCAGATGCGGGCGGTGTGGTCCCCGGAGCCGGTCGCGATGTGCCGTCCGTCGGGTGACCAGGTGATGCCCTCGACGAAGTCCGAGTGTCCGGTGAGCGTGGTGGCCGCCGTCCCGGTCGTCAGGTCCCACACGATCGCGGTCTGATCGTGGGAGGCGGAGGCGAGGCGATCACCACCCGGCGCCCAGGCCACACCCCACACGTCCTCGCTGTGCCCGTGTAGTTCGTGCACGATCCGACCGCTGTCAGCCTCCCAGACCCGGACGATCCGGTCCTTGGAGCTCGCCGCTACGAGTCGGCCATCCGGCGACCAGGCGACCTGTCTGCTGAGGTCCCCAGCTCCGGTGAGCAGACGGACCGGATCTCCCGAGGCGGCATCCCAGATCCGTACGACTCGGTCACGGCCGGCGGTTGCCACCCGCGTCGAGTCCGGCGACCAGGCAACGGACTCGACCATGACGCCGTCGCACGGCAGCACCAGCCGGGTGCGTCCGGACGGTGCGTCGTGAACGCGGGCTGTGCCGTCCCTGGACGCCGTGGCCAGCATGCGCCCGTCGGGGGACCAGGCGATGTGCCGGACTGTGTCGGTGTGTCCGTCGAGCCGGACACGAACGTGACTTGCCGCCAGTGCCGCCATCAGCCCGCGTCTGGCCGAGGGCGTGGGTGTGCACTCGCCGAGCGCGGCGAGCGACAGCAGCAGGGAACGCTCCGGTTCGCCCTCCGCGCTCAGGAGGACCTGCCGACCGATGCTGTCGGAGACGCGGCTGAGGAAGGTCAGGTCGCGGCGCTGCGAGGACTCTACGAGTGCGCGGGCGGGTGGGGACGCCTGCCCGGATTCCTCCAGCGCCTCCAGCCAGCGCCGGGCCGCGCTGAGGCGTTCCCCGGTGAGCAGGTAGTCGTCGCTGCGTCCGGCCCGCTCCCAGTCGGCCGCCCACCGCTCCAGTTCGGCGCGCTCGCGAAGCCGTTCGGCACGCGCCTCGACCTCCTGCCGCAACGGGGCCCACTGGCGGAACAGGGCCTCGTGCGTCACCTGTGCGTAGGGCTCACTGGTGGTTGTGGAACCGCCTCCCGTGACGTCGGTGCGCAGCAGCCGTGCCTCAACGAAGGCGTCGACGACATGGCGGTCCTGTCCGTCGAGTTCGGGCAGCGGTACATGGCGGCGAGCCACCTCCTGCCCCTCGACAGTGACGAACCGGAGCAGAACCCGGAGCACGGCGTCGATGCCCACGCCTGCACCGAGCCCGGTCACGGTGTTGTCTGCCTGTCGCGCCAGCGCGCCAGGCACTCCGCCGAGCCGCCGGTACAGCTCCTCGGTCACCGTCCCGCCAGCGCCGGAGGCGAAGTACAGCTCTTGGAGGAGATAGGCGAGCAGCGGCAGTGCGTCGTCCGTCCCGGTCTCGCTCACGATGGAGTCGACGACTCCGGCCTCGAAGCCGAGCCCGACGAGGGCCCCCGGCCGCTCCACGACTTCGACGAGCTGCGTTCTGCCCAATGCACCTATGACGACGGGGTGTTGGAAGAGTTCCGCCTGTCCGGTGCCGAGAAGCCTGCCGAGCAGATCAACCCGGAGCGTGGCCAGCACGCGGACCGCCGGATCCCGTTCCACACAGGTCCGCAACGCTTCGAGGAACTGGACGCGTTCACGCTCCCCCGCCAGGGTGACGACCTCTTCGAACTGGTCGACCACGAGGAGCACCCGTCGGAACCGGCCACCACGCAGCCGCGACAGTTCGGCTCGGAGCGCGTCCGGCCCTTGACGCAGCCTGCGCAGTACGGCACTCGCCGGTTCCGTCCCCTCGGCGACGGCCGCCAACGCACCCGCGAGGGCGCCCAGCGGGCTGGGTCCGGGAGCGAAGGCCGGTACAACGGTCCAGCGGCGCTCCCGAAGCCGAGGCATCACCCCTGCCCTGACCAGCGAGGACTTTCCGCTTCCGGACGCCCCGACCAGCAACAGGAACCGGTCAGCGGGGTGCGTCGCGGTGGCGTGCAGCCTGCGCGTCAGTTCGGCAGCCTGTGCTTCCCTGCCGAAATAGACGGGCGCCTCGTCCTCGTCGAAGGCGTCGAGGCCCGGGTACGGAACCCGGTCACGCGGCCACTCGACCCGAGGCGGTGCGGGGTTCTCCAGCCGGTAGACAACGACCTGCCCGACCACGAGTGCCACGATCAGCACTCCGATGGCCGGAACGGAAAACCGCTGAATCGCCGCCATCGCCCAAGGGACATCGTCGGTACTGGTCGCGTAGTTGGTAGCGATCCCGAGCAAGCAGGCGACCAGCGCCAGCATGATCTGAAGCGCGACCTGCATACGGTTCCTCATCGGACACCGCTCACGACCGCGCCGCCACCCGCCAGCACCCGCTCAGCCTCCGATCCCACCGACCTCAAAACGCCGGCACCGTGTCATTCGCCCCGGACCCCGTGGATCCGTGAGGCAGGGCGCTCATGACCATCTTCTGGGGCTTCTCAGGCGCGTTCAACGGTACGTATGCGTTTCAGCCATGCGGAGTCACGGCTCTTCCGCCCCGGCGGGGATCGGTGGGGGTGTGCGCTGCGGGCGGTAGGGGTGGGGTAGGTGAGCTTCCTTCTCACCGTCGTAGCACGGAGCACGGGCAGGCGGGTTCCGGTGGCGGACCGACTTCGCACTCGGCCCGCACCGTCTTACGCGGGGACGGCCCGAGGGCCGTGCCCCAGCGGTCTGCGAGCGCGTCGACGAGGACGAGGCCTCGGCCGGCCTCGGCATGCGGGGTGGGTGGGTTGTTGCAACCGCGGGAGGCGGTCACCCCGAGTGTCGGTGACCTCAATGCGCAGGGTGTCGCCGCCGACGTAGAGGGTGAGCCTGAAGTCCCGGCCGGGTACACGGCTGTGCGCGGCGGCGTTGGCGGCGAGCTCGGCCACGATGTGCGCCGCCGGGTCCAAGGGGAGGCCCCAGGAGCGGAGCTGCTCGGTGGCGAGCAGTCGGGCGAGGCGGGCTCCGCGGGGCGTGGGTGACAACTGAACGCTGAAATTGCGGATCGGTGTGTCGAGTTGAACCTCGGGGATGGCGGTTTCTTGATTCGCGTCACTCAGCGTGGCGGAGTGCGCTTACCGTGAACAGTGACGACGCCGTTGCGTACGGTGACTGTCCGGGGCTTGTCCGGTGATGTCCGGGCCTGTCGGGACGGGCCGGACGCGTACGAGGCGGGTCGGTAAGGCCGTACGACGGAGGGGCACGGTATGTCGGTGGACGGTGAGGTCAGGCGACTCAAGACCGAGGCGGACGAACCGGGTTGGGAGGTGGACCCGGACGACGAATGGGGACTGGCGGTCATCGCAACCGTTGGGCGGCAGCTGAAGCTCCGGCGGGAGGCCGTGGGGATGCGGGCTGCCGAGTTCGGGGAGGCGGTGGGGTACGGCGAAGACATGGTGTACAAGATCGACGCGGGTAAGCGGATCCCACGCCCCGAGTACCTGGACATGGCCGACGAGGTGTTGGGCGCTGGTGGGTTGCTCTCGGCGATGAAGGAGGACGTGAAGAAGGTCCGGTACCCGAAGAAGGTGCGGGATCTGGCGGAGATGGAGGCGAAGGCCGTAGAGCTGCTCTCGTACGGCAATCACAACCTGCACGGCTTGCTCCAGACAAAGGAGTACGCGTGGGCCTTGCTAAGAACACGGCGGCCGGTGAACCCGGAAGACCAGTTGGAGCAGGCACTGGCGGCACGCATGGCCCGAAAGGCGATCTACGATCGTGCACCAGCCCCTGAGCTCAGCTTCGTCCTGGAAGAGACGACACTCAGGCGCCCCGTCGGAGGCAAGATGGTGTGGCGCAGTCAGCTCGAACACCTCCTGGAAGTCGGGAAGTTGCCAAACGTGGAGATTCAGGTGATGCCGACGGACCGCTGGGATCATCCTGGGACCGGAGGCCGCATCCAGGTGCTGAAGTTCGAGGATGGTACGGCGGTTGGGCGCATGGACGACGAGTTCAATGGCCGCCCCGTCCATGATCCGAGGCAGGTCAGGATCCTTGAACTGCGCTATGGCATCATCCGGGCCGAGGCTCTGACCGCACGGGAGTCACTGGCCTTCATCGAGCAACTGGTGGGAGAAAGATGATCCGCAAGGCCTCTGCCGAAGACGTATCCGCGCTGGTGTGGTTCAAGAGCAGCTACAGCGACAGCAGCAACCCGAGCGACTGTGTCGAGGTCGCCAACACCCCCAGCACCATCCACGTCCGCGACTCCAAGCACACGGTCGGCCCCCGCCTCCAGCTCTCACCGGTGGCCTGGGCCGACTTCGTGACGTACGCGTCCAAGGGCTGAACGGCTACTCGACCTCGACCTCTGGTACGTCCACGTCGCCGCCCTGGGAGCGGGCGATGGCCGTGAACTCGTCAGGGCGGACTGGAGGTCGCGGGGCGATCTGCTCGGTGATCACCTCGGTCCGGCGCGCCCGGCCCGCAAGGCTCAAGGAACCCGAGCCGGGAATGCCGGCCACCGGGACGGACGCGGCACGGGCTCCGGCCGAAGGCCCAGGGCTTCCCTCGGGCCCCGGCCGGGAGGCGCGGCGGTCAGAACTTGATGCTGCCGATCATGCCCGCGATGTTCGTCGTCAGCTCGCTGATCGTGGGAGCGACGGTCGAGGAGGCGAGGTAGAAGCCGAGCAACATGCAGACGATCGCATGCCCCGCCTTCAGTCCCGACTTCTTGATCAACAAGAAGACGATGATCGCCAGCAGCACCACCGCCGAAATCGAGAGTGCCACGGCGGTTCACCTCCAAAGATCCACGAGGGCGCGGGGGGGTCGGACTATGGGGGCAGTAAATCCGTACAGCAGCCAGCAGGTTCATACCCACTATGCGACATTGATCATAACTATCCCTCCGTGCGCATCGATCGGCGCACGGCCGCACAAGGGGGCGCATGGCCAATATGGTCAGGGCATGACGACCGAGCCTGACTCCTTCCCCCGACGGCACGCCCGTACCCAGCGCTTCACCCTCGGCGCGCCGCGTTCGTTCACTGTGGCGCCCGACGGTTCGCGTGTCGTGTTCCTGCGCTCCAGTTCCGGTACGGACCGGGCGAGTTCGCTGTGGGTCCTCGACACACAGGAAGGCGGAGAGCGCGTGGCCGCCGACCCGCGCGCCCTGCTGGGCGGTGCCTCGGAGAACCTCTCGCCCGAGGAGCGGGCGCGGCGGGAACGCAGCCGTGAGGGCGGCGCCGGCATCGTCGGGTACGCCACCGACTCGGCCGTCGAGGTGGCCTCTTTCGCCTTGTCAGGACGGCTTTTCGCGGCCGAGCTGCGGGCTGGGACGGCGCGTGAACTGCCCACGCCGAAGCCGGTGATCGACCCGCGCCCGTCGCCCGACGGGCGGTTCGTCGCCTACGCCGCGCAGGGTGCCCTGCGCGTGGTGGGCGCGGAGGGGGCGGGCGACCGGGCGCTCGCCGAGCCGGAGTCGGAGAATGTCTCATTTGGACTCGCCGAGTTCATCGCGGCCGAGGAGATGGGACGTTCACGGGGTTTCTGGTGGGCTCCGGAGTCGGACCGGCTGCTCGTGGCGCGGGTGGACGACACGCCGGTGCAGCGGTGGTGGATCTCGGACCCGGCGCATCCGGAGCGGGAGCCGCAGCGGGTGGCGTACCCGGCGGCGGGCACCCAGAACGCGGACGTGCGGCTGTTCGTGATCGACCTGGACGGCACGCGCACGGAGGTCGCCTGGGACCGGGCGCGGTACCCGTATCTGGCGCATGTCCACTGGTCAGCGGCGGGTGCGCCGTTGCTGCTCGTACAGGCGCGCGACCAGCGCAGCCAGCTGATCCTGGCCGTGGATCCGGAGTCGGGCGCGACGCGGATGGTGCACGCCGACGAAGATCGAACATGGCTGGAACTTTTCGCCGGGGTGCCGTGCTGGAGCCCGTCCGGGCAGCTGGTCCGGATCGCGGACGAGGGCGGTGCGCGGGTGCTTGCGGTCGGGGAGCGGCCGCTCACGGGAGCGCAGTTGCACGTCCGGGCCGTGCTCGACGTCTCCGACGCGGACGTGCTGGTCTCGGCGTCGGCTGGCGAGGAGGCCGGTGCGGCGGAGACGGGCCAGGTGCATGTGTACCGGGTGAACGAGCTGGGCGTGGAGCGGGTGTCGCAGGAGCCGGGCGTGCACGCGGCGGTGCGGGCCGGGGCGGTGACGGTCCTGGTGTCGGCCGCGCTGGATCGGCCAGGTTCGCGGGTGCGGATCCTGCGCGACGGAAAAGCGACCGTGACTGTCCGCTCGTACGCCGAAGATCCCGGTATGTCCCCCCGCGTGACGCTCACCGAGGGGGGCGCACGCCGAATCCCGTGCGCCGTGCTTATGCCACGGGACTACGACGGTGACACCCCCCTGCCGGTGCTCATGGACCCGTACGGTGGCCCGCACGGCCAGCGGGTGGCCGCCGCGCACAACGCGCACCTCACCTCGCAGTGGTTCGCGGACCAGGGTTTCGCGGTGGTGGTCGCGGACGGCCGGGGCACACCGCACCGCTCCCCCGCCTGGGAGAAGGCGGTCCACCACGACTTCACGCTGTCGCTGGACGACCAGGTGGAGGCGCTGGAGGACCTCGCGCGGCGGTACCCACTGGACCTTTCCCGGGTGGCGATCCGCGGCTGGTCCTACGGCGGCTGGCTGGCGGGGCTGGCGGTACTGCGCCGCCCGGACGTCTTCCACGCGGGCATCGCGGGCGCGCCGGTGACGGACTGGTCCCTGTACGACACCCACTACACGGAGCGCTACCTCGGCACTCCGGCGGAGCACCCGGAGTCGTACGCGAAGAGCTCCCTCGTCACCGCCGGGGACCTGTCCTCCCCCGCCGGGCCGCACCGCCCCCTGATGATCGTGCACGGCCTGGCCGACGACAACGTCGTGGTCGCGCACGCCCTGCGCCTCTCCTCGGCCCTCCTGGCCGCCGGCCGCCCCCACGAGGTGCTGCCCCTGTCGGGCGTCACGCACATGACCCCGCAGGAGCAGGTCGCGGAGAACCTGCTGCTGCTCCAGGTGGACTTCCTGAAGCGCTCCCTGGGCCTCACCGGCACCTGAGGACACGGCAACGGGCCGGGGCTACATGGCGCGCCCCGGCCCGCTTACGGCACCCGCACGGCCGTACGCTGCTCAGCCTGACGCGTCCGTATATCGGAATCGGGTCGGCGAAGTTGCCTGCGTGTTAACGCAGTTGGTGGGGATTTGCGGGGATATGCGGATGCAGTACGCCGAAACCCTCGAACGCCAAATCCCGGCACCCCTGGGGGATGCCGGGAATCGGGGCCGTGCGGTCAGGCCGCGTGGACCACGTCCTTCTCCTCGGCGAAGTGGCAGGCCGACTCGTGCGCCGCCAGGGTGTCCTCGCCCTGGAAGCGCTCGGGGACCGCCAGGAGCGGGACCTCCTCGGCGCACTTGTCCTCGGCCTTCCAGCAGCGGGTGCGGAAGCGGCAGCCCGAGGGCGGGTTGGCCGGGGACGGGACGTCGCCGGTGAGGATGATCCGCTCCCGGCCCTCGCGGGACTCCGGGTCGGGGACCGGGACGGCCGACAGCAGCGCCTGGGTGTAGGGGTGCGTCGGGTGGTCGTAGATCTCCGCGTCCGTGCCGATCTCGGCCATCTTGCCCAGGTACATCACGCCCACCCGGTCCGAGATGTGCCGGACGATCGACAGGTCGTGCGCGATGAAGAGGTAGGAGAGGTTGAACTCGTCCTGGAGCTTCTCCATCAGGTTGATGACCTGCGCCTGGACAGAAACGTCCAGGGCCGAGACCGGCTCGTCGCAGATGATGATCTCGGGGTTGAGCGCGAGGCCGCGGGCGATGCCGATGCGCTGGCGCTGACCGCCGGAGAACTGGTGCGGATAGCGGTTGATGTACTCCGGGTTGAGGCCGACCACGTCCAGGAGTTCCTGCACCTTGCGGCGCCGGTCACCCTTCGGGGCCACCTCGGGGTGGATGTCGAACGGCTCCCCGATGATGTCGCCCACCGTCATACGGGGGTTGAGCGAGGTGTACGGGTCCTGGAACACCATCTGGATGTTCCGCCGAACCGTCTTCAGCGCGCGGCCGGACAGCTTGGTGATGTCCTGGCCCTTGTAGAAGACCTCGCCCGCGGTCGCCTTCTCCAGCAGCATCAGCAGCTTGGCGACCGTGGACTTGCCACAGCCGGACTCGCCCACGATGCCGAGCGTCTCGCCCTGGTAGAGGTCGAAGGAGATGCCGTCGACGGCCTTGACCGCCCCGACCTGCCTCTTGAAGAGGATGCCCTGGGTGAGCGGGAAGTGCTTCACCAGGTTGCGCACCTGCAGGATCGGCTCGCCCCGCTCGGCCGGCGCCTCGATCGCGGCGACCGCCTCCGACTCGGAGTGGGCGTCGACGACGTCGACCTCGGAGACGTTCGGCGTGGCGTCCTGCGGCTCGTCGGTCTTGCTGAGCTCAGCCATGGATCGTCTCCTTCCAGAAGTGGCAGGCCGAGCCGCGGCCGGCCAGTTCGGTACCGTCCCGCTCGGCGACCGGGTTCAGGGCCGGGACGTCGGTACGGCAGACGTCCCGCGCCTGCGGGCACCGCGGGTTGAAGGCGCAGCCGGACGGGATACGCGTCAGGTTGGGCGGCAGGCCCTTGATCGCGTACAGCTCCTGGCCCTTCTGGTCCAGGCGCGGGATCGAGTCCAGCAGGCCCTTGGTGTACGGGTGCGCGGGGCGCTTGTACAGCTCGTGGACCGGGGCGCGCTCGACGATGCGTCCCGCGTACATCACGGCGATCTTGTCCGCGACGTCGGCGACCACGCCGAGGTCGTGGGTGATCAGGATGAGTCCCATGTTGTACTCGCGCTGCAACTCCGCGAGCAGGTCCATGACCTGGGCCTGGACGGTCACGTCGAGGGCCGTGGTGGGCTCGTCGGCGATGATCAGGTCCGGCTCCAGGGCGAGCGCCATCGCGATCATGATGCGCTGGCGCATACCGCCGGAGAACTGGTGCGGGTAGTCGTTGACCCGGGCCGCGGCGGCCGGGATCTTCACCCGGTCCATCAGCTCGATCGCCTTGGCCTTGGCGTCCTTCTTGGACATGCCCTGGTGCACGCGGAACATCTCGCCGAGCTGGTAGCCGACGGAGAGCACCGGGTTCAGCGAGGACAGCGCGTCCTGGAAGATCATCGCGATCTTGTTGCCGCGGATCTTCCGGCGCTCCTCGTTGGACATCGTCAGCATGTCCTGGCCGCGGAAGAGGATCTCCCCCTTGGAGATGCGGCCGGGCGGCATGTCGAGGATGCCCATGATCGCCTGCGCGGTGACGGACTTGCCGGAGCCGGACTCGCCGAGCACGGCGAGCGTCTCGCCCGCGGCGACGGAGTAGGAGACGCCGTTGACGGCCTTGGCGACACCGTCGCGGGTGTGGAACTCCACGTGCAGGTCGCGGACTTCGAGCAGCGGGCGGCCCGTGTCCGCCGAGCCGTCCGGCGCGGGACTCCCGGCCGTTTCATCGATGATGGTCACGTACGCCTCCCTCAGCGCATCTTGGGGTCGAGGGCGTTGCGTACCGCATCGCCGAACATCAGGAACGAGAGCACCGTGATCGAGACCATCACCGAGGGGATGATCAGGGTGTGGGGGGCGATACGGAGCTGCTCACGTCCTCGTGCCACGTCGCCGCCCCAGGATACCGCCGAGTCACCGAGACCCACGCCCAGGAAGGACAGGGTGGCTTCGGCGGCGATGTAGCCGCCGAGCGCGATGGTCGCCACGACGATGATGGGCGCGAGCGCGTTGGGCAGGATGTGCCGGAACAGGATCCGGGACGTCGAGGCGCCGAGTGCCTTGGCGGCCACCACGTAGTCCGACTGCTTGATGGTTATCACGGCACCGCGGGCGACACGGGCGATCTGGGTCCAGCCGAGGAAGGCCAGGGCCATGATGACGACCCAGACGGTGCGGTCGTCGAAGGAGTTGAGGACCACCAGGGCGCCGAGCAGGAACGGGATGCCGAGGAAGATGTCGGTCATCCGCGAGAGCAGGGTGTCGGTCCAGCCGCCGAAGTAGCCGGCGATCATGCCGATGACCGTACCGAGGACGGTGACGGCGACGGTGACGCCCACACCGACGGTGATCGAGGCGCGGGCACCGTGGACGACCCGGGCGTAGATCGAACGGCCCTGGACGTCGTAGCCGAGCCAGTCCGGGGCGAAGACGTGACCCCAGTTCGGCTTCCCCAGATAGTGCTTGGCCAGATCGGCGTCGCGCGGCGAGGCGCTGGTGAACAGTCCCGGCCAGATGGACATCACCAGCAGGAACACGATCAGCACGGACGACACCAGGAACAGCGGGTTGCGCCGCAGGTCGTGCCAGGCGTCGGACCACAGGCTGCGCGCCTTCTCGGGAGCCGGGCCCGCGTCGGTCACGACGACACCCGCGGTGCTCACGGTGTCACCGGGAAGGGCTTCGATCTTCTTCTCAGCGGTCTTGTCAGGCATACCGGATCCTCGGGTCCAGGACCGCGTAGAGCAGGTCGACGATCAGGCTGGCAGCGAGGTAGATGAGCACCAGCAGCGAGGCGATGCCCACGACCGTGGCGCCCTCACGCCGGGTGAGCGCCTCGTAGACCTCGATACCGACACCCCGCACATTGAAGATGCCCTCGGTCACGATGGCCCCGGTCATCAGGCTGCCGATCTCGATACCGAGGAAGGTGACCACGGGAATCAGCGAGTTGCGCATCAGGTGGACACCGATGACACGGCGGCGCGGCAGCCCCTTGGCCACGGCGGTGCGGATGTAGTCGGAGCGCAGGTTCTCCGCGATCGACGTGCGGGTCAAGCGGGCCACGTAGGCGAGGGAGAGCGACGCCAGCACGATGGCGGGAAGCGCGAGCTGGGAGAAGTCCGTCGAGTCGGTCACCGTGGGCGTGGTGACCTGCCACTTGAACGCGAGCAGGTACTGCAGCAGGAAGCCCAGCACGAAGGACGGCATCGAGACGAGGAACAGGGTCAGCGTCAGCAGTCCGCGGTCCCGCAGCGTGTCGGGACGCAGGCCGGCGATGACGCCGAGGCCGATGCCGACGAGCGTGACGAAGGTGAAGGCGAAGAGCGTCAGCCGGAGAGTCACCGGGAACGCGTCGAGGATGACGTCCTTGATGGGCTGCTGACTGGCGATCTGGGTACCGAAGTCGCCCTGGAGCAACCCGGTCATGTAGTTCACATACTGCTGCAGCAGCGGCTGATCGAGGCCGAGGTCCTTCTTGATGTTCGCGACCACCGTCGGGTCGTACGCCTGATCCCCCATCATCGCCCGGACGGGATCGCCGGGCAGGGCGTACATCATGCAGAAGATGAGCAGAGTTGACCCGATGAACACCGGGATCATCTGGAGCAGTCGTCGTGCGACATAGCGCCCCATAGGTGCCTCCGTGAGGGGTTAACGCAGGTGCGGGGGCCGTCTCCTGATGACGAGACGACCCCGCGCACCTCCCGCCGCCCCTGAATGGCGGCGGGCTTACGGCCGAGTGGGAAGAGCCCGCAAGGCTCCTCTTACTTGGTGGTGACAGCCCACACTTCGAGGTCACCGTGGAAGTCGACGTTGACGTTGTCGACGTTCTTACCGTGGCCGCCGTTGATGCGGTAGTACCAGAGCGGGATGGACGGCATGTGGTCGAGCAGCTTCTTCTCGACCTCCTGGAAGGCCTTCACCGACTCCTCGAGGGACGTGGCCTTGTCGGCCTCGTTCATCAGCTTGTCGATCTCCTTGTTGGAGAAGCGACCGTTGTTGGCCTCGGCCGTGGAGTGGTAGAGCTCCTTCATGAAGTTGGCGTTGACCGGGTAGTCGGCGACCCAGCCACCGCGGTACATGCCCTTCACCTGGTCGTTGTCACGGGCCTCGAGGTCCGTGGCGAAGTCCGGCTTCGGGTCGCCGACGCACTCGACGCCGGTGGCCTTGCGGATGGACCCGCAGACCGCGGTCACCCACTCCTTGTGCCCACCGTCGGTGTTGTACTGGACGGTGAACTTGTTACCCGGAACGCCACCGCCCTCTTCGATGAGCTGCTTGGCCTTCTCCGGGTTGTACGTGAACACGTCGGTGTCCAGGTTCTGGTAGCCCTTGACGCCAGGCGGCGTGAAGCCCTTGGCCGGCGTACGGGTGTTGTTCAGAACCGTCTTGGTGATCGTGTCACGGTCGATCGCCATCGACAGACCCTGCAGGACCTTCGGGTCGATGTCCTTGAAGGTCTTGGAGTAGAACGCCGGGGTCAGCGTCTGGAGGGCCGCGTACGGCTGCTCGATGGCGCCGTCGCCCAGGTCCTGCTTGTACTTCGGCAGGTCCGTCGGGCCGACCTGGCGGATCATGTCCAGGTTGCCGGAGACGACGTCCTTGTAGGCGGCCTCGACCGTCGTGTAGTTCTTGAACAGGACGCCCTTGTTCTTCGCCTTGTTCGGGCCCTTGTAGTCATCCCAGGCCTTGACCTGGATGAGCTTCTTGTGGTCCCACTTCTCGAAGGTGTAGGGACCGTTGCCGACCGGCTTCTGGCCGAAGGCCTTCGGGTCGTCGTAGAAGGCCTTGGGCAGCGGGGCCCACGTGCTGTAGCCCAGCTTGTAGTTGAAGTACGGCATGGTGTTCTTCAACTCGATGGTGAAGGTGTGGTCGTCCACGGCCTTCAGGCCGGACATGGTCTCGGCCTTCGGGTCACCCTTCTCCGGGTGGACATCGTCGTAGCCCTTGATGTCCTGGAACCAGAAGGAGTTCTGCTGGTTGTTCTTGATGTTGGCGTACCAGTTCCAAGCGTCGATGTACGACTTGGACGTGACCTCTTCGCCGTTGTGGAACTTCCAGCCCTTCTTGAGCTTGACCGTCCACGTCTTGGAGTCGTCAGTGGTGACCGACTCGGCGTTCGTGTAGACGATGTTGCCCTTGGCGTCGAAGTCCAGCAGCTGGGTGAACAGGGACTGGATGACGTACGAGCCCAGTTGTTCGTTGGTGTCCGCCGGGATCAGCGGCTTCTGGGGCTCGCCGACGTCGATCGAGACGTATCCCGCAGGGCCGGAGCCCTTGCTCTTCCCCTCACCATCACCGTTGCCGCCGCAGGCGGTGGCGGCCAGGGCGACGACAATCGCCCCCGCGACCCACTTGGCGCTCTTGGCACCGCGCATGGGTTCCTCCTATGAAGTCATTGGTTCACCGCAAAGGGAGCACAGACAGACCACCGCCACCGCCCGTCGCCGGTGCCGGAAATCGTCAGGTGCCCCCGCGCTCGTGAGTCGGCGCCGCCTCCAGCGAGTGACCCGTTCATCCGAGCTCTACGCGCCTAACTATCTGCCAAACGCCAGGACCGAACCACACTCTCGAGGTCTCGGTTCGATCACAGCTCTCGCCTACATCTTCCAAAATCCGGACAAAGGGTTTGGTGAGAGATCCCTGCGAAACGGACTTGTTACACATCTATCGGTGGCTACTGTCCGCATTCCGGACGCGAGAGTGAGATAAACCGCTTGCGACCGACGTGACTCCCGTGCAGGGTGCCACTGATGTCTGTCGCGCGCTCAAGAAGCTTGTGCGGCAAGGCCGTTGTGCCGTCCCCGGAGCCGGGGAGGCGCGGCGCTTCCGGAGCAGGGTAGTGGGAGCGGACCGCCCCCGACGGATGTCGCCCGTAAATCGAGGGTTTTCCCTCACCCTTTCCTTCGCTTGGCCTCCCCCTGTGACGAGGCGCACGCTCAACGAACGGCACCGGGCACCCCGCCCACGCGGGGTGCCCGGTGCCGTCGCGGGAAGGTCAGCCGTGCTTGGCGCGGCTCGCGGCGCGGGCGCGCTCGCGGGCGTCCAGGTTCACCTTGCGGATGCGCACCGCCTCCGGGGTGACCTCGACGCACTCGTCGTCGCGGCAGAACTCCAGGGACTGCTCCAGGGACAGCTTGCGCGGCGGGACGATCGACTCGGTCACGTCGGCCGTCGACGACCGCATGTTGGTGAGCTTCTTCTCCTTGGTGATGTTGACGTCCATGTCGTCGGCGCGGGAGTTCTCGCCGACGATCATGCCCTCGTACACCTCGGTGCCCGGCTCCACGAACAGCACGCCGCGCTCCTGCAGGTTGGTCATCGCGAACGCGGTGACCGCACCGGCACGGTCGGCGACCAGCGAGCCGTTGTTACGGGTCTGCAGGGTGCCGAACCAGGGCTCGAAGCCCTCGTGGATGGAGTGGCCGATGCCGGTGCCGCGGGTCTGGGTCAGGAACTCGGTCCGGAAGCCGATGAGGCCGCGCGAGGGCACGACGAACTCCATGCGGACCCAGCCGGAGCCGTGGTTGGACATGTTGTCCATGCGGCCCTTGCGGACGCCCATGAGCTGCGTGACGGCACCCATGTGCTCCTCGGGCACGTCGATCGTCATGCGCTCGACCGGCTCGTAGACCTTGCCGTCGACGTCCTTGGTGACGACCTGCGGCTTGCCGATGGTCAGCTCGAAGCCCTCGCGGCGCATCGTCTCGACCAGGATGGCCAGCGCCAGCTCACCACGGCCCTGCACCTCCCAGGCGTCCGGACGCTCGGTGTCCAGCACGCGGAGGCTGACGTTACCGATCAGCTCGCGGTCGAGGCGGTCCTTCACCTGGCGGGCGGTGACCTTGCGGTCCTTGACGGCCGCCTTGTTGTCGGCGCCCTTGCCGGTGGCGCCACGGCCGACCAGCGGGGAGGTGTTGGTGCCGATGACCATGGAGATCGCCGGCTCGTCGACGGTGATCAGCGGCAGGGCGACCGGGTTCTCCGGGTCGGCCAGGGTCTCGCCGATCATGATGTCCGGGATTCCGGCGACCGCGCAGATGTCACCGGGGCCGGCCATCTCCGCCGGCTTGCGGGTGAGCGCCTCGGTCATCATCAGCTCGGAGATGCGGACGCTGCTGACGGACCCGTCGCGCTTCATCCACGCGACCGTCTGGCCCTTGCGCAGCTCGCCCTGCTCCACGCGGAGCAGCGCGATACGGCCGAGGAAGTTGTCGGCGTCCAGGTTGGTGACGTGGGCCTGGAGCGGGGCGGCCTCGTCGTAGGTGGGCGCCGGGATGTGCTCCAGGATCGTGGAGAAGAACGGCTCCAGGCTGGTGGAGTCCGGCGGGACCGTGCCGTTGTCCGGCTTGGTCAGCGAGGCGATGCCGTCACGGCCGCAGGCGTAGACGATCGGGAACTCGATCTGCTCCTCGTCGGCGTCCAGGTCGAGGAAGAGGTCGTAGGTCTCGTTGACGACCTCGTCGATCCGGGAGTCCGGGCGGTCCGTCTTGTTGATGCACAGGATGACGGGCAGCCGCTGCTGGAGCGCCTTGCGCAGCACGAAGCGGGTCTGCGGGAGCGGGCCCTCGGAGGCGTCCACGAGCAGGACGACGCCGTCGACCATCGACAGACCGCGCTCCACCTCGCCACCGAAGTCGGCGTGGCCGGGGGTGTCGATGATGTTGATGGTGATGACGTCCCCCCCGTCCTTCGGGTGGTACTTCACCGCCGTGTTCTTGGCCAGGATCGTGATGCCCTTCTCACGCTCCAGGTCGTTCGAGTCCATCATGCGGTCGTCGACGCCTTCGAGCTGGTGCGCGGCGAAGGCGCCGGCCTGCTTCAGCATGCCGTCGACGATGGTGGTCTTGCCGTGGTCGACGTGGGCGACGATGGCGACGTTGCGGATGTCGTGGCGCGTGGCCATAAGAAGGCGTACTCCCGGAGTGTGAGGAATGCCCTGCGCGGACGTCTGCGGTGCGCGGGCCCTGCCGGGCTGAACGTGCCACGGCCTCACCCCATGGTACGGGTGCGCTGCCGCTGGGACGTGCCGGGAGGTATATAGGCAGGTGGCGAGGGTTCCACCGTTTCTCCAGGCGCCCGGTGGCCGGGGGCGGGGCCGCCGTGGCCGTTCGGGGCAGGCACGGCTCAGTCCGCTGCCCTCGCGGCCCGGGAGCCCGCCGGGCACAGTGCACCGGCCGCCGCACGGGCGCCCACGCCTTCGGGCAGCTCCTCGGAACAGGGCATGAATCCGCTGCCGGTGCCCTCCCAGGTCAGCACCTGCCCCTTGACGGGCTCGCCGTTTCCGCAGGTGTACGCGAAGTCGGCCGTGACCATCCTGATGTAGCCCCAGGAGTAGTAGTCGCCCTTGAGGTCGCCGGTCGCCGCCTCAAAGTAGTGGTCCGGCCCCGGGGGCTCCTTCTCGGACGGACCAGCGAGCGGTTCCTCGACCTTCAGGTGCCTGCCCAGGGCCGTGATCACGGCGGCCGCGCCGACGCCCCGGGGCGCGCCGGTCACCGAGGGCCGGTAGGTCTTGTCATCCACGGGCTTGAGCTTGGCCGAGTAGGAGGCGGTCCGCTTCTCGAACGTGATCGGGTCGCTCATCTCGGTCAGCTTCTCCGTCCGCCGCACGCCGGACCAGGCATAGGTGCCGTTCGTGCAGGCCGCCGCCTTGTCGGTGCCGCGCTCGTCCGAGTCCCCCGTGCAAGCCGCCGCCCCCGTCGCCAGGGTCGCGGCGACCAGCCCCGCTGTGCAGTAGCGCCGTACCGTGCCGCTCATCCGCCGACTCCCGCCCCCGCGTACGGACGCCCGGGTCCGCACCATGATCACTGTTGATCTCATGGTGCGGGCGCCGGGCGTGGGCAGCAAGGCGTTTGAGCGTTTCCAGAGCTACGGGGCGGCCGAGCCCTTCGCCGACGGTCCCGACGCGGGCTTCGCGCCCTTCTTCAGGAAGCCCATGTCCTCGTAGACCGGCGTGCCGAAGCCGAAGGCGCCGGTGTTGACCAGGTTCTTGCGGGCCGCGACCAGCTGGGGGCGCTGGAAGAGGGGGATGGAGCCGGCCGCCGCCCAGATGCGGGAGTCGGCCTTGCGGATCAGGGAACGGGACTCACCCTCGTCGAGGGTGGCGATGGCCTGGTCGAAGAGCTGGTCGACCTGGTCGGTGCCGACGCGGGTGTAGTTCTGCTCGATGTTCAGGGAGCCGTCGGCGGCCGGGACGGGCTTGGCGTAGACGGGGCGGGCGTCGGTGGCGGGGTAGGCGGTGGCGGGCCAGGAGTACAGGGCGAGGTCGTACTGGCCGGACGCGATGTGGTCCTTGAAGTAGGACTCGTCGGAGACCTTGGAGATCTCCGTGCCGATGCCGATGCGCTCCAGCATGCGCGAGATGCGGTCGGCGACCGTGCGCAGCGTCTGGGAGCCGGGCCCGGAGGGGAGCACGAAGCGGAGGGTGAGCGCCTTGCCGTTCTTGGCGAGCCGGGCGGCCTCCTGGCCCGCCGGGGCGGCGGTGCCCTTGGGGGCGTAGGCGCCGGGGGCGCCGCCCTGGGCCGGCTGCTGGTACGGCTTGCCCTCATGGGCGAGGTGGTCGGTGGGGTCCTGCCGGCCGTGCGCCTTGTTGTCCTCGCCGACGACGTACGTGCCGTCGTCGTCCGACTCCTTCTTGGAGGCGCCTGCCTTCTCGCCCTCGGCGCCTGCCGCCTTCTCCCCCTCCTTCTTCTTCTCCTGCTCCTTGACGGGGCCGCCCCGCACCCACCCGGCGTCGGCTAGCAGGGCCTGGGCCTCCTTGGTGTCCTGGCCGCCGAGGGCGCCGCTGTTGTCGGCGTAGTGGGCCTGGCCGGACAGGGCCAGGTGGCTGCCGACCGGGACGGCGGGCAGTCCGAGCGGCTCGAGGACGGCCTTGGCCAGCTCCTTTCGGTCCAGGGCGCGGGCGACGGCCCTGCGGACGCGTTCGTCGGTGAGCGGGCCCTCGGCGCCGTTCAGGGCGAGCTGGGTGTAGGCGGGCTCCAGGGACTTGCGCACCTCGAAGCCGCGCAGGGCCTGCTGCTGCCGGGCGTACCTGGCGGCCGCCTTGCGCAGCTTCTTGCGGGCGACGGTCTCCTCGTCGGCGGCGTCCTCGTCGGAGCCGTTGGCGACGGCCCAGGAGTGCAGGGCGTCCGCGGCGGACCGGTCGGCGCCGGGGCCCATCAGCGGGCTGCTGGAGCTCTGGGGGCGGGCGGCGACGGTGATGCGGCGGGCCGCGGCGGGGTCGATCTCGGCCAGGTCGAGGGTGCCGGCGGCCAGCTGGGAGGCCCGCTTGTCGCGCGGGACGGCGCGCAGCACGATCTCCGAGAGCCTGGCGGGCTCGCCCCACCAGCGCGGGTTGCGGGCGAGGGTGATCTCCTCGTCCTTGGTGTCGACCTTCTTCACCGTGAAGGGACCGGCGGTGACCTTGAGCTTCTTGCGGGCCCCGTCGTTGAAGGAGTTCGGGGTGCCCATGACGTCCTTCGGGTACAGCGGCGAGAACAGGGAGCGCCAGTCCGCGTAGGGGCGGCTGAAGGTGACCCGGACCTCAAGGGCGCTGTCCCCGCGCTCGATCTTCTGGATGCGGTCGTAGCCGGCGTTGCGGGCGGTCCAGTAGGCGGTGTCCTTGCCGGACAGGGCGCGCCACTGGGCGGCGAAGTCGGCGGCGCCGATCTCCCGGCCGTCGCTCCAGACGGCCTGCTGGTTGAGCTTGTACAGGACGACCTGCTTGGGCTCGGTCTCGACGACCTTGGCGGACTCCAGGTAGGCGGGGTTGCGCTCGGGGCGGCCGGAGGCGTTCATCCGGAACATCGACGGCAGGACGGCCTGGGCGACGCGGGTGGTGGTGGCGTCGGCGTCCGACTGGAAGGTGTTCAGCGTGTCGGGCACGGAGTCGACCGCCCAGCGCAGGGTGCCGCCGTCGGCGATCCGGTCGCGGCCCGCGGGCTGGATGTCCGGCGCCGCGAGCGGCTTGCCGGCCGGGTCCTTGGAGCCGCATCCGGCGAGCGCGGGCACCGCGAGCACGCCCGCGGTGAGGAAGGCGACCGAGCGCGTGACCGCACGCGGGCCGACGGCGTGCTGGGACATCTGTGCTACCTCCGGGAAGCCGCGGGCGTTACGATCACATTTGGCGGTATTTGGAGCTTGTCTGATGTATGCGGCCACTGAAGAGGAAAGGGTTCAGCAACACAGGGCGACACGGCGGTCACGGGCGGGAAGTCACCCGTCCGGCGCAGCGCACCGCAGGGTGCACCCACGCGCCTCGGCCAATCGATGCACATCCCTTCACAGCACAAGGTGTGACGCGCAACACTCGCAGGCGCATGAACGTTGCCGCCTTGGGCCTCGAAGGACCCGCGGAAGTGAGGGCAAGTCATGTCCGTTCACGACGAACTGACGTCAGTCCAGCGCAGTCTCGACGAACTGTTCCGATCGCTGGGGCGCCTGGAGAAGCAGCTCGGCACCGGCGGCCTGGAGATGCGCCGCGTCCGGGCCGATGCCAGCCACCTGCGCGAGAGCGTCGCCCTGCTGCGCGACGCCGCCGCCACGCCGGCCCCATCGAAGCGCCCCGACCTCGTCACCATCTCGGACACGCCGTACGACCCCTCCCTGTGGGTCGACTCGGACGACGAGGGGCTCGGCGCCCGGGACCGGCGCGCCCCCTGACCGGGAGGGCGTCGAGCGACCGGCACCTCCCCCGAACCCGACCGGAGTCGTCACGTGGCCACTGGTACGGAACCTCCCGCCACAGATCCCCACCCGAGAGGCGGCGGCGTACGGGCGGGTACGCGCGCCGCGATCACCGCTCCCCACCTGCGCACCGACCGCTGGTGGCTGGCCCCGGCCGGCACGGCCGCCGGCCTGCTGGCCTTCATCGTCTACTCGACCTGGCGGGCCCTCGCGAACGCCGACTACTACGCGGCGCCGTACGTCTCGCCTTTCTACTCCCCCTGCCTGGCGGAGAACTGCGTGCCGATGAAGGCCGGCCCGAACTGGGAGATCTTCGGCAGCTGGTGGGGCCTCTCGCCCGCGATCATCATCCTGATCTTCCCGCTCGGCTTCCGCCTGACCTGCTACTACTACCGCAAGGCCTACTACCGGGGCTTCTGGGCGTCCCCGCCCGCCTGCGCGGTGGCCGAGCCGCACCAGAAGTACACCGGCGAGACCCGCTTCCCGCTGGTGCTCCAGAACATCCACCGGTACTTCTTCTACGCCGCGCTCCTGGTCGCCGGGATCCTCACCTACGACACCGTGCTCGCCTTCCGCGACGAGAACTACGCGTGGGGCCACATGGGTCTCGGCACCCTCGTGTTCCTGGTCAACATCGTGCTGATCTGGGCGTACACGATCTCCTGCCACTCCTGCCGGCACATCGTCGGCGGCAAGCTCAAGCACTTCTCCAGACATCCCGTGCGCTACCGGATGTGGCAGTGGACGGGGAAGCTCAACGCCCGGCACATGCAGCTCGCCTGGGCGTCACTGGTGAGCGTGGCGCTCGCCGACTTCTACGTCTATCTGGTCGCGACCGGTGCCTTCGACGATCCGCGATTCTTCTAAAAGGAGTGGGGCGTTCTGATGTCCGTGGTCGACCGGCAGGAGTGGGACGTCGTCGTGGTGGGCGCGGGCGGTGCCGGACTGCGCGCCGCCATCGAGGCCCGCGAGCGGGGTGCCCGCACGGCCGTGATCTGCAAGTCGCTGTTCGGCAAGGCGCACACGGTGATGGCCGAGGGCGGCATCGCGGCGGCGATGGCCAACGCCAACGAGAACGACACCTGGCAGGTGCACTTCCGCGACACCATGCGCGGCGGCAAGTTCCTCAACCAGTGGCGGATGGCCGAGCTGCACGCGCAGGAGGCGCCGCAGCGGGTGTGGGAGCTGGAGACCTGGGGGGCGCTGTTCGACCGCACCAAGGACGGCCGGATCTCCCAGCGCAACTTCGGCGGCCACGAGTACCCACGTCTCGCGCACGTCGGCGACCGCACGGGCCTGGAGCTGATCCGCACCCTGCAGCAGAAGATCGTCCAGCTCCAGCAGGAGGACTTCGCGGAGACCGGCGACTACGAGTCCCGGCTGAGGGTCTTCCAGGAGTTCACGGTCACGCGCGTACTGAAAGAGGAGAGCCGGGTCTCCGGCGTCTTCGGCTACGAGCGTGAGTCGGGCCGCTTCTTCGTCCTGGAGGCGCCGGCCGTCGTGATCGCGACGGGCGGTATCGGCAAGTCCTTCAAGGTGACGTCGAACTCGTGGGAGTACACGGGCGACGGCCACGCGCTGGCGCTCCTCGCGGGCGCTCCCCTGCTGAACATGGAGTTCGTGCAGTTCCACCCGACGGGCATGGTCTGGCCGCCGTCGGTGAAGGGCATCCTCGTCACCGAGTCGGTGCGCGGCGACGGCGGGGTGCTGCGCAACTCCGACGGCAAGCGGTTCATGTTCGACTACGTCCCCGACGTCTTCAAGGACAAGTACGCCGAGACGGAGGACGAGGCCGACCGCTGGTACGACGACCCGGACCACAACCGGCGTCCGCCCGAGCTGCTCCCCCGGGACGAGGTCGCGCGGGCGATCAACGCCGAGGTGAAGGAGGGGCGCGGCTCCCCGCACGGGGGCGTGTTCCTCGACGTGTCGACCCGGATGCCCGAGGAGGTCATCAAGCGGCGGCTGCCGTCGATGTACCACCAGTTCAAGGAGCTGGCGGACGTCGACATCACGGCCGAGGCGATGGAGGTCGGGCCCACCTGTCACTACGTGATGGGCGGTGTCGCGGTCGAGTCCGACACGGCGGCGGCGCGCGGGGTGCCGGGGCTGTACGCGGCCGGTGAGGTGGCCGGCGGCATGCACGGCTCCAACCGGCTCGGCGGGAACTCGCTGTCGGACCTGCTGGTGTTCGGCCGCCGGGCGGGCCGGCACGCGGCCGAGTACGCGGCGGGACTGGCCGGGGCGCGGCCCCTCGTGGACGACGTCCAGATCGACTCCGCCGCCGCCGAGGCCCTGCGGCCCTTCTCCGCCGAGTCGGAGACCGAGGAGCCGCAGGGCGGCCCGCCGGAGAACCCGTACACCCTGCACCAGGAACTCCAGCAGACGATGAACGACCTGGTCGGCATCATCCGCCGCGAGACGGAGATGAAGCAGGCCCTGGAGAAGCTGGCCGAGCTGCGGGTACGGGCGCGCCGGGCCGGGGTCGAGGGGCACCGGCAGTTCAATCCGGGCTGGCACCTCGCCCTGGACCTCAGGAACATGCTGCTGGTCAGCGAGTGCGTGGCGCGGGCCGCGCTGGAGCGCACCGAGTCGCGCGGCGGGCACACGCGTGAGGACCATCCGGCGATGGACCGCAAGTGGCGCCGGATCAACCTGCTGTGCGCGCTCACCGACCCGGCGGGCGGCCTGGCGGCGGCGGACCCGGTCCGCGGCCAGATCACCCTCACCCCCGAGACCACCGAACCCGTCCGTGCCGACCTGCTCGCCCTGTTCGACAAGGAGGAGCTGGTCAAGTACCTCGCCGAAGAGGAGCTCCACGAATGAGCGGCTATACGGCCCACTTCAAGGTGTGGCGCGGGGACGTGAGCGGCGGCGGCCTGGAGGACTTCGAGGTCGAGGTCAACGACGGGGAGGTGGTCCTCGACATCATCCACCGCCTCCAGGCCACCCAGACCCCCGATCTCGCCGTCCGCTGGAACTGCAAGGCCGGCAAGTGCGGTTCGTGCTCGGCGGAGATCAACGGCCGGCCGCGTCTGCTGTGCATGACGCGCATGTCGGTCTTCGACCGGGAGGAGACGATCACGGTGACGCCGCTGCGGGCGTTCCCGGTCGTCCGTGACCTGGTCACCGACGTGGGCTACAACTACCGGAAGGCGAGGGAGGTCCCCGCCTTCGTGCCGCCGGCCGGTGTCGCGCCCGGCGAGTACCGCATGATGCAGGAGGACGTGGACCGTCCCCAGGAGTTCCGCAAGTGCATCGAGTGCTTCCTGTGCCAGGACACCTGCCATGTGGTCCGCGACCACGAGGAGAACAAGCAGGCGTTCGCCGGGCCGCGTTTCCTGATGCGGGTGGCGGAACTGGACATGCACCCCCTGGACGCGGCGGCGGAATCCGGCCTGGACCGCAAGACCACCGCCCAGGACGAACACGGCCTGGGCTACTGCAACATCACCAAGTGCTGCACGGAGGTCTGCCCGGAGGGCATCAAGATCACGGACAACGCGCTGATCCCGCTGAAGGAACGGGCGATCGACCGCAAGTACGACCCGCTGGTGTGGCTGGGCTCGAAGATCAGGAGGCGCTCCTCCGCAGGCTGAGGAGCATCGGCAGGCGGGAGTGTCACCGCACCCAGTCTTCCTCGTACGCGCGCCAGTCCGCCTCGGTCGCGGCGAAGTCGATGTACAGGGCGACGCCGAAGCGGGATCGGCCGGGGTCCGTGCGGGACAGGCCGAGGCGGACGCCCCGGACCGCGGCGGGGACGGTCTCGGCGTGGTTCCAGTGGCCGAAGCGGTTCTCGTGGAAGAAGGGCAGGCCCATCAGCAGGTCGGTGGAGGGCGGGGTGACCTCCAGGGCGAGGGAGGTCTGCTGGGCCACGTAGCCGCCGTAGGTGCTCTGCAGCGGCTGCATGGTGTCGTACGACATGACGGCGATCTGGTCGACGCGGCGGGCGACCTGGCCGAAGAACTCCTGCGACCACCACTTGGGGTGGCCGGTGAGGCGGCCCCAGACGGTGTGGAAGGCCGGGAGCGGGTCGATCTGGTGTGCGGCGACGGACAGGTGCGCGCCGCGCGAGCGGGTCTCGCGGCGCAGGGCGTCGAGGAGGCTGAGGTAATCGCGGTCGCCGGAGTGCAGGGGTTCCAGGTCGAGGTGGATGCCGTCGTAGCCGGTGTCGAGGGTCTGGCGGGCGGAGCGGAGGACGGCGGCGCGGGTGTCCTCGTTCTCCAGGCGCATGCCGTCGGGGCTCTCGGTCGCGAGGACGTCGCCCAGGAACGCCTGGACCCGGATGCCGGGGAGTTTCTCGTGTACGGCGTCTGTGAACCAGCGGGCTCTCGGATAGACCGACTCGGGCAGCGTGCCGTCGTGTTCCAGCGGGCCGGAGTGGACGTACAGGTCGCGGATGCCGGTGCCCCGCAGGCGGCGGGCCAGGGCGGTGACGTCGGCGTCCTTCTTGCGGCCGTCGACCCAGGCGTGGCCGAGCCAGAGTGCGTCACGGTTCCTGGTGTGGGTGCCGTCCGCCGGGTCGCCCGTGTAGTTGACGCGGAGAGCCGTCAGAGCGGACAGCAGAGGGAGCAGCAGGACCAGGAGCAGGACGAGCGCCGTACGTCTGACCCGGCGTCGGCGCGTCCTGCTTCTCCGGCTGTCGGGGGTGTGGGGCTCTTGTCGGGGTTGCTCCCCGTCGCCGTGGGCGGCTTCGGCTTCGGCTTCGGCTTCGGGCGGGGTCGTGCCATCCGTGCGGCGGTCCATGCCGTTTCCCCCCGGTGGTGCGGATGGTGTTGCCGGGGAGGACGATCCGTACCCGCGTTCGGTTGCGGTCAGAACAGGCTCAGCAGTGCCTCCGCCGGGTCCGGTAGCCCGTTTCCGCCGTTCGGCAGGGGCAGTTCGAACCACACCGTCTTGCCCCGGGGCGTTCGACGCGAGCCCCACGCGGCGCTGAGGAGGCCGACGAGCTGGAGGCCGCGGCCGCCCTCGTCCGTGTCTCGGGCACGGCGCCGGCGGGGCTGGACCAGGCCCGCGTCCCAGACCTCGCAGACCAGGGTGCGGTCCAGCAGGAGCCGGAGCCGGATCTCGCCCTCGCCGTAGCGCAGGGCGTTGGTGACGAGTTCGCTGACCAGGAGTTCCGTGGTGTCGACCAGCAGTTCCATGTCCCAGCTGATCAGCTGGGCACGCGCGTACTCGCGGGCACGGCCCACACTGCGCGGCTCGCGCGGCAGGGTCCAGTCGCCGACGGATTCGGTGGGCAGTCCCTGTACACGTGCCATCAGCAGCGCGATGTCGTCCTCGCCGTGATGGGTGTCGAGCGTGTTGAGGACGTGGTCGGCGACGTCCTCCAGCGGCTGGGTGGGGTCGGCGAGCGCGCTGACGAAGGCCTGGAGGCCCTCGTCCAGGGGGTGGTCGCGGCTTTCGACCAGTCCATCCGTGTAGAGCGCGAGCAGGGCGCCTTCGGGCAGTTCGACCTCGACCTCCTCGAAGGGCTCGCCGCCGACGCCGAGCGGCATGCCCGGCGGCACGTCCAGCATCAGGGCCGCCTCGCCCGGTTCGACCAGGACCGGCGGCAGATGGCCCGCGTTGGCGAACGTGCAGCGCCGGGTGACGGAGTCGTAGACGGCGTAGACGCAGGTGGCGAGGTACACCTCCGACAGGTCCGCCTCGCGCGGGCGGCGGGCCGCCCGGGTCGCCTGCTGGACACCGCCGGGGGCGCCGAGGCCGCGGGCGATCTCGTCCAGCTGGGAGAGCACCTCGGCCGGTTCGAGGTCGAGCTGGGCCAGGGTCCGTACCGCCGTGCGCAGTTCGCCCATGGCGACGGCGGCGCGCAGACCGCGGCCCATGACGTCGCCGACGACCAGCGCGGTGCGGTGCCCGGGCAGTTCGATGACGTCGAACCAGTCGCCGCCGACCTCGCTGGGCCGGCCGGTGTTGACGTTGCCGGGCAGATAGCGGCAGGCGATGTCGAGGCCGGAGGCCTCCGGGTCACCGGGCGGGAGCAGGGACCGCTGCAGTATCAACGCGCGTTCGTGCTCGCGGCGGTAGAGGCGGGCGTTGTCGATGCAGACCGCGGCCCGCGCGGCGAGTTCGACGGCGAGGTCACGGTCGCGGTCGCCGAACGGCTCGCTGCCCTTGGCCCGGGCGAACTGCACCAGCCCTACGACGGTGTCGTGCGCGACCATCGGCACGGCCAGGGTGGACTGCACGATCCCGCCGTCCTCGCCGGGGACGGTCTGGGGGCGGGCGGTGCGCAGGGCGTCCGCCCAGGGCGAGCTGAACGGGTAGTGGTGGACGGCGCCGACCGCGACGGGTACGCCGGTACCGGCGAAGGGCGCGTCGGAGACGGCACTGGCGAAGGCCACGCGGCGCAGCTCGGCGCTGCCGTCGGCGAGCCCGGGCGGGGTCTCGTCGCCGGCCAGCAGTCCCTGGTAGAGGTCGACGGTGGCCAGGTCGCAGAAGCCGGGGACGACGACATCGAGCAGCTGCCGGGCCGTGGTCTCCAGGTCGAGGGAGTTGCCGATGCGGGCGCCGGCCTCGTTCAGCAGGGCGAGGTTGCGGCGGGCGGCGGCGGCCTCGCGGGCGGCGGCGCGGCGGGCGGTGATGTCGGTGCCGAGCCAGGCGATCCCGATGGGCCGGCCCGAACCGCTGTGCACGCGGTAGAGGTTGACGGACCAGTGGCGGCGCTCGTCGGAGCCCGGCAGGAAGCCCGTGACGTGCATGTCGGTGATGGAGTTGCCCGTCTCCAGCACGCGGCGCAGCGTGGCGGCGACCCGCTCGGCCTCGCCGCGCTGGAGGTAGTCGTGGACGCCCTTGCCGCGGTGGTCGTCGGGAGCGCCGCCGAAGATGGACGCGAACCGCTGATTGGCGCGGCGGACCCGCAGGTCGGGATCGATCAGCAGGAAACCGAACGGGGATTGACTGAAAATGGCCTGCGAGGCGGCGAGGTCGGTCTCGATGCTGCGCAGGGTGCGCACGTCGACGACGATGCAGACGGCGGCCTTCTCCCCCTCCTCGGTGCGCGTCGGCATGACGTACACCTCGGCGAGCCCCTCGTGACCGCACTCCCCCGCGACGCCCTTCGGCATCCGGAAGGGCACCACGCCCGTCCACTCGCGGCCGTCGAGGATCTCGGCCATCTTGCGCATGCCCCGCTCGCGATGACGCGGATCGATGAACGCCTCGATGGGGTCCATGCCGACGGCGCGTCCGGCGGGGATGCCGAAGAGGTGCTCGGCGCGCAGACTCCACTGGTCGACCAGCCCGTCGGGGCCGATGGAGAAGGACGCGACCTTGATGTAGTCGTAGATGGATCCAGGGGGACTGCTCTGCCACATGGCGTCCCCGGTCGGCACCCCGTCGGCCGCGAGCGCACCTCCGACCGCGGAGGCCAGGCCGTCCGCGGCCCTCGCCCTCGCGCCCTCCGACGGGTCCTCGGACTCCGTGGCCTTCGCTGGTATCTCGCTCACGCGAACCGTCCCCTCCAGCTCACCGCGCCCGGCACCGGTCACCGGGGGCGGCTGCCCGCAGTATCCAGCACTACGGTGCCGCACAACACGGTGTTCACGATCACAGCACGGTCCCGATGGTTTTCGGTCCGGACCGTGCCAACACTTCCCGTCTTCTAACCAGGGGAGACGTCGTCGAATCCCGTCCGGGGACAACCGCCACTGGCCTGAACCAATCGCTCTACAGCGGTACGACGTACGTACACCGTTTTTTCACCCCGGCACAGCGAGTTCGAACCACACGGTCTTGCCCGCACCGCCCGGCCGGGTACCCCAGCGGCGGGAGGCGGAAGCCACCAGGAGCAGTCCCCGGCCACTCTCGTCGTCGAGGCGCGGGGCGCGCTCACGGGGCGGGTCCGGGAGCGGGTCGGAGACTTCGACCAGGAGGACGCCGCCCAGGCCGGAGGGGCGGACCAGGCGGACACCGATGGGGCCCGTGGCGTGCCGCAGGGCGTTGGTGACCAACTCGCTGACCAGCAGCGCCGCGAGGTCGGCAAGGCTGTCGAGGCCCCAGTTGCGGAGCTTGCCGCGGACGACCTGACGGGCGGTGCGCACGGCACCTGGTTCGGCGGGGAAGATCCACTCGGCGCAGTCACCTTCGGTGTCCATCACGCCGATCACTTCCCAGGCTGGCGGCCCACCCATGTCCGCTTTCATGGGGTTAATGGGCACATACCCGATATACGGGGCGGAGTATCGCGTGGAGCAGCGCGCTCTGACACGAAAGGCGCACAAAGCGTAAGGGGCGCCCGTACAGCGGCCGCGCGGGCGGCGCACTCCCCCGACCGGCTTCAGGCGCCGGGCACTTCCCGGGCGCCGGGGCCGCCCAGGTGGTCAAGGGCCTGCCGTACGGCCGGTACGTCCTGGTCGAGCCAGGGCACGTCCCAGATCTCGCCGGGGGTGAGCCAGCGCAGTTGGTCGTGGTCTTCCAGGGGCTCGGGCGCGGCGGAACCGGGCCGCAGCCGCGCGGTCCACACCTGCAGGACGTACGGCGGCCTCAGGGGCCACTCCCCGGGGATGCGCTCGCCGGCCTCGGCGTCCACGCCGAGTTCCTCGCGCAGTTCACGTTCGAGCGCCGCGCAGGGCGTCTCCCCCGGCTCGACCTTGCCCCCGGGCAACTCCCAGCGCCCGGCCAGCTCTACGGGCGCGCTGCGCCGGGCAGCCAGCAGCAGCCCGTCGTCGACCAGCGCCGCACCCACGACGACGATCCGCTCGCTCATGCGGGGAGCCTACGGGAGCACCACCGGACTCAGGGCCGGCCGCCACCCGACTCCAGGTCAGCCGCCACCAGGCTCCGGTCAGCGCCACCAGACGCCGGGTCAACCCTCCGGCGTCCCCGGTCAGTCGTGGGCGACCGACCCGCTCTGGCTCAGCCGCTCGACCCAGTAGAGCTGCTTGTGGCCGGGGCCGTCGAGGCTGTCCGCGATCTCCTGGGCCTCCGCCCGGGTCGCGTACCGGCCCACGCGGTACCGGTTGCCGTTGTCGTCTTCCCGTATGACGAGCCAGGGAAGAGTGACCGTGCTGTCGTTCATCGCGCCCCTCCACTTCCCGCCCGTGGCCTGTGCCGTGCCCCGCCCGCCAAGGAAACCGCAATGCGCATATGCCCGAGCCTACGCCTAACCTTCACGGAGCGAATACGCCTTTTCACAAAGAGGTACACAACCAGCCAGAACGCAGGGGCGCGCGTCGGCGAACGCGCCGTCCGCGCACCCCGATGCATCCGGTCGGAGGCATACCGCACACGCCGCTGCCGACCTGCGGAAAGGACGTCCTGATGCGAGGCATGGACAACCCCGGCCGCGGACGGGCGGCACGGCGATCGGGTGAGCGGGGCGCGCGGGGAGCGCGCCGCGGGACGAATGTGAGCGTTCGCTACTTGACCGGAAGGTGGTAGGCGACCCGGTACCGATCCGCCGGGATGACCACGTCGGCTGTCTCGACCGGGCGGCCGGAGGCGTAGAACGTGCGCTGGACGACCAGGACCACATGGCCCGGGACGCCGCCCAGGACGAGGAGTTCCTCGGCGAGGCCGGGGCGGGCGCCGACCTCCTCCGTGACGTTGTCCACGATCACGTCGATGGCACGCATGCGCTCCACGACGCCCATGCCACCGACCGGGCCCTCCTCCGGCAGCATCACGGGCGTACGGCCCGTCACCGCGAGCGGTTCCCAGGACGTGGAGAGCATCATCGCCTCGCCGCCCTCGCGGTAGAGGTACCTCGTGCACATCACCCGGTCACCCGGCTCGATGCCCAGCCGCCCGGCGACCGCGACACTGGCCTCGCACTGCTCGCTGCCGGACTCCCAGGTGCCGCGCCCCTCGTCGTCGGCCTGCTCCTGTCGGAACGGCGTCGCCCCGCCGTCCGGGCGGTAGCCGGAGCGGGAGATGCGCCGGGGCGCGGGCCGCTCGCGCACATACGTCCCCGAGCCGGAGCGGCCCTCGACCAGCCCCTCCGCCATGAGCACCTTGCGGGCCTCCAGCGCGACGGTGTCCGAGACGCCGTACTCCTGGCGGATCCTGGCCTGGGACGGGAGCCGGGCGTGGGGCGGCAGCTGACCGTCGACGATCTTCTTGCGGAGATCACCCGCGACGCGCAGGTACGCCGGCTGCTCACCGAATGTCACTGGCCGCTCCCATCAGGTTGTACAGACAGCAACAGCGTGGCAACCGTGGGTTGTGCGGTGCAAGCAAAGGCCAGAGAATCACTCGATGTGATGACAAGGGGGCCCTCGGGGCTTTACGCAGGAACTTTCTCCCCGCTATAGCCGCCCTCACACCTGCGCTTCGGAGTCCTGGCCCTCGTCCCCCTCGTAGGGCGGCGGGGTGGCGGCCAGACCGAGGGCCTTGCGCGCCGTGACGATCGCCGGCCCGCCCAGGAAGCCGTCCGCCTCGTAGTAGTGCGTGGAGTACGCATCCGCGTCACCGGCGGTACTCGCCCGACGCCACTCCTCCCGGGCGTCCTCCAGGTCCGCGACCAGCACCGCGACCGGCCCCCGGGCACCGGACGGCCAGGAATGCCCGCGCAGGGACTCGATCTGCTCGCCGAGCACGTCGTGGACCCGCGCGGCCCAGGCCCGGTGACCGGCGAGGTCGTCCTCGGGGGTGCCCTCGGGCTCCTCGAAGAGCGCCGCGTCGACGGCGTTGGCCGAGGACAGGAAGACGACCTGGTCGCTGTCGAGCGTCGTGCGGTCGCCGCGCAGCGATCCGGTCAGCTTGATCCCCTCCTCGGTGTGGCCGAAGAGGCAGGTGATCACGCGGTCGCCGTAGCGCCAGCTGTCCCTGGAGGGCCTCAGGTAGTACACGTCGACGTCGGCGGGCATCGCCCAGGTGTCCATGGCGTACTGGCCCTGCAGCGCGAAGCACCGCTCGCCCGCGATGCCGGTGATCCCGGCATCACCCGGGAAGGGGCCACGCGGCAACGTGACGACCCCGAACACCTCGCCGTCGTGCCGGACCTCGCACGGCACCGGCTCGACGCCGTACGGGTCGCCCTTCAGACCGCCGGCCGCGTCGAAGCAGTCGCCCTTCTCCAGCGTGACACCCCCGTTGCCCCGCGCGCCCTCCTTGAAGCCCTCCCAGGCCTCGGACACGACACCCGTGGACAGCACCACCGCCCACAGCACCGCCCCGACGGACGACAGCACCACCCCGGCGATCGCCATGCCCCGCCCGCTCTGCCCGGACTTCCTGATCTGCCGCAGCGCGATCAGCCCCAGGACGAGCCCCGCGGCGGGCAGGAAGCAGAGCACGCCGAGCACGAGGGCGGCGACGGCGAGGGCGTTGACGGAGACCGGGGTGCCGTACGGATGCCCGGCGGGGCCGTACGGGCCGTGTGCGGCAGGCCAGTTGGCAGGGGGCGGGCCGTACGGGTCCGGCGGCTGCGGGTTCCCGGGGGGCGGGGGTATGGACACGGGTACGGTGCTCCTGGCTCGGGCAGCGGGCGGGATCCGTCGTACGGCTGTGCGCATCGTAGGCGGCCGGGTGGCGGGGCGGAACCGGTTCCGCCCTGGTCAGCCGCGGTGCCGTGTCCGCCGGCCGCAACCGGACCCGTTCCCGATCCCACTCACCGAGCCCATTGGCCGAACCCACCGACCGAACCCACCGACCGAACCCACCGACGAGCCCGTTCCCGAGAGGCGAAGCATGCACATCGAGTACGACCGCGAGAACGACACCGCGTATGTCTCACTCGTCGCGCACACCGTGGACGGCGCCGCCGTCCGGCAGATCCCCGTCGACGGGGTCGGGGCGGACGCCGAGGTGTTCCTCGACGTGGACGCGTCGGGACGGCTGCTCGGCATCGAGGTGATCGGCGCCGGCGGTGCGCTGCCGGCCGAAGCGCTGGAGCAGTCCTTTACGGGCTGACACCGGACCAACGACTGTTTCGGCACTGGCGGGGCGGGGCGGGCTGCGCGGTTCTCGGCCATCTCGGCCGGGTGCGGGACGAGGCCCGGCGTGGGAGAAACGCGGCCGGAGCACCGCCTTCGATGGCTGACGGGCCGTCACGGGGGCCCTGCCCGTCCGTGCAGGGCCCCTTGTGCAATTCCTGTGGAGGCCTCAATCTTTCGCTCACGCACGGGAGTTGCCGTTGGCTTGACATGGCCATGACCCAATGACCTCATCGGCGGCGACCGACGGGCGTGCACCCCACCCCACAGCGCACCACCGATTGAGGAGGACCCCTCAGATGGCAGTGATGCGTACTCCCCACCGCACCTCCCGGCGAAGACTGGCCGCGCTCGGCGCGACGGCCACCGCGGCGCTCGTCGCGAGCCTCGTCTCCGCCCTCCCCGCCGGCGCGGCCCCCGCTGCCGAAGGGCGCATCCAGTACGAGGGCGCGGCGAACGCCGTCGCCGACAGCTACGTCGTCACCCTGAAGACCGAGAGGGCCGGTTCCGCCGAGGGCCGTGCGCTCGCGCACAAGTACGGTGCCGACATCGAGCGGACCTACACCAAGGCCCTGAACGGCTACGAGGTCGAGGCCTCCGCGTCCGAGGCGAAACGTCTCGCCGCCGACCCGGCCGTCGCCTCCGTCGTGCAGAACCGGACGTTCACCATCAGCGGCACCCAGCCGAGCCCGCCCTCCTGGGGCCTGGACCGCATCGACCAGAAGAACCTGCCGCTGAACAGCTCCTACACCTACCCGGACACGGCGGGTGAGGGCGTCACGGCGTACGTCATCGACACCGGCGTGCGCATCACGCACAGCGACTTCGGCGGCCGCGCCTCCAACGGCTACGACGCCGTCGACAACGACAACACCGCCCAGGACGGCCACGGCCACGGCACGCACGTCGCCGGCACCGTCGCCGGAAGCGCCTACGGCGTCGCCAAGAAGGCCAAGGTCGTCGGCGTGCGCGTGCTGAACAACTCCGGCGAGGGCACCACCGCCCAGGTCGTCGCCGGTATCGACTGGGTCGCCCGGAACGCGGTCAAGCCGGCCGTGGCCAACATGTCCCTCGGCGGCCCCGGCGACACGGCGATCGACACCGCCGTACGCAACGCCATCACCGCCGGCGTCACCTTCGTGGTCGCGGCCGGCAACGAGTCCACCAACGCCTCCACCAGGTCTCCGGCCCGCGTCGCCGAGGCCGTCACGGTCGGCGCGACGACGTCGAGCGACGCGAAGGCGAGCTACTCCAACTACGGCTCCGTCCTGGACCTGTTCGCCCCGGGCTCGTCCATCACCTCGGCGTGGCGGACGAGCGACTCCGCGACCAACACCATCTCCGGTACGTCGATGGCGAGCCCGCACGTCGCCGGCGCCGCCGCCCTGCACCTGGCCGACAACCCCGCGGCCACGCCCGCGCAGGTCTCCGCCGCGCTGACGGCCGCCGCCACCACCGGCGTCGTCACCAGCCCCGGCACCGGATCGCCCAACCGGCTCCTCAACGTCGGCGGCGGTACGACCACCCCGCCCGGCCCCCGCTTCGAGAACACCGCCGACCAGGCCATCGCCGACAACGCCACCGCCGAGTCCCCGGTGACCGTCTCCGGCGTCCCGGGCAACGCGCCCTCGGCCCTGGCCGTCGAGGTGCACATCGTCCACACCTACATCGGTGACCTCCAGGTCCAGCTGATCGCCCCCGACGGCACGGCGTACACGCTGAAGGGCTACGGCACCGGAGGCAGTGCGGACAACATCGACACGACCTACACCGTGAACGCCTCCTCGGAGGCCGCGAACGGCACGTGGAAGCTGCGGGTGAGCGACAACGCCCGCTACGACACCGGGCGGATCGACGCCTGGGCGCTCCAGTTCTGACGGGGCGAGGGGGCCGGGCCCGCGCGGTCCGGCCCCCGGCCGCGTCGACGCCGGGCGCGGCCGCGTCGTGCGGGCATCACTCCGGCAGTCGGCGTTCGCGCGCGCCCGGGGCCGTCGGCGAGGCCGAGGCCCGCGAACACCAGCAGGACCAGGCCGCAGAAGCCGGCGCCGTAGCGGTAGACGGTCGCCAGGTGGTGATCGACCGGGAGTTCGTCTCGTGGCTTCATGCCCGTGTTTCGCCGCTCATGACGGTCATGGATGCGGGGGGGCACGTCCCTGACGGGCCAGGCGCCGCCGGGTGGGCCCTCAGCCAGGGCCCCGGCGCAGGAGGCCGAGTTCCGCGTTCATCTCGGCGAGGAACCGGACGACCACCGCCAGTTCCTCGGGTGTGAACCTGCCGCGCGCCGCGTCGGTGCCGCGGGCCAGGGGCCGGAAGTAGTCACGGGCGAGGCCTCTGGCGACGTCCGCGTAGTGCAGGTGCTGGGCCGCACCGCCTACTGGCCGTCCCGGCCGAAGCCGCCGGAGAAGTCCGCGCAGGGCGCGCTCGACGAGATCTTCTTGAAATCCCCCTCCCTGAAGGTGAGGGGATTCCTGGCTCAGGCCGCCTCCCCGAGCAGCGCTCCAGGAGGTCTTGCGCCATCAACGCCAGCCGGGTTCAGACAGCCAGGTGGAACATCACGCGTGCGGAGTTTGTGCCCGCGCTGGTGATCGACATCGGGCCGCGGGCGTGGTGGCCGAGCGTCCTGGCCCGCGGGGGCACAGGGCGTGACCCGTCGGACCCGTCGCGTACCTGACGCCCTGCCCCCCTCCCGGTCCCCTCTGCCCCCTCGGCCCCCTCGGCCCCCGGACGGCCGGTGCCGATGCTCCGCCCGGCTGAACGGCCGGCGGAGCCTGGTGTCGTGCATCCGCCACGCGTGCCGAGGGGGAAGTCTTCGTGCCGGGGCCGGCCGTGATCCGGCGGCCCGGCGACGGTGGCGGACGACGGGAGGCACGACCATGGCTGCGGACGGAGAGCCGACCGGGCAGCGGCTGCACTGCCTGGTGACAGGGGCGTCCGGGTACATCGGCGGGCGCCTGGTGCCGGAACTGCTGGAGGCCGGCCACCGCGTCCGGTGCCTCGCCCGCTCCCCCGGCAAACTCCGCGACCACCCCTGGGCGGCGGAGGCCGAGACCGTGCAGGGGGACGTCACGGACCCGGAGTCGGTCGCCGCCGCGATGCGCGGGATCGATGTCGCCTACTACCTGGTGCACGCCCTCGGCACCGGCTCGGGCTTCGAGGACACCGACCGCGCCGCCGCCGAGATCTTCGCCGAACAGGCGCGCGCCGCCGGCGTACGGCGGATCGTCTACCTCGGCGGGCTCACACCCCGGGGCGTCCCGGAAGCGTCGCTCTCCCCGCACCTGCGTTCGCGGGCCGAGGTGGGGGAGATCTTCCTCGCCTCCCCGGTGCCCGCCACGGTGCTGCGGGCCGCCATCGTCATCGGATCGGGATCGGCGTCCTTCGAGATGCTGCGCTACCTCACCGAACGCCTGCCCGTCATGGTCACGCCCAGCTGGGTGCACACCCGTACCCAGCCCATCGGGGTCCGGGACGTGCTGCGCTACCTCGTCGGGTCGGCCACCATGCCGGCCGACGTCGACCGGGCCTTCGACATCGGCGGGCCGGACGTCCTCACCTACCGGGACATGATGGTCCGGTACGCCTCCATGGCCGGGCTGCGCCGGCGGTTCATCGTGCCGGTCCCGGTCCTCACGCCCCGGCTGTCCAGCCACTGGGTGGGCCTGGTCACCCCGGTCCCCGCGTCCCTCGCCCGGCCGCTGACCGAGTCGCTGCGGCACGAGGTCGTCTGCCACGAGCACGACATCGCCCGGTACGTGCCGGACGCCCCGGGCCGGCCGCTGCCGTTCGACGAGGCGCTGGAACTGGCGCTGCGCAGGGTGCGGGAGGCCCAGGTCTCCACGCGCTGGTCCTCCGCCTCGGTGCCCGGAGCCCCCAGCGACCCGCTGCCCACTGACCCGGACTGGGCCGGCGGCAGCCTCTACCAGGACGAGCGGCACCGGCCGGTCGACGCGTCGCGGGAGGCGCTGTGGACGGTGGTCGAGGGCATCGGAGGCGACAACGGCTGGTACTCCTCTCCGCTGGCCTGGGCGGTTCGGGGCTGGCTGGACCGCTTCGCCGGCGGGGTCGGACTGCGCCGGGGACGCCGTGACACCCAGCACCTGAGGGTCGGCGACTCGCTGGACTTCTGGCGGGTCGAGGAGATCGAGCCGGGCCGTCTGCTGCGGCTGCGCGCCGAGATGCGGCTGCCCGGCCTCGCCTGGCTGGAGATATACGCCGAGACCGACGACGAGGGCCGCACCCGGTACCGGCAGCGCGCCCTGTTCCATCCGCGCGGTCTGCTGGGCCACGCCTACTGGTGGAGCGTCGCCCCCTTCCACGCCGCCGTGTTCGGCGGCATGGCGCGCAACATCGCCCGGGCCGCGGCGGGCGGCACGGGCGGACGCCGGACCGCGGCGGGCCGCAGGAGCGCACGCCGGGCCGCCCCGCGCGCCGGCCGCATCCGGCGGGCCCGGGCCGGGCGAAGCAAGAGGCAGCACCACGCGAGCCCCGCACCACCGCACCAGGAGTGACACCATGACCGTCGCGGTCGTCCTGTTCACCGCGGACCTGCGTCTGCACGACCACCCGCCCCTGCACGCCGCGCTGAACGCGGCCGACGAGGTGGTGCCCCTGTTCGTCCGCGACCCCGCCGTCCACGCGGCCGGCTTCGACGTGCCCAACCGCACCGCCTTCCTCGCCGACTGCCTGGCCGACCTCGACGCCTCGCTGCGCCGGCGCGGCGGGCGGCTGGTCGTACGGACCGGGCCGGTCGCCCGGGAGGTCCGCGCGGTCGCCGCAGCGAGCGGGGCCACGGCGGTGCATCTCGCCGCGGGCGTCAGCGGCTACGCCCACCGCCGTGAGGAGCGGCTGCGCAAGGAACTGGGCGCCGACCGGGTGGCGCTGCGGGTGCACGACGGCGTGATCACCGCCGTCACGCCGGGTTCCGTGACACCGGCCGGCTCCGATCACTTCGCCGTGTTCACCCCGTACCTGCGCCGCTGGTCCCGGGAGCGGCTGCGGGAGCCCCTGCCCGCGCCGCGTGCCGTGCGCGTTCCCGACGCGGTGCGCGGCGAGGAGCCGCCGTCCCGGGGGTCCGGCACGTCGCCGGACCTTCCGGCGGGCGGGGAGAGCGCGGGACGCGACCGGTTCGCGCGGTGGGCGGCGGCGGACCTGCCCCGGTACGAGGAACGGCACGACGATCTGGCCGGTGACGCGACCTCGCGCCTGTCGCCGTACCTCCACTTCGGGGCGCTCTCGCCGGTGGAACTCGTCCAGCGGGCCCGTGCGAAGGGCGGCGCCGGGGCCGAGGCGTTCGTACGCCAGTTGTGCTGGCGCGACTTCCACCACCAGGTCCTCGCGGCCCGGCCCGGGGCGTCCGTCCTGGACTACCGCACCCGGCACGACCGGTGGCGCGGCGAGGACGACGCGGCCGAGGACATCGCCGCCTGGCGGGAGGGCCGCACCGGCTACCCGGTGGTCGACGCGGGCATGCGCCAGTTGCGGCAGGAGGGCTGGATGCACAACCGGGCCCGGCTGCTGGTGGCGAGCTTCCTGACCAAGACGCTGTACGTGGACTGGCGCATCGGCGCCCGGCACTTCCTGGACTTCCTGGTGGACGGCGACCTCGTCAACAACCAGCTGAACTGGCAGTGGGTCGCCGGCACCGGCACCGACACCCGCCCCCACCGCGTCCTGAACCCCGTGCTCCAGGGCAGGCGCCACGACCCGGACGGCGCCTACGTACGCCGGTGGGTGCCCGAGTTGGCGGAGGTCGGCGGCACCGCGGTGCACGAGCCCTGGCGGCTCCCGGCGGACGAGCGGGCCCGGCTCCGCTATCCCGCGCCGCTCCTCGACCTCGGCGACGGCCTGGCCCGTTTCCGGCAGGCCCGGGGCCGCGACTGAGGAGCCGGCACAGCCGCGTCCCCGCGTCCGCGGGGCGGACGGATGCATCCGGGACAGCACTCCCGGCGGAAGCACTGGCGTGCGAATGACCGGAAGCGAGAGAGGGTTGCGCATGCAGGGACCACGGCCGACGGGGGCCGGACCGGCGGAACCGGACGACGCCCCGCTCACCGCTCCCGGGGTGACGGAGGCCGTGGAGGCCGTCCTCGAACGGGTGCTCGACGCGCGGGTGCGGCAGGCCCGGGGCGCCGACGCGCTGTTCGCCCGTGACATGGCGGAGCGCGTCGCCGCGTTCACCCGGCGGGGCGGCAAGCGGCTGCGGACGGCGTTCGTGTGGTGCGGCTGGCGGGCCGCGGGCGGCTCCGGCGACGCCGCGGCGGTGCTGCGCACGGGGGCCGCCCTCGAACTGCTCCAGGCCTGCGCCCTCATCCACGACGACGTGATGGACGGGTCGCCGCTGCGCCGGGGCGCACCGGCGCTGCACGTGGACTTCGCCCGGGGACATCCGCCCGGCCGGCCGGGCGGATCCGCCGAGTCGTTCGGGGCGTCGGCCGCCGTGCTCGCGGGTGACCTGGCGCTGGCGTGGGCGGACGATCTGCTGACGGAGACGGCGCTCGACTCGCCGCAGGGCTCGCGCCTGTACGCCGAGTGGCGGGCTATGCGCACCGAGATGGTCGCCGGGCAGTACCGGGACCTGACAGCGCAGGCGAGCGGTTCCTCCGGCGTCGAGGAGGCACTGGACGTGGCCGTCCTGAAGAGCGCCCTGTACACGGTCGCTCGGCCCCTGGCGCTGGGTGCGGCACTGGCCGGTGCGGACGCCCGGGCCCTGGACGTGCTGCGTGCCGCCGGCCGCTGCGCGGGGCTGGCCTTCCAGCTGCGTGACGACCTCCTCGGCGCCTTCGGCGACCCGGCCCGGACCGGAAAGCCGGCCGACGGCGATCTGCGCGCCCGCAAGCTCACCCCGCTCCTCGCCGTCGCCGTGCGGCTCGCCGGCGCCACCGGCGACCGCGAGGCCGCCGAGGTACTCGCCCCGGGTGCGGACACGCGGCCGGAGCACACCGTCGAGCGGATGCGGGCGGCGCTGGAGCGGACGGGTGCCCGGGCCGAGGTGGAGGCGAGGATCGCGGAGCTGACGGCCGCCGCTCTGCGGCACTTCGAGACGACCGGCGCCGCCCCCGTCGTACGGCGGGAGTTCGCCGCCCTGGTCGAGCGGGCCTCAGGTCTCGCCCCGCGCCCCGCCGAGGAGGAGCTCGTATGAGGACGGTCACGGGGCTGACCGATCATGTCGTGGTGGTGGGGGCCGGCCTGTCCGGCCTGGCGTGCGCCCTGCACCTGCTGGGCGCCGGACGCCGGGTCACCCTCGTCGAACGGGACGCCGGTCCGGGCGGCCGGGCCGGGCGCGTACGGCTCGGCGGCTACCTGGTGGACACCGGGCCCACCGTGCTGACGATGCCGCACCTGGCCGACGAGGCGTTCGCGGCCGTCGGCGACAGCCTCGCCCGGCACGTCGAGCTGATGCCGCTGCACCCCGCCTACCGGGCCGGCTTCGCGGACGGGACCTGGCTCGACGTGCACACCGACGGCGACGCCATGGAGGCGGAGGTGCGGCGCTTCGCCGGCCCGGCCGAGGCGGCGGGCTACCGCAGGCTGCGGCACTGGCTGGAACGGCTGTACCGGGCGCAGATGCGCCGTTTCATCGACACCAACTTCGACTCGCCGTTCCAGCTCGCGCACCCCGACCTGGCCCGTCTGGCGGCGCTCGGCGGCTTCGGGCGGCTGGACGGCCGGATCGGCCGCTTCCTGTCCGACGCCCGGCTGCGCCGGGTCTTCTCCTTCCAGGCCCTGTACGCCGGTGTCGCCCCGGCCCGGGCCCTCGCCGCCTACGCGGTGATCGCCTACATGGACACCGTGGCCGGCGTCTGGTTCCCCAGGGGCGGCATGCACGCGCTCCCCCGCGCGATGGCCGACGCGGCGGCCCGGGCCGGTGCCGAGCTGCGGTGGTCGGCGGAGGTGAGCTCGCTGGAACGCGCCGCGGGCCGGGTGCGGGCCGTCCATCTCGCCTCGGGCGAGCGCATCCCGTGCGACGCGCTGGTGCTGACCTGTGAACTGCCCGCCGCGCACCGCCTGCTGGGCCGGGCACCCCGGCGCCCGGTACGGCTGCGGCACGCGCCGTCCGCGGTGGTCCTGCACGCGGGCACCGACCGTACCTGGCCCCACCTCGCCCACCACACGCTGTCCTTCGGCGCCGCGTGGGAGCGGACCTTCGACGAACTGACCCGCACGGGAGCGCTGATGAGCGACCCGTCCCTGCTCATCACCCGCCCGACGGCGCACGACGCCTCCCTGGCGCCGCCGGGCCGCCATCTCCACTACGTCCTGGCGCCCTGCCCCAACACCGACGTCGGGCCGTCGGCCGCCGCCTGGCGGGACCTCGGCCCGCGCTACCGCGACAGCCTGGTCGCCGAGCTGGAACGCCGCGGCCTCGACGGGTTCGCGGACAGCGCCGAGCAGGAACTCCTGGTGACCCCGCTCGACTGGACGGCCCAGGGACACGCGGCGGGCAGCCCGTTCTCCGTCTCCCACACCTTCGCCCAGACCGGGCCGTTCCGGCCCCGCAACCTCGTGCGCGGCCTGGACAACGTCGTGCTCGCGGGCTGCGGGACCACACCCGGCGTGGGCGTACCGACCGTGCTCATCAGCGGAAAGCTCGCCGCCGCCCGCGTCACCGGCGGCACGGGACGCCCCTCTCCGGTGTCCCGGCCCCGCCCGGCCGCGGAGCGTCTCCCGTCCGCCCCGACCGGAGCAGGTGCCCATGACCCGTCGTGAACTGGACGCCGCCGGGATCACCGACCCCGGACTGCGCGCCGCCTACGGCCGGTGCCGGCGGCTCAACGCCCGCCACGGCCGCACCTACTTCCTGGCCACGCGCCTGCTGCCGCTGGAACGCCGGTCGGCCGTGCACGCCCTGTACGGCTTCGCGCGCTGGGCCGACGACATCGTCGACGACGTGGACCGGCACCGGACACCCGACGAGCGTGACCTGCTGCTGAAGCGGCTGGAGAGCGATCTCGCCCAGGCCCTGCGCACCGGCGACGGAGCCGAACCGGTGGTCCGGGCCGTGGCCGACACCGCCGACCGGTACGGCATCGAGGTGACGCTGTTCGCCGACTTCCTCGCCTCGATGCGGGCCGACCTGACCGTCACGGACTACCCGACCTACGCCGACCTGCGCGCCTACATGCACGGCTCGGCCGCGGTGATCGGCCTGCAGATGCTGCCCGTGCTCGGCACGGTCGTCCCGCGCGAGGAGGCCGCGCCGCACGCGGCGGCCCTCGGGGTCGCCTTCCAGCTCACCAACTTCCTGCGGGACGTGGGCGAGGACCTGGACCGCGGTCGCGTCTACCTGCCCGCCGACCTGCTCGCCGCCCACGGCGTGGACCGGCCGCTCCTGGAGTGGAGCCGTCGCACCGGACGCCACGACCCGCGGATCCGGGCGGCGTTGGTCGCGGCCGAGGCCATGACCAGGGACGTGTACCGGACGGCGGAGCCGGGCATCGCGATGCTCGACCCGCGGGTACGCCCCTGCATCCGCACCGCGTTCACGCTGTACGGCGGCATCCTCGACGCGATCGCGCGGCACGGCCACACCGTGCTGCACCGGCGTGCGGTGGTGCCCCGGCGGCGGCGGGCGGCCACCGCGGCGGCCGGTGCCCTGCGGGTGGCCGGCGCCCGGTGGCGGGCCCGTTCGACGTGCCCGGCGCCGGCGGCGGGCGGGGCGGCGCTACTGGAGCGGAAGGAGACGGGCCGTGGGTGACCGGGCGGACCGGGCGCGCTGGACGCCGCCGTTGCGGCGGCGGCGCGGACCGGCCTGGGCGGAGCAGCGACCGACCTGGCGGGAGGCGCGCCCGGCGGTGATCGCCGAGGCCCTGAAACGGGCGTCGGCCCGGCCCTGCGGCAACTGGTTCGTGGCCGGTGCCTCCCGGGACGTGCGCCCCGGCGGCAGCCCCCGCGGCCGGACCATCGGCGGGGTCGAGGTGGTGCTGTGGCGCTCGGAGGCGGGCGTTCTCCACGCGGGTCCGGGCGTCTGCCCGCACCTGGGTGCCCCGTTGCGGGACAGCCGGGTGGTGTGCGGCACGCTGGTGTGCCACTGGCACGGACTGGCGCTGGACGGCTCCCCGTTCGCCGGCTGGCAGCCGTACCCCGTCCACGACGACGGGGTGCTGGTGTGGGTGCGGCTGGACGCGGTCGGCGGTGAGGAGCCGTCGCAGCGGCCCGTGGTTCCGGCGCGTCCCGCTCCGGGCAGCGGCGTGGACGCCGTGTTCACGGCGGTCGGGCGGTGCGAACCGCAGGACGTGGTGGCCAACCGGCTCGACCCGTGGCACGGGTCCTGGTTCCACCCGCACTCCTTCGTCGACCTGACGGTCGCCCGGGAACCGCGGGGCGACGAGGACGACGCCTTCGTCGTCGACGTCTCCTTCCGGGTGGCGGGGCGTCTGGTGGTGCCGGTGCGGGCGGAGTTCACCGCGCCCGAGCCGCGCACCGTCGTCATGCGCATCACCGACGGCGAGGGCGCCACGTCCGTGGTGGAGACGCATGCCACGCCGCTGACCGCCGCGGACGGCGAACGGCCGCGGACGGCCGTGGTCGAGGCCGTCGTCGCCACCTCGGACCGGCGCGGCTTCGCGCTGGCCCGGGCCGCCGCCCCCGTGCTGCGCCCCCTGATGCGGCGGACGGCCGGGCGCCTGTGGCGCGACGACCTGGCCTACGCCGAGCGGCGCTGGGCACTGCGCAGCACCGGGCGTTTCCCCGGCTGAGCCGACCCCACGGGCCCTTCGGCGGGGCGGGGGCGCCGTCCCGCTCGTCGCGAGCCGTGCGGTGATACGGCGTCACCGCCCCGGCCGTCACTGCCCGTGCGGCACTACGGCGTCACCGGCGTGCCGGGCGTCGCGCGAGCGTGCCGAGTGCTCGCAGCAGCGGGGAGCGGCCCGCCCTCGGGACGGTCCACAGCACCTGGCCGCGGACGCCCCACCGGGCGAGCAGGGCGTTGGACGCCAGGAAGCCGGTGGTGGCGGCGCGTTCCATCAGGGCCACGGGCAGGTCGCAGCGGAGCGCGTCACCGGCCAGCGTCAGCCACGGGTGAGGAGTCGTCACGGTGGGGCGCCGGTGGTGGGTGCCGACCGGGAAGAGCGGGCAGTCCGAGCGCCACTCGTGCCGGGCGTCGACGACCCGCGCCTCACGGGTCTCCGGGTACACCCGCCGCAGTTGCCCGAGCAGTTCGTTCTGCACGGTCTGCGGGTCCGCCCCGGCGGCGACGGCGTAGGCGTGCAGTTCCACGACCGAACCCCCGGTCCGCGCGGCCCAGCGGGCGGCCTCGCCCTCGTAGCGTTCCAGGACGCTGATGTTGTCCAGGCCGTCGTAGCCGCTGGTGCCGAGGAACCCCGGGCGGTCGGCGCGGACCGGGCGGTCGAGCCAGAGCCGCGAGACGAGGAAGGGCGGGGCGGTGCGCAGGGCGGCGATGCCGTCGCGCCAGGGGCCGTCACCGAGGCCGGGCGAGCCGGCGACGGTCTGCCGCAGTCCCCCGGTGTCCAGGGCGAGCACCACCGCGTCGTGCCGGTCGGCGCCGGTGCCGGTGCGCACCTCGGCGCCCCCGGTGGCGACGGGGTCCACGCCGTGGACCGGGGTGCCGGTGCGGATGTCGGTGCCGAGGTGCTGGAGGTAGGCGCCGAGCGGCTCCCAGAGGGCCCGCGGGAAGGGCTCGCCGGGCACGTCGAAGAGCAGTCCTTCGGACGAGCCGAGGAAGTAGATGTGGAACATCAGCATCAGCTCGGCGGCGGACAGTTCGCGCGGGTCGGCGAAGAAGCTCCGCGAGAACACCTCGAACGCCAGATGGTGGGCGGCCTCGGGGAAGCGGACGCGTTCCAGGAAGCCGGCCGCGCTGATCTGGTCGAAGCGCGCGTACACCTCCGGCACGCGCACGTCCAGCAGCGGCAGCGCCGCCCGGGCGTCCAGGGCGGTGAGGTCGCGCCAGCCGAAGGTGGGGCTGAGGGCGACGAACCCGAGGGCGCTGAGGGGCGGGGTGCGCGGGACGCTGGCGAAGCTGTCGGTGAGTCCGCCGCTGTGCCGCAGGGGGTAGTCGGGCAGCGAGGTGAGGCGCGTGAGGGCGGGGTCGGTGCGCCGTAGCAGGCCTCGCAGGTTGTAGTACTGGCGGAAGAAGGCGTGGAAGCCGCGGCTCATGGTCACCTCGGAGCCGTCCGCCAGCCGGGTCCGGTGGCCGGCGAGGCGTCCGCCCAGGGTCTCCTCGCGTTCGTAGAGGGTCACCCGGGCGCCGCGTTCGGCGAGACCGGTGGCCGCGGCGAGACCGGCGATCCCGCCGCCCACCACGGCGACGGACGGCGCGTCCCCGCGCCCGAACCGGTCCCGGCCGGGCGCGGGCATCAGGACCTCGGCCTTGCGGTCCCGGCCGCGCCGGGCGGCGCGGTCGGCGCGGGTGCTCATCGGGCGGCCTCCGCTGCCGGGGCGGAGCCTTCGCGGGCGACGAACGTGTGCGTGATGCCGGTCTGCCACCCGGCGAGGGGCAGTACGCGCGCGTCCGTGAACCCGGCCCGCGTCAGCCGGCTGGTGAAGGCCGGCGCGGTGTCGAAGGCGAGGACGCTGTGCCACAGGTGGTGGTACAGGGCCCGGTCCCCGGAGAGCGTGCCCGCCGGGATGATCACTCCCCGGCAGACGGCCGTCCACAGGGCGCGGTACGCCGGGGAGCCGCCGAGGCTGTACTCGTGGACGGCGAGGCGCCCGCCCGGCCGCAGCAGGGTCCGCACCGAGCGGAGGACTCCGTCCGGGTCGGTGACGTTGCGGAACAGGTAGGCGGCGAAGACCGCGTCGAACGGGCCTTCTCCGGCCGTCGTCAGTTCCTCGGCGCTCAGGTGCAGGAAGCGCACCTCGTCGGGCCACGGCTTGGCCAGCGCCCGCCGCAGCATGCCCGAGGAGGCGTCCACAGCGGTGATCCGCGCCCGGGGCGCGGCCCGCAGCAGGGCCCGGGTGGAGGCGCCGGTACCGCAGCCGAGGTCGAGCAGGTGCAGACCGGCCCCGTCCCGGGGCAGCCGCAGCCGGCGGGCCGAGCGCAGCAGGTCGGCGCGGTAGCCGGGGCTGAGGGCGGTGAGACGGTCGTAGGCGTGGGACGCGTGGTCGAAGGCGCGTGCCAGGTCGTGGTCGCGCAGCAGGGTCATCGGGGGCTCTCTCCGGTTCGTGGGGCGGGGTGGGGGCGGCGGGGCAGGAAGGGCAGTTCGGCCGCGGTACGGAGCATCGGGACCACCGGCGCGCGCAGTCCGATGCCCCACTCCTCCCGGAACGAGGTGGCGCCGTCGAGGAAGCGCAGCAGTCGCGGAGCCGGGGTCCGGCGGAACAGGTCGGTGAAGAACGCGGGGCCGTCGACGCGTCCGGTGTCCAGGGCCCGCAGCAGTACCGCGTCCATGGCGAGCGCCCGCCGCCCGTGGGGTGGGGGCACGGTGCCGCGGCCGTCCCGCAGGGCGGCGGCGATGGCCCGGCTGTGGCGCTGTACCGCGGCGAAGGTGTAGCCGGTGGCGGGGCGGGTCGCGCCGCCCGCCGTCCCGATGCGGAAGACGGCCCGGCCGGTCCGCCGGGGGAAGCGGGCGTCGGTCATGGGGATGACGCCCTGTTCCGCCGTCTCCACGCTGAACGCCCCGAGGCGCAGGATCTCGCGGGCGTAGTGGCCGAGTGCCGCCTCGTACGCCGCGGTGGTCAGCGGGGCCCGGGAGAACTCGGTGTATTCGACGAGCGCCCGGTCCGGGGCCAGCGGTAGGACGTAGCCGAAGGCGAGCCCGTGCCGGGGCTGCGGCACCCGGAAGTCCATCAGGTCGGCGACGGCGGGGTCGAAGCGGTCGGTGCGGGTGCGCACGAACCAGCCGCGGAAGTGCTGGAGCAGCTGCGTCCGGGCCGGCGGCAGGGCACGCAGGGGGCGTGAGTCGAACACGTACCGGGAGCGCAGCGTCAGACCGCGGCCGCCGGGTGCCGTGCAGCGGACCTCGGCGCCTCCGGGTACGTCGCGCACCGTCTGTGCCGTGGCGCGCAGCAGACGCCCACCGGGTGCGCGCGCCAGCCGCGCGTGCACCAGCCGTTCGTACGCGGCGGACCGCACCATGCGGTAGCGCGAGGGGGCGGGATCGACGGTGAGCGCGCCACCGTCGGGGCCGTGCACCCGCAGCAGGGGCCAGGTCGCGGCGACCGCTTCGCCGAGGTCGCCGTCGTCCTCGTCCCAGTAGCACCAGGTCCGCTCCGCCGGGCGCGTGGGACCGTCCGGCGGCTCCACCACGGTCACGGTCACGGCGCCGGTGCCGGTCAGCCGGTGCGCGAGGCTGAGGCCGGCGGCGCCGCCCCCGACGATCACAACGTCCGAAGCGGCGGCAGGGCCCTGGCTCACCGGGCCCCGGCCCGCTCGCCGGTTGCACCGGTCCTGAGGACGCGCGCCCCGATCATCTTCACACCCCGTTCCCGGCCGCCGCGCCGGCGGCACCGATCCGTTCCCTCACCGCTTCGGGCCGTCGGCCGTGTTCGGATGCAGCCGGTCAGGTCTGGTGCGACACGACCGACTCCAGGAGCGCGACGGCCTCGGCCAGCCCTGTCGGGCGCGGCAGGCCGGCCGCCGCCCGGCCGGTCCAGCCGGGCCCGATCGTCAGGACGACCGGTTTGCGGCGGGCCCCGCGCACCCCCCACTCCATCGCGGCCACGTGCTGCGCCAGCGGCCGACTCGCGGTAGTACGGGACTGGGCCCACAGGGCGACCGCGGCCGGCCCGGTTCGGCGTACGGCCGTGACCAGTGACTCCACCGGCAGGGCACCGCCGAACATCCGCACCGGCAGACCACGTTCGGCCAGCGCGGCGGCCAGCACCTCCAGAGGCAGCGTATGGCTCTCCCCCGGCACACAGGCGAGCACCGCGGTGGCGCCCGGGCGGTCGGCGACCGCGGACGGGGTCCCGCGCCGCAGCGCGCCGGAGACGTGCCAGGACAGGAAGTGCTCGACCTCGACGTACTTCTCGCCCGAGTTCTCCCACTTGCGGCCGACCGCCTGGAGCGTCGGCATGATCACCTCGGTCCAGGCGGTGACCAGCCCGTGCTCGCCGATCGCGGCGTCGAGCAGCCGGTCCAGCGCGGTGGCGTCGAGGCGCAGGGCCGCACGGGCGATGCCCTTGCACTCCTGACGCACGTCACCCAGGCGCAGCCCGCTGCCGGCCCGGCTGCCCGCCCGGCTGCGGGCCCGGGCGGCGGGGCGCGGTGCCATGTCGGCGGCCCGCACGGCCGGGGCCGCTTCGGGCGGGGTATCGCCCCGCACCATGCGCGCCGCCTCGGCGGGCGGTATCCCGGTCGCCGTCAGGGCGCACATCCGCTCCAGCCGTGCCACGTCCCCGGCCGTCCACCGCCGGTGCCGGCCGCCGGTGTGCGCGTCGGGACCGAGGCCGTAGCGGCGGTCCCAGGTGCGGACCGTGGTGGGCGCCACCCCCAGCCGCCGGGCCACCTCGCCGGTGGTCAGCCCGCCGCCGGACGGCAGGCCCTCGTCATCCCGTTCGTGTACAGCCATACCCCCAACCGTACGACGCACAATCGACGCATGTTGCCGCGCGTCGTTTACGCGTCGAACACTGGCTTTCGAGCGCATGGTCGCCGCTCCGCGCAGCGCGACCGGTGTGGTTCGGCAGACGGTCTTCCGTCCCGCACGACGCCCGGCAGGAGGAACCAGGCCATGATCACAACGAACACGCGACCCACGGCCCCCGTCCCGCCCGTGGAGGAGGCCCGGTACGAGGAGGAGCTGGCCCGTGGCCTCGTCGCGGCCGACGAGGACGCGTTCGCCGCGATCTACCGGCGCTGGGGCTCGCTCGTCCACACCATGGCCACCCGGCTGCTCGGTGACGCCCACGAGGCGGAGGACGTGACCCAGCAGGTCTTCCTCGGCGCCTGGCACGGGCGGGCCGGTTTCCGCCCGGAACGGGGCCCGCTCGGCGCCTGGCTGGTCGGCATCACCCGCCGCAAGATCGTCGACGCGCTGGCGGCCAGGACGAGACGTCTGACGCTCATCGACTCCGCGGCCCACGGTGCCGACCCCGGCACCGGCCAGGGCGAGACGGCGGCGGACCGCGTCCTGGACCGGGTGCTGCTCATCGACGCCCTGTCCCGGCTGCCGCAGCAGCAGCGCGAGGTGCTCTGCATGGCCTTCTACGAGGACCTGACCCAGGCGCAGATCGCGGAACGGACCGGCATGCCCCTGGGGACTGTCAAGAGCCACGCCCGCCGCGGCCTGCACCGGCTGCGCCGGGTGCTCGAGCAGTCCGCCGCCCCCGGCATGGCGTGACCGTGCCGCAGAAGCGACGCCGGCCGCGCATCCAAGGCGGCCACCCCGCCTGAAACGGGATTGAGACTCCGCACCGTACGGAGACTCCTTTCGAAGGGATGATCCCCATGAACTCCCGAATCCACCTCGCCATCGCAGCCTCGGCCGGCGCCTGCGCCCTGGCCCTCGGCATGGCAGCGCCGGCCATGGCCGGCGAGCAGGACAAGGCCATGGTGTCCGTCTTCCACGGCATCCCCGGGATGACCGTGGACGTGTACGCCAACGGCGACGAACTGCTCAGCGACTTCAAGCCCGGCACGGTGGCGGATCCCCAGGCCCTCGACGCCGGGACCTACGACATCCAGGTCTTCGAAGCGGGCCAGGGCCCCGACGGCACTCCCGCCCTGGAGAAGGAGATCGAGGTACCCGACGGCGCGAACGCCACGGTCGCCGCCCACCTCTCCGCCGACGGCAACCCCGAGCTGACGGCCTTCACCAACGACGTCTCGCAGGTCGACGCCGGCAAGGCGCGTCTGACGGTCCGCCATGTCGCGGCCGCACCCGCCGTCGACGTCCGGGCCGGCGGAGAGCCCGTATTCAACGACCTCACCAACCCGAAGGAGGCCACCGCCGAGGTCGACGCGGGCATGATCAACGCCGACGTGGTGCTCGCCGGGACGGACACCGTGGCCATAGGCCCGGCCGACCTGAACCTCGAGGAGGGCACCAGCACCGTCGTCTACGCGTGGGGCAGCGCCGACGACCAGAACCTGGCCCTGAAGACCCAGTCCTTCAGCGGCATGGCATCGTCGCCCAAGGGCGTCGGCGCGGGCGGCAGCGGTGCCGCCGCCGTCACCCCGAACGACTCCGCCGCGTGGCTGGCCTGGGCCGCCGCAGCCGGGGTGGTCACGGTGACGGGCGTCCTGGCGGCCCGCAGGGTCGCCGGCCGGCGTGGCTGACAGCGCGCGACGGCTGACCGGACCGACCGTGGCGGCTGCCGCTCTGGCAGCCGCCCTCGGTTTTCCCCACGGGCCGTCACACTCGGCCGCGCCTCCGCCCGACGTCGTGGCCGCGCCCTCCGCGCGCACGGACGGGGCGGGCGCGAAGGCGGCACCCGGTACGAAGCAGGATCCGCCGCCCCGGCGCGTCCTGGTGCGCGACGTGGACCTCGACGCCCGGATCGGCCCGGTGGGCGTGACCGACCGCGGCGACATGACCGTCCCCGACGATCCCGCCGTGGCCGGCTGGTACCGCTACGGCCCGGCTCCGGGCAGCGCCTGCGCGCCCCCGTTCGTGCCCGAGCGGGGAGGCTACCTGTCCGGCCTCGGCGTCACGGCGGAGCCCGCCGAGTCCCGGGGCCCGGGGAACGGGAGGACGCAGTGACCCACGTAGAGCCTGCTCACCTGGTGGAACTGGCGCTGCGGAACACCCCGCCGACCGACGGCGACGCCGAGGCCCTGCGGCATGTCGAGCGGTGCGGCCGCTGCCGGGACGATCTCCGGATGATGACCCGCGTGGTGGCCGCCGCCCGCACCGCGGAGCTGGTGGACCTGCCGGCCGCGCCCCCGGAGCGGGTCTGGCGGCGCATCGCCCAGGGCCTGACACGCGAGCCCGGCCCGCCCCGACCGCCCCCGAGGCCCCTCGGCCACCGCGGGAAGCGGACGCTCTACGCCGTCCTCACGCTCGCGGTGGCCGCCGGCGCCGTCGCCGCCCGCTGCGCGTTGAAGCGGGATCCCCAGGCCGCACTTCAGGTGATCCGATCCCGGGAGCTCCGACAGCGGTGCCGGGCCCCGGGCACCCGGCGCGTCAGTCGTGAGCGACCACGGCCACGGGGGCGGTGGAGTGGTGCAGCACCGCGTGGGTGACGGCACCGATGTGGGAGCCGAACGGGTTGCGGCGCACGCGCCGGCCGACGACGACGAGGGAGGCGTCACGGGAGGCGTCGGTCAGGAGGCCGGCGGCGCTGCCGGAGCGGGACACCTCGACGACCTCGACGTCCGGGTACTTCTGCCGCCAGGGCCGCAACGCCTCGGCGAGCACACCGGCCATCTCGCGCGCGAACTCCTCGTGGGGCTCGAAGCCCGATCCCCTGGTGTAGACGGCATAGGGCGACACGTTCCAGCCCTGCACGACGTGCAGCTCGGTGGCGCGGCGCCGGGCCTCTTCGAAGGCGAAGGCGATCACGGCGTCGTGGAGGCTGCCGGTGTCGAGGCCGAGCACGACGGGCCGGAAGGCGGTGTCGCCGGACGGAGCACCGACGGGGTCCGCGACATGTTCGTCGGCGGCCTGTTCCCCGGCCCGCACGAGGACGACGGGCGTGTCGGTGCGGGCGATCACGGCCTGGCCGACGGAACCGACCAGGAAGCCGCCGAGCCCGCTCAGCGCGCGGGAACCGAGGACCAGCAGTTCCGCGTCACGGGCGGCTTCCACGAGTGCGCCCGAGGGCGTGCCGTCACGTTGCTCGATGCCCACCTCGACGCCGGGGTGACGCAGCCTCAGGCCCTCGGCGGCCTCCCGGGGAATCCGCTCGGTCCAGTGCTGGAGGGCCTCGGCGCTGTGGTGCAGCCTCCGGGCCATGGACTCCGGCACCGGCTGCCACACGTGGACCAGCCTGACCGTCAGGCCGCCCAGCTTCGCTTCGCGAGCCGCCCACTCGGCAGCGGCCCTGCTCTCGGCCGAGCCGTCGAATCCCACGGTGATCGTGCGGGCCATGATGTCCTCCTCCTGTGTCGGATGATGCGGATTCAGCGTCTCGTTCAGCGGGCTTGCCGGACAGGGGCCGCAGGTCCCGGGCGGGGGCCGACCGGCCCTTACGACGGGCCGGTCGACGTGGTGGTGTCCCGGGGCCGGTTCTCGTGCCGCGCGTCGGCCGGGCGGCCGAACCGTGCGCGGGCGGTGCGCCAGGCGTGCTCGGTCAGCAGCACGGTGGAGGCGGTGGCGAGGCAGATCGCCCACTGGGACGGGCTGAGGGAGACGGTGTCGAAGACCCCCTGGGCCAAGGGCATCTGTACGGCGATGACCTGGAGGGCCAGGACGGCGGCCAGGCAGATCCACAGGGTGCGGTTGTGCAGCTGGTGGCGGCCGAGGACGGGGCCGTCCTCGTTGCGCGCGGCCAGGGCGTTGCAGAGCTGGAAGAGGACGAACGTGGTGAAGGCCATGGTGGCGGCGGTCGCGGTGCCGGTGAGGTGGCGGGCGCCGCTGAAGACGGCGAGGGTGCCGGCGGCCATGACCGCGCCGGAGCGGGTGATGGCGGCCAGGCGGCGTGCGTTGAGGATGCGTTCGCCGGGCGGGCGGGGCGGACGCCGCATCACGTTGTCCCGCGGGGGGTCGACGGCCAGGGCCATGGCGGGCGGTCCGTCCATGATGATGTTGACCCACAGCAGCTGAATCGCGGACATGGGGGCGGGGAGCCCGGCCAGCACGGTGGCGAGCAGGGTGAGGATGGCGCCGATGTTGGTGGACAGCTGGAAGCGGACGAAGGTGACGATGTTGTCGTAGATGGAGCGGCCTTCGCGGACCGCGCGGACGATGGTGGAGAAGTCGTCGTCGGTCAGCACCATGTCGGCGGCTTCCTTGGCCACGTCGGTGCCGGTGACGCCCATGGCGACGCCGATGTGGGCGGCGCGCAGGGCGGCGGCGTCGTTGACGCCGTCTCCGGTCATGGCCACGATGTGGCCCTTCCGGGAGAGGGCGCGGACGATGGTCACCTTGTGTTCGGGGGCGACACGGGCGAAGACGCCGATGTCCTCGATGCGGTCCGCGAGGTCCTCATCGCTCATCCGGGCCAGTTCGGTGCCGGAGACGACGTCTCCGGTGATGCCGAGTTCGCGGGCGATGGCGGCTGCGGTGTCGGCATGGTCCCCGGTGATCATTTTGACGGTGACGCCGGCGGCCTGTGCGAGGGCGACCGCGTCGTGGGCCTGGGGCCGGGGCGGGTCGGCGATCCCGGCGACGGCGGTCAGGGTCAGCCCTGTCACCTCCTCCGCGCGCGGCTGGTCGGTGGAGGTGGCGGTGGCGGTGGAGGTGGCGGCGCCGAGGACGCGCAGGCCCTGGCTGCCCATCCGCCGGGCGGCCTCGGTGACCTCCCGGCGGCGCTCGGCGTCGAGGGGGACGGGGCCTTGTCCGGTCAGGACATGGGTGCAGCGGTCCAGCAGGACGTCGACGGCTCCCTTGGCGTGGACGCCGACGCGGCCGTCGGCGGCAGCGTGGAACGTGGCCATGTACTTGGCGGCCGGGTCGAAGGGCACCTCACCCGTACGTGTCATCAGCGTGCGCAGTCCGGCGTCGAGACCGGCTTTGGCGGCGAGCACGATCAGGGCGGCCTCGGTGGGGTCCCCGATGACGCCGTCCGCCGTGACACGGGCGTCGTTGCACAGCGCGAACGGCACCACTGCGTCGCGCACGTCCGCGCCGCCCTCCCCGTTCGCGGGGAGCACGGTGCCGGTGGTGTCGTAGCCCTCGCCGGTCACCTCGTAGTCGCGACCGGCGGCCCACAGGGCGCGGGCCGTCATCTCGTTCATGGTCAGGGTGCCGGTCTTGTCGCTGCACACCACGGTCGCGGAGCCGAGCGCCTCGACGGAGGCCAGGCGCTTGACGATGGCACCGCGGCGGGCCATGCGGTAGACGCCCAGGGCCAGAGTGAGCGCGAGGACGGCCGGCAGCCCCTCGGGGATCGCGGCGACCGCCAGGGCCACCGCCCGCAGGGCGAGATCGGCGAGTTCCTCGCCGCGCAGGAGGGCCACCAGCGCGTAGGCGGCCACGGCGACGCCGCTGACCAGGGCCAGGCGACGGCCCAGGCTGTCCATCTGGACCTGCAGGGGGCTGGACGGCTCCGCGCCGGTGCGCAGCGCCTCGGCGATCGCGCCGACCTCGGTGCGCATCCCGGTCGCCGTGACGATCATCTCGGCGCGGCCGCGGGTCAGCGCGGTGTTCATGAAGAGCATGCCGACGCGCTCGGCGACGGGCACGGGCTCGTCGCCGTCGGCCGCGGTGGGCGCGGTCGTCTTGGCGACAGGCTGGGACTCGCCGGTCAGCGCCGCCTCGGCGGCCTCGACCGACTCGGCGACGGCCAGGCGCCCGTCGGCCGGGACGCGGTCGCCTGCTTCCAGGAGGACGACATCGCCGGGCACCAGGGTGCCGGCCGGGATCACCCTCACCTGACCGTCGCGGCGCACCCGCGCGGTCGGGACCAGCATCTGGCGCAGCGCTTCCAGGCTGCGCTCGGCACGGCGTTCCTGCAGGTAGCCGATGGTGGCGTTGATGAGCAGGACGACGGTGATGACGAGGGCGTCCTTGATCTCGCCGATGATTCCGGCGATGACGGCGGCGGCGAGCAGGATGCCGATCAGCCAGCTGCGGAACTGGTCCAGCAGACGCAGCCACTGCGGCCGGCGAGCCGGTTCGGCCAGTTCGTTGGCGCCCCAGGCGGCGGTCCGCCGCTCGGCGTCCGCCGTGGTCAGCCCCACGGCCGGGACCACGGCGAGCGAGTCCGCCACGTCCGCGGCGTCGCGCCGGTGGGCGTCCGGCTGTTGAAGCATCTGTACTGGCAGGTGGTGGTCCCCGGCCATGGCCTGCTGAGGCACGGTCACTCCTTGCCGCGGACGACGGTGACGGGGCAGTGGGCGTGGTGCAGCAGGGCCTGGCTCACGGAGCCGAGCAGCAGGCCGGTGAAGCCGCCGCGTCCCCGGGCGCCGGCCACGATCAGCTGGGCGTCGAGACTGGCGTCGATCAGGGCCGGGCGGGTCCGGGACCGCACCAGGCGCCGCTCCACCGACACCTGGGGAAAGGCCTCCTGCCAGGCGGTGACCGTCCCGCCCAGCAGGTGCTGCTCGGCCTCCCGGAGCCGGTCGATGTCCACCACCATGGCGTTCAGGGGGTCGCCGGGACCCTCGTAGGCGCGCTCGCTCCACGTGTTCCACACGTGCAGGGCGACCAGCGGCGCCCCGCGCAGGGCCGCCTCGGCGAACGCGAACTCCACCGCCGCCTCACCGGCATCGGAGCCGTCCACGGCCAGCACCACCGCACCGGCCGGATCGGGACGGCCACGCACCACCATCAGCGGACAGCGGCCGTGCGCGGCCAGGTGCACCGCGGTCGAGCCCAGCAGCAACCCGGCGAAGCTGCCCAGTCCCCGGGACCCGACCACCGCCAGCGACGCCGACCGCGACTCGATCTCCAGCACCTCGAGCACATCCCCGGCCACCACCGACCGGGTGATCTCCAACTCCGGCGCGATCGCGTGCGCCCGTTCCTCGGCACCGGCCAGTACGCCCCGCGCCATCGGCTCCAGACCGTGGTCGGCCGGGCTCCACCGCGGCCCGCCGGCCGGCCGGTGTCCGGGCACATGCCCGAACGCGTGCACGATCCGCAGGGGCACCCCGCGCAGGTGTGCCTCGCGGGCCGCGAGGTCGACCGCCTCAAGACTGGAGGCAGAGCCGTCCACCCCTACGATCACCGGATCACTCACTGGGTACTCCCGTCCCGGGACACAGCCGACGCGCGGCTCTTTGCTTCACCAGTCTTGGTGCGGTCGGCCCGGTACGCCCAGGGGCCGTCGGGCCGTCCCGGGGGGGCCACTCGGCCCTGACCGGAATCGCGCTCATCGCCCGTGGCCGGCTCTCCGTAATCGTCATCGTCATCGGCCTGGCCACCGCCTCCACGCGGAGCCGCCCGACGGCCCTGGTCACCGCCTACGTAATGCTCCTCGCCGTCTGCGGCCACCGCCTCACCCGCCTGGCGGGCACCGGCCGACGGACCGCCCCGTCTCACCCCGTCTCACCCCGCCTCACCCACCTCGCGGCCTCTTCGGCCTCGCGGCAGACGCCCGCACCCACCGGGGAACCGGTCGACGCCCCCGCCCGCACCCACGGCGAAACGGGAGCGGGGGTCCGCCCGCCCCTACGGCGAAACGGGAGGGGGCCCCGCCCGTCCCACGGCGGAACCGGACGGCCCACGGCGGAACCGGACGGCCCACGGCGGAACCGGACGGCGGACCCCGCACCGGACGCCGTCAGTGACGCGCGCCCGCGCCCCGCGCCACGGCGACCGGGCAGTGGGCGTGGTGCAGCAAGGCCTGACTGACCGATCCGAGCAGCAGCCCGGCGAAACCGCCACGCCCCCGGGCACCGACCACCACCAGCTGCGCGGACCGGCTCGCCTCGATCAGCGCCTCCCGCGTCCCGCCGTGCACCACCTTGTGCTCCACCACCACACCCGGGTACCGCTCCCGGTGGCCGGCGAGTGCCTCGGACAGCAGGCTCTCCTCCTCCCCGGCGAGGGCGCCCGGCGGGTTCGCGTACGGCATCGACGCGTCCATCGGCTCGGGCATCGGCGCGTTCCACGTGGTCCAGGCGTGCAGCGCCACCAGCGGCGCCTTCCTCAGCTCGGCCTCGGCGAAGGCGAAGTCCACCGCCCGCTCGCCCGCGGCCGAGCCGTCGACACCCAGCACGACCGGGCCCTCCGCACTCGGCTGCTCACGCACGACCAGCACCGGGCACCGGCCGTGCGCCGCCAGGTGTACCGCCGTCGACCCGGCCAGGAGTCCGACGAAGCCGCCCATGCCCCGGGACCCGACCACCACCAGCTCGGCGTCACGTGACTGTGCCTCCAGGACCGTCAGCGGCTCACCGGTCACCACCGCGTGGCTGACCTCGACCTCCGGCGCCGTCGCCCGGGCGCGCTCCACCGCCTCGGCCACCAGACGGTCGGCCATATTCTGGAGCCCGCCCTCGGGCGGCCCCAGCGGCGACGGGCCCAGGGCCACATGCATGGCCGGCCAGATGAACGCGTGCACCACCCGCAGGCCCGCTCCACGCGCCCTCGCCTCCCGGGCTGCCGCCTCCACCGCGGCGAGCCCCGACGCCGACCCGTCCACACCCACGACCACCAGACCACTCATCGTTCCTCCTCCAGCCAGACGCCTCGGCTCTCTCCTCCCAGTCCACCCCGACACACCCCCGTTGTCATGGGGCCTAGTGGGTACGGTCAGGGCCGACCGGTCCGGTGGCGGTCGTCCGGCGGGGCGTGGTCCGGCCCCTGGACGTCAGGGGCCGGACCGGACCATGCCCGCCGGGAGCTGCGCACCGCGCCATCGGGGTCCGCGAAGGTGGCGGGAGAGAACCCGGTTCAGGCGGTGTTCACCGGCTCACGTGATCCCTGGCCTCGATCTGCTCCACGACCTGCGCAAGGCAACCAGGCAGGTCAGGAGCGGACGTTCGCTCGGACCGCGTCTTCGATGGGTGTCGGCCCCGTGTCGAGTTCGAGGATCTGCCGGCCGATCCGGGGCTCGTGGAGCAGTTCAGCGAGGGTGGCGGCGACGTCGTCGCGAGTGATCTGGCCGTGGGGCTCCGCCGGGCCGAGGGACACGGTGCCGGTTCCCGGGCCGTCGAGAAGGAGCGAGGGGCGGAGGATCAGCCAGTTCAGATCGCTGCGGCTGAGTGCGACATCCGCGCCCTTCTTCACGGCGAAGTAGTACTCGACCTCGTCTCCGAGGTCGCGTTCCCGCCATGATTCCGGGAGCACCGAGACCAGCACGAAGCGCTCCACACCGGCAAGGCGTGCCGCCTCGATCGCCTTGACGACCCCCTCACCGTCGATGGCCGTCGTGACCTCCCTGCTGCCGCCGTTCGATCCGGCGGTGAAGACGATCACGTCGACATCACCGAACGCTGCGGCGAGTTGTTCCACCGTCATGATGGAGAGGTCGCCGACGCGCGCGTTCACGCCCTGCGGTGCGAGTCCGGCCCGCTGGTCGTCTCGGCGCACCAGCCCGTGGACGGCGTCTCCTCGAGAGCGCAGTTTCTGCGCCAGCAGACCACCGACGCCGCCGGTGATGCCGATGATGAAGACGTCCACCTTTGATGCTCCGTTCTCTCGATGCGACTCCTCGGCCCCGTCGTAAGACCGACGCCTGAGCGGTCAACGCACCGAGTCCGCACGGGTGTTCCGAGCCTGCGGCGCGTCGGCTCCACCGCGGGGGTTCCGAGCTACGGCCGGCTGTCAGGCTGCGGGCAAGGGCAGCATCGCCAGGGGCACATGCTGTTGCCCGGAGTGGATGTCGCGGTCACGGAGCGAAGCCTGGCTGACGGGACGCGGGAAGGAGATCTTGACGACGTTCAGCGAGGGGATGCGGAACATCTGGATCTCGGTCTCGTCGACTCCGTAGAGCTCGGCCACCGTGCGCTCTTTGAGGAACGACTCGTCGGCCGCGATACGGTAACCGGCCGCGTCACTCATGAACAGCTCCATGGTGACCCAGAACGGCCCGGCGTTCTTGGACCGGACCTCGAGTGCCAGGTCTCCGAGAGTGGCAGTATCAGCCATGGTGCACGGTCTCCTCGATCTCGATGCGGAACATGCCGGTGGGAGTGACGCTGTCGACGACGTGATGGAGTACGAACTCGTACGCGGGCCCGCGCTCGACTTCGGCCGGGGAGGTGGCGAAGGCGAGGCTGGGCAGGTAGGTCATGTCGGCTGTCGGCAGATGCAACATCAGCGGGTTGGCGACCTTCGCCACGACTGTGGCCGTCTCCTGGTCCGGCGCGTTCACCAGCAGCATGACTCCCACCTCACGGGGTGGGCTCTGGGCCGGGTCGCGGTCCTTCAGTACCGCGTTGTAGCCGTACAGGCGTACGTCGAAGGCGTACTCGCCCTCACCGAGGCCGAGTGTCTGCTCCACCCGCTGACTGATCATCACCCGCAGGAGGTCGGCCCAGTCCTCGATGTTCGCAAGGATGTGAGGGTCTCGAACAGCGGTGAACGACATCGTCTCGTAGCCGGTGATTCTCGCGCCCTCCAGCTTGACGGTGTGCTGGGCGGCGACGTGGAACCGCAAGCCCTCGACGCGTACCGTGCGGTCGTCGAGTGCCGTGTAGGTGGCTTCGCGGACGTCCAGGGTGCCGTCAGGCTCACGCATCTGGAAGGGGTTCGCGGTCTCGTAGAGCATGTGGGCGGCGACCAGGATCGGTGTGCAGGCCACGGCTGCGTCGAGCGGCTCGATGGTGAAGCCATCGGCGTCGATGGTGGCCAGCACCCCACCGGCACGTGGGTTGCTGGTGCACTGTCCGCCGCATTCAACGATCTTGGAGGCGTGCCACGTCGGTCCGGGCGGCATCCCCTTCATGAGGGGATAGGCGGCCGCTACGGCCGTGTCGGTGGCGCGGCCTGCCAGCACGACCTGGACGCCGGCTTCGAGCGCGGCGACGATCGGCTCGTGGCCCATCATGCCCACGATGTGGGTGCAGCTCTCGAGTGTTTCGGGCCGCAGGTCTCCCAGAGGAGGCAGGGCGTGGTTGTGGCCGGCCTTCAGCCCCTCGATGGCCGGCGTGACGCAGTCGGACTGAACCCGGGTGTCAAAGCCGCGCCACTGGGATCGTGGCCGGTCCCGGTGAGGCCGTCCACCGCCCCTGATGCCGAACCGGCGCGGTCACGCAGGCGCCCGTGCTCGTTCCGGCTTCGGACCGCGACGACTGGTCGAACCCTTGCTGTTTCCCGTGCCGGGACGGTGCCGGCACGTCCCACCCGGATTCCGCTCCGGGCCCAGGGGCCCACGAACGGTGCCATCCCGCAGGAGCTGCATGTCTCGCTGGGGACGGTGGAGAAGCACGGGGCCGCGGTCTTCGGCAAGCTCGGCCTTCCCGACGGCACCCGGGACGATCGCCGCGTCCTGGCGGCCCTGCGCCACCCGACGCACGGCGGCGGACCGCACGGCTCCCGGCCCGCGCCCGACGGGGAGGCCCAGCCGGTGCTGGCGAGTGTGGCGTAGACGGCTCTCCAGCGGGCGAACAGCAAGGCTCCCGGCGGCGCGTGCGCGCTGCCGGGAGCCTGTGTTCTGCGAACGGGACCGCTGCACACCCGGACGCGCCTCCCCCGCTTGTGGGAGCGGGGGAGGCGCGTCCGTAGGGGTGCGGCGCAATCTCGTCCGAGGCGTGCGACGGTACGGGCGCCCAGGCAGCCTTGGCTGATGAGTCCGCCATGTCCACAGCCCTGTGCGCATCGCGGGACCGCTCGATCCGGGTCATCACAAGCAGTCGCATGGCGATGCCGACGCCGGGCCGGCCGAGGGCGTCGTGGCAGAGGCCGAGCATGTCGTTCTCCCGGGCCACGGCCGATTCCCGCTGCCCGGACATCCGTTCCAGCATGCGCATCTGCTCCGCGACGGCGGCGCGCCGATGGAGCAGAGTGATGATGTCGCGGTCCAGGGAGACGAGCCGCCTCTGGGGCCCTCCAGCGCCCGCGCCCTTCAGGACCAACCTTGAAGGGGAATGCGTGCGGCTTGATCCCGACCCTGCTGCGGAGCCGCACCACCTGCGTTGACCGGGAACTTCTCCGTTGGCGTGCGCCGGGTCCCGACGGTCACTCACGTTGCCGCAGTTGCCAGGCGTGTACTTCGTCTTGCCGTCCGCATCGACCAACTGGCACGCCTTCTTGGAAGTGCTGACACGACGGGATCAAACGGAGAACCGCAACCGCGGTACTAATGACGCAGCCCCCACAGCCGGACCAGCCCGCTCACCGCCCTGTCGATCTCCAGGGCACACTCGTACAGCTCCTCACGGGGCCTGCTCCAGGGGTCCGGGATGTCGTCCTCGGCCGGTGGGACTGGGGCCGCGGCACCGCGGCGTGTGGCGGCCGCCGCAACCACGGCCTCGAAGCCGCCCCCGCCACCCCCTGCGGCTCCCCCATCCGCGAGCCGCACGAACTCCTTCAGGGTGAAGCAGCGCCGCATCCCCGCCGGCGCGAGGCGCACGGCCGCCTCGCGGTGCTCGCGCGCGAGCCCGAGGACCAGCGGGGCGCCCGCCAAGAGCTGTGCGGTGAGCGGGCGGGAGGCGAATCCGGAGCCATCAGCGCCCAGCTCCTCCAGGACCGCCCGAGTGGTGTCCTCCATACGGAAACGGTGCCACGCCTCCGTGCCGGCGCTCTCCGGCCGCAGGGCCGAGCCTGGCGGCAGCTTCGCCGCCAGCAGGCGCTCGGCGAGCACCGAGCGGTGCACGTTGCCCGTACAGACGAACAGGATCCGAGTCATCTCCCGTCCGTGGGCCGCATCACCACGGAGGCAGCCCTTCCCTCCCCCGTGGCCGACATACGCGGAGCGGGCAGCTCACCGTACTGCCCGTAGGCACCGTAACGGCCATAACGGCCATAACGGCCGCCCTTGGAAACCGGAGCCATGCTGAACACGGTGCCGAGCACGCGCGTGCCCACTCGCTCCAGCGCTTCCGTGGCGGTGCGCACTTGGTCCCGGCGGGTCTTCCCGGCCCGTACGACAAGCAGCGCACCCTGGGTGAGAGAGGCGAGCCCCACGGTGTCGGCGACCGGCAGCAGCGGCGCGGTGTCGATGATCACAACGTCGTACACGTCCACGAGCTCGCGCAGCACCTCTTTCATACGCGTTGAGGCGAGCAGTTCCGCGGGGTTCGGCGGCACAGCACCGCTGGCGAGCACCGAGAGGCCGCCGGCGACCTGCTGCATCACTTCCTCGACACGGGCTTGTCCGATGAGCACTGTGGTCAGGCCCCCGTCCTGGACGAGGCCGAAAGCCGACGCCACGCACGGGCGGCGCAGGTCGCCGTCCACGAGGCAGGTGGAGACGCCGGCCTCGGCGAGTGAGCGGGCGAGGTTCATCGCGACGTTCGTCTTGCCCTCACCGGGCACCGAGCTCGTCACCACGATGATCCGCGGTGGATCGTCGACCTGCGAGAACTGCAGGTTGGTACGCAGTCTGCGGAACGCCTCGGCGCGCTTGGAGTGCCCGTCGGCACTGACCAGCGGCTGCCTTGGGGCGGTCCTGTCGTACGGGATGGCGCCGAGGCCGGGCAGAGCGATGAATGCGTCCAGTGCCTCGCTCGTCTTGAACGTGGTGTCGAGCGTCTCGCGGAGGGCGACCAGCCCGGCAGCGAGCAGCAGGCCGCCGACCACACCCGCGGCCAGGTTCAGCAACGGGCGGGGCGATGTGGGAGAGGTCGGGGCGACGGCTTCCTCGGTGACGCCCAGGGAGACCGGGGATACCGGTGGGACAGGCGCGGCGTCCTCGGCCTCGTCATCCGTTTCGGGCAGTTTCGAGGGGGCCGGCCGCTTGGGGGTCTCCAACTGCTCGACGACCCAACTGAACCTGCTCGCCACGGCATTGGCGATACGTGCCGCGCGCCGGGGCTCGGTGTCCCGGACGGTGATGTCGATGAGCACGGTCTTGAGCGGAACGACGGCGGTGATCCGGGACGCCAGCTCTTCCGGGGTGGTGCGCAGCCGCAACCGTTTCACCACGGGAGCGGTGACCTGACGGGTCCTCACGATCTCGGCGTACGACTGCACACGCGCCTGTGAGAACGTCTGCCCCTCGTTCAGATCAAGAGTGTTCTCGCCGGTGCGGGTGGCGACGAAGAGCTGTGCTTTCGCCTCGTAGACGGGGGTACTCACGCTTGTCACCGCGAGCGCCACCCCGACCGCGAGAACCAGACAGACCACGACCGTCGGCCAGCGTCTGGCAAGAGCCTTCAGGAATCCTTGGAGATCCAAGCTGCACCCCTCACGGGACTGAGGGAACCACCCGAATTGGGGCTTCTGTTCCCTATGGACGCAGTCGACCATAGGGACTCGGACTCTTGGAGCGAGGGAGCCACCCCCTGTGTCGCCCCCTCGAACCGCCCGCGACGCACACCGTGCGAGCCGGGATTCCCCCAATCCGGTGACTTCTTGCGCCATCAAACCAATGAATGTCGTTATGTTCTATTTGCGACATGTATCCAGGTCTTGGTGTCCACACCGAATCGCGGCCGCCGCACGACCAGGCCCGGACCCAAGTCGAGGAGATCGAAGAAGATGACAGCATCGCGCAGATGGCGGGCCGCTCTGGCATCGGCGGCATCGGCTGCCATTCTCATCGCGGCACCGCTGATCGGGGCGCAGGCCGCCTCGGCACAGCCGTACCCGCCGTCGAGCCCGCCCCTGTCCGTCAGCACCACCACGGTGACAGCCGGGGAGGAGTTGAGCTTCAGCACCATCTCCGGCGTCTTCGAGCCCGGGGCGCTCGTCACGGCGCTGCTGCAATCACGCCCGGTCGTGCTCGGCCACTTCCGGGCCCGGGCCGACGGCTCGGTTGCGGGGACCGTGACCATCCCGGCGGACACCGCTACCGGCTGGCACGTCTTCCGACTCACCTCCAAGCACCCCCACCAGAGTGTCGGCGTCAGCATCTACGTGTACGGAAGGATGACGCCCACCCCGTCCCCAAAGCCGCCCCACCACCCGGGTAAGCCCGGGCACCCTGACAAGCCGGGGTACGGTGGGCACCACGGAGACGGCGGCGGCCGCAATGATGCCCATGAAGTCCCCGCAGCCGTCGAGCCGTCGAATTCCCCGGACTCGGACCAGAACGGCAAGGGGCTCGCGGCGACGGGCAGTGAACAGGCCCTGGTGATCGGCGGTACGGCGACCGCCCTGCTCATGGCGGGCGGTGGCACGGTGCTGGTCGTACGCCGTCGTCGCAGTTCCTGAAAGATCAGTACGTGCACACGGCGGAACCACGGCGTCCCGGCCCGGGCCAGGACGCCGTCCGCTTGCCTGGAACCAGTCGTTCCGGCAACCGGGCGGCGGGCCGTCGCCGCACACTGAGACACGCCTTGCCGGCCATCGCGGCGCTCCTGGTCACCGGCTCCGTCTGCATCGCGGCCACCGGGCTGGTCACACGATCGGAGTCGCTCACGGGCCGACGATACGTCGAAGCGGTGTCCGACGATCCCGCCGGCCGAAGCCGCACGCACTGGCGGCAGGTCAGCCCCCACCGGGTCGAACACCTGCGGGTGAAGGTCCTCGAAACCCTCCCCCACGACCCGAAATCGTTCACTCAGGGTCTGGAGATGGCCGGCGACACGCTCTACGAGGGCACCGGGCTGTCCGGTCGGTCCTCCGTGCAGTCCGGGCCCCCTGGCAAGCCACCCGTGGTGCACACCAGCCTTCCCGCTCCTCTCTTCGGTGAGGGGATCACCCTGCTGGGCCGGACCCTGTGGCAGCTGACCTGGCGGGACCGGATCGCCATCGAGCGGGACGCGACGACACTGAGGGACCTGCGCCGCGTCCCGTACCCCGACGAAGGCTGGGGCATCTGCTTCAACCGCGGCAGGCGGCAGCTGGTGACGAGCGACGGCTCGGCACGACTGACCTTCCGCGATCCGCGCACCCTCGCGAAGACCGGTGAGGTCACCGTGACCGAAGACGGCCGGCCGGTGACGGGAGTGAACGAGCTGGAGTGCGCCGACCACGGCGTCTACGCCAACGTGCTGCCCACCGAACGCATCGTGCGCATCGACACCGTCACCGGCGCGGTGACGGCGAGTATCGACGCCTCGGGCCTCCTGCACGCCGACGAAGTCGTCCCCGGCTCCACCCTGAACGGCATCGCGGCCGTCCCCGGAACGGACCAATTCCTCCTGACGGGCAAGTTCTGGCCCAAGATGTTCCGTGTCGTCCTTGTTCCGGCACAGCCGCCGAGCCGCCCTGCCCGCTGAACCGGGCGGTGGGGCCTTCCGGCACGAGGTACTCACTCATCGTTGACCCTCCGCATACAGTGGGCCCTGATCACACCGTCCCCGCGCGGGCCACATCCCTGTACAGCCGTTCGAGTTCCGCGACCTTCAGGGAGCCGCGCTCGGCCTGGCTGATCAGCTTCCGATTGGACAGGCGATCATCGGCATCCAACGGCCCTGCGTTTGAGAGAGCGTCAGCCAACGAGCCGACCAGCGGATCGGGAAGCAGATCCGCCAGCAGGCCCTCCTCCACCAGCTCTCGGTAGGGCGCGATGTCGGAGAGCAGCAGCCGGCACCCGGCAGCCGCGGCTTCGAGCACCGATGAGCTTCGCTGGTCGGCCCGGGGAACCGAAATCGCCACATCGCTCGCGCGCATCAGGCCGAACACCTCGGCCTGTCCGAGTGTCCGATCGATGACGGCGACCCGGTCGGCCAGATCTTGTGCCCGGGCACGCAGAAGCGCGAGATAGTCCTGCTGCGCGCGTCTGGCGGCGGCATGAGCCGGCTGGTGACCCGCCACCAACACGAGGAACAGGTCGGGCCGGACTCGCGCGGCACGAGTGAACGCCGCGAGAATCTCGTGGGTCCGGTAGACCTCCGACGTGCTGCGGACCGACAGCGCGACCGTGGCTCCGGCCGGAATGCCGTACTTCGCGCGCGTCAACCGGGGATCGGTGTCGTTTCCGGCATCCAGCAGCGCGTCCGGTACCCCCCAGGAAAGGACCGTGATCCGTGAAGAGAGGACCCGGTATCGGCTCGCGACCAGCTCAGCCACCTCCCGGGAGGTCGGCACCACGCGTGCGGCCCGCCGGAGCGCCAGCCGAGCGACCATCGCCCGGGCCGAATGCCGGTCCGCCGCGCGCAGTTCGGATCCCCACGGAGTGATCACGACCGGCACTGCCGGGTGGGCCCGCAGCAGGAGGGAGAGCGCCCCGTGCACTCCGAGCGAATGGACGTGGATGACATCCGGCCGAGCCCGGCGCACCTCGCTGCGCAGCCAGTGCCCCGCGCGCACTGCCCGCAACGGCAGGCACGCTCCGGTGGGGGCGGACACGGCTCGCCAGCCGTCGGGACGCAGGCCCGGCGCATGCCAGCTGCAGACAGTCACCTGATGCCCCCGCATGGCCAGATCGTCCGCCCAGCGCCGGGTGTGCGCCGACGTGGCCGACGCGAGCAGGACGACACGCAGCGGCGCGGCCGGAGCATCGCACACGCCCAGCCGTCGCGGGGCCTGGTCATGACCGGACACAATGCTCCCTTAGTACGAACCGGCCCTTGCCCGCCGCAGCCCGCAGCCGGCTGGCCGGACTGCGCGTGTAGCGGTCCCACGCGATGGCCACCGCCGGCCATCGCGGGTCGGCTAGCACTCTTCCGGCCGCGGTCAGCAACGCGACGTGCAGGCAGTGGTACGCGAAACTGGCGGGCGCGGTGTGCCGGAGGTCGTATCTGGTCCAGTACCCCAGGTCGAACGCGGTCAGCGAGTCGCGGAGCCGGTCCGCCACGTGCTCGTGGACAGTCCCGCTGTGATGCCGGCTCAGCTCGCAGAGACCGAAGAGGGCGAAGACCGCACCGTTGAGGATGTGACTGGCCGGGTCCGACGGGCACTCCTCGGGAAAAGGGCGCCCCAGTTGGTCGTAGTGCGAGCAACCGCCCGCGTCCAGCGGCCGGAGCATCAGGTCCACCGCGCCCTCGCTCGCATCGAGAAAGGACCGCTGGCCGGTCGTGGCGTATCCGCGCAGCATCACCGACACCGCCAGGCCCTGGGCCATGGCCGAGTACCAGCCCGGGCTCACCCCATACCGGGGTACGGGTACCGGATAGCGCCAGCCGCCGTTGCCGTCCTGGCTGGCGCGCAGCCATCCTGCCTGGGTCAGCAGAGCCTGCACGCCCGGCGGCCGTTCGTCCCCAGTGGCCGGGTGCCGGCCGGCGGCGAGCGCGTCGGTGTGCTGTGCGAGCGCATACAGGCTGACCGAGACCGGGTTCCGGTAGGTCTCGCCGGTCGCGGCACGGGTCACCACCACGCGCTCGTGGTCGAGCGTGCTCCCGGTCGTCATCGGCCTCAGGTCGAGCGGATACCTGCCCGGCTGGCCGGTGGTCATGTCACCCGGCGGCGTCGTGTCGACCGGGAAGCTCGGCCGCCGCAGATCGCGTACCGCTTTCCCCGCCATGCCGGCCAGCGTCGTTCTGGCCCACGCCCTGTTGTCCTTCACGCCGGGCTCTCCCTGCGGAGCAGCTTCCGACGTCGTCCCCGCGCGGCCAGTGCCTGGTGGTACAGCTCGTTCACCTGGCTTACGGTTCCGGCGATATCGAATTGCCGGAGCGCGTGTTCACGGCCGCGGCTGGCCATGTGGAGACGCGCTGCCGGATCGGCGAACAGTGTATTCACGGCCTGTGCCAGTGCCGCCGGATCGGCGGGCGGGATCAGCAGGCCGGTGCGGCCGTGCTGGACGGTGTCCGGCAGGCCACCGACATCGGTTGCCACCACGCCCTTACGCATGAGCAAAGCCTCCACCACGGTATAGCAGGCGGACTCGTCCATGGACGGGTTCACCAGGACGTCCAGCCCGGCCATCACCGAGCTGATGTCGGACCGCAAGCCGGTGAACCGGATCCGGTCGGCGACGCCGAGCCGGGCGGCGCGACGTTCCAGCTCCCGCCGGTACTCCCCGTCACCGACCAACTCGTCACCGACGACGAAGAACCTGGCTTCGGGATTCGTCCGCAGGATCAGCGGGACGGCGTCGATGAAGACTTCATGCCCCTTGACACCAACCTGTCGGAACTCCCGCAACTTGCTCGGATACATGTAGGCGACCATGCCGACAGCCGGCGTGTCGTCGGTGAGGCCGAACTCGCGGCGGAACGCATCCGGCGAGGTTGCCGGATCGAAGCGGTGTACGTCGCAGCCGTAGTAGCTGACCGCGACCGACCGCGCTCCCATGGCCTGGTAGCGGCGCGCGATCGCCCGGCAGGATCCGAGCACCAGATCGTCCCGGCGCAGCGAAAGCCGCTCCAGGATCCGGAAGGGCGCGATCCGTAGATGCACCAGTCCGGGAACCTGCGATACGACCAGTGCCGGCCGGTAGGCGGCCGACACCACTCGGGCCACGAGCTTCGCGATGATCAGGTGCGAATGGATGACATCCGGCTTGTACGCCCTGACGAACCTCATCAGCCGCCAATGCCCAGCCATCAGCACTGGTAGTTGTCTGATCCGATGAGGCACTCCGAACGGGATGATTTCCACCCGGACGCCGCGAACTCCGCGCAGCCGGTCGGCGAGCGGGCCCTCTCGGGGCAGCACCGCGCACACCTCGTTGCCCAGCTCGGCAAGGCCCCGGACCTGGTCGTGGAACCAGTTTCCGCCGACGGCGGCCGAGGTGATCTGCAGGACGCGCAGCGGCCGCGGCTTCCCGGTCACGGACGTGCTCATCGCGCCACCGGTAGCGGTCCGTTGTCCGGAGCCGGCTTCGCGGCCAGGATGATCAGCATCAGACCGGCCAGCAGGGGTGGGACCAGCAGGACCTCGCCGAACAGCGAGCAGACCCCGGCACCGGCCATGGCCAGCAGCGCCGGCTCGCCCGCAGGATCACCGGATCGAGCCGCGCGCCACGCCCGGCGGACGCCGAGCACGACAAGCGTGCCGATCCCGGCCGCGCCCACCAGGCCGGTCTGCGAGAGGACTGTCAGGTAGGTGTTGTGAGCGAAGTGCAGGAGCGGGAACTGGAGGAGCATGACCTCGTAATCACCTGTGGCCTGGTAGTAAACGGGCAAATGGTTGGCGAAGTTCAGATACCCGACACCGAAAGCCGGGTGCGCCTCGAACATCCGTAGTGCGCTGCTCCACAGATCGAGCCGTACCGCGGAGTTGACGTCCGGCGCGCCGCCGACGATCGAGTCGAACCGGGCCGCGATCGCGGCCGGCAGCAGCGGTACCAGGCAGGCCGCGCCGACACTCAGGGCCAGGACACCACGCAGCGATCTACGGGCGGCGTAGAGCGCGATCACCGAGATTCCCGCCAGATAGGCCGCGCGGCTCAGTGAGTACGCGACCCCCAGGGCGAGCACGACGACCCCCGCGCCGATCGCCAGCCGCAGCAGGGGCGCCCGGACGGCCGGGTAACGCCTGAGCAGGACCGCGGCCGCCATGACGAACAGGGCACCCACGGCGTTGTGGTTGGCCGTGTCCTCTTGAGTGATGGCCAGAACGGCGGTGTCAGCAGGTGCCAGACCCGACTTCGCCGCGAAGACGGAGCCGATCCGGACGATGTTGATCAAGGCCACGATCACGCTGCCGCAACAGAACACCACGAGCGCCCGGTCGAGAGCCCGTCCAGGTTCGGCGACCAGCGGCAGCAGCATCAGCGGCGCGCACATCAGCAGTAGGTACTGCCATTTGTCGGCACCCAGCGGATCGGCATCGCCGACCAGGACGCTGGAGGCCACCAGGTAACCGATCGTGCCAACGGTGATCAGGACACCGGCAGGCTTCGGCCGCGCGATCCCCCGGCCGGCGATGACGCGGCCCAGCAGGCAGACGAGCATGAGAGCGATCAGCACACTCGGGGTGATCAGCGAGTCGCCGATGTCGGACTGTGAGAACGGGATGGCCGCCGCGAGTACACACAGACCCGCCTCTGGGACCAGGACCAGCACAATGACCACGAGCGTGGCGGCGGCGCCTACGGCGCCGGCGACACTGAGGGCAGGGCTGTACGCCGTCGCGAGCCAGCCGGCACCCGCCACGGTCAGGAGTACCGCCGCCACCATGAGTCCTCTACTGGCCAGAACGGGCCTCACCTGCCTCGGGTACGCGCCCCGCCAGCGGTCTCCGAGCGTCTTGACCGACAGGCGCCCGGTGGGCCGGCGCGCCGGTGCCGCCGCCTCGTCACCGGCGCACTCAGCCGGGTGGCGCCGGCGGGCGCGGACAGCCGAGCGCACGCCGTGGGCGAGCAGGACGGCGAGCACCAGGTACCCGGCCGAGTCGGCGGCGCCGGCACCGACCGCGGCATAGTGGGGCGTCAAGGCCACGAGCAGCGCGATGTTGACCATCGCACCGATCACAGTGGCCGTGATCACCGGCCGGAGCAGGCCGGCGGCCGCCAGGTAGGGCTGGACCGAGCGGGCCGCACTGAACAACACGAGGCCGGGGAGCATCGCCCAGATCACCGGCACGGCACCGGAGTACGGCCGCCCGTAGACCGCTGGGATCAGGATGGGTGCGGCTGCCGCCGTCACGGCTGCCGCCGTGGCGGCGGCAACGAACACGGTCCGGGCAATCCTGGCCGCTGCCCGCGCATCGACTGCACCGGAAGTAACGGCGGGAAACATCACCAGCGCGACCGTCGTCGACAGCAGGAGCAGCCCCTCTGCCAGGGGCAGCGCCACCGCGTACACGGCCACGGCCGTCGCCCCGGCGAGCGTCTGGATCACCGGCACGTCCAGGCGCAGCAATCCGTAGTGGATCAGGTTCGGGAGATAGGACCTGATGGCGAAGCTGCCGAAGGTACGGCCGACGAGGGGTTCACCATCGGCGTGGACGCGGGTGGTGGACGCGATCAGCAGCATCGCGGCGCAGAGCAACTGGCCGGCCAGCACCGACAGGAAGCAGCTGATGGGGGTCAGCGAACCCGCGGCGAGCAGGCCGCAGACACCGACGAGGTAGCCGGCCGCGGGGACGATGCTGAGCAGGTTGTACATCAAGACCCGGCCGCGACCGAGCTCAGCCATACCGAGCAGCGTGGTCAGCAGGCTCACCGGACATATGGCGGCCACGAGCAGCGCAAGCCGGTACGGCACGCCGAGCAGCACGGCCGGCCAGAGATGACCGAGCAGCAGCCACAGCCCCGCCAGTGCGGAACCCGAAACCATGGAGAACACCAGGCTCCACCGGACGATCTGCCGGAATGCGGTGTGCGAGGTCCCGGCGAACCGGGCGTTGGCGTTGTCCACACCCAGGACCGTGACGATGCTCAGCACGGAGGGGACCGAGATCATGACCGCGAAGGTGGCCCTGCCTCCCACCCCGAGTGCCCTCGCGGTGATGACGCCCGCCGCGAAGCTCATCGCCGTGGCCAGCAATCGCGTGGCCAGTGTTCCCCCGATCGCCGCCGGACTTACCCCCGGCAGCCGGGCTCGGAGACTCTTCGTGATCGACAGCACCAGGGAACGGCCTCCGGAGTCGCGAGTCGGATCGGTGCTGCTGGGAGCGGCGGATGCTCTCGCCGCCTCTGCAGGCAGGCACAATGTAGCGGCACGGGTAGCAGAAAGTAGTGACACATGCGCGGTGAGTAGTAGATTTCTGGTCGCCGGGCCGGCCATCGCCGCCTTGGCCAGACGCCGGGAGAAGGCTTTCCGGCGCGGACGACCGGGCAGGACAGGAGAAGGCAGCTGTGAAGGTGCTCAGCGTGGTCGGCGCACGTCCGCGGATCGTCCGGCCGGCCCCGGTCGCGTGGCGACTCGCCCGCCGCGGCGATGAACAGCTGATCGTGCACGCCGGCCGGCACTACGACCATCTGCTGTCCCAATCCTTCTCCGACGAACTCGGCGTCCCGCGTCCGGACCTGAACCTGGAAGCCGGCTCGGCCAGCCAGGTCACGCAGACGTCCAGGATGCTCGCGACGCTCGATCGGCCACTCGGCAGAGCCGCTGCCCCACCGGAGCGTGAACGCCACGTCGGCCGGAGCCGACGGGCTGATCACCGACCCCGGCGGCCCGCGGAAGGGGCGTTGGTGCTCGAGGTCCCACGCCGCACACTGCGCGCCGAGACGGAGTGGCCGGAGACTCCGCAGGGCTCGAACGTCCTGGTGCCCGATCTCCGAGAGCTGCCGGCGGCAGTGGCCGGGCCGCCAACACCCTGCGGTGGCGGTGAAGCCGCCGTCAGGATCATCGACGTACTGGCGCCACGGGCCCACGACGAGCCCATGGCTCAGCACGCCGTCAGGTGCGGCAGGGCGACTTCGGCGGAGGTGAGGACATGAGGATCTGGATCTTCAACCACTACGCGGCGCCACCGGACTGCGCCGCCGGCACCCGGCACTACGAGCTGGGCCGGGTTCTGGCGGCGAAGGGACATGACGTCACCATCTTCGCCAGCGGCTTCAGCCATTTCAGCAGGCGCGAGGAACGGCTCGCGCCCGGCGAGAAGGTGGCCACCCGGACGATCGACGGCGTCCGCTTCGTCTGGGTTCGCACGCCGCCCTACACCGGCAACGGATACCGCCGCGTGCTGAACATGGCCCACTATGCGGCCCGGGTACTCTCGGCGCAGCGCGGCCTGAACCGGCCGGATGTGATCGTCGGCTCATCGGTACACCTGGCCGCGGTGCTCGCCGCCTGGCTGGCGGCCCGCGTCCGCCGCGCCCGCTTCGTCTTCGAGGTACGCGATCTGTGGCCGCAGACACTGATCGACATGGGCGCACTGCGCGCGAACGGGCTGCCTGCCCGGCTGCTCCGGCTGGCCGAGTCCTTCTGCTGCCGGCGTGCGTCCGCCGTGATCTGCCTGCTGCCCGGTGCCGCCGACTACCTGAAGGCCCGTGGTCTCCCGGCCGACAAAATCCATTACGTGCCGAACGGGATCGCCGACTTCCCCCGGCCGATGGCACCGGGTGAGCCGCCCGGCCCGAACGTTGCGGACCCCGGGAACCGGGCCGCCGACCTGATCGAGCGGATCAGGCGCTTCCGCAAGGATGGTTGTCTCACCGCCGGCTACATCGGCTCGCACGGACCGGCCAACGGGGTGGCGACCATTGTCGCGGCCGCGGCGGAGTTGCGGGGCCCCGGCCATCCGCGGGTCGCTGTGGTGATGGTCGGTGACGGCCAGGAGAAGGCCGCGTGTCAACGGCTCGCTCACCGGCATGGCCTGGACAACGTGCTGTTCTGGCCGCCGGTGCCGAAGCAGGCCGTGCCGGCCGTGCTGGCCGAGTTGGACGTGACGCTGTTCTGCCTGCGCGACGTCGCGGTCTTCAAGTACGGCCTGAGCAGCAACAAGCTGTTCGACTACTTGGCGTCCGGCAAGCCTGTGCTGTTCGCGAGCAACGCGCCCGGCGGCCCGGTGCGCGAGTCCGGCGGCGGCGTGTGCGTGCCCGCCGAGTCACCGGCGGACATGGCGGACGCGCTGGCCGGGCTGGCCGCGATGAGCGAGACCGAGCGGGAGCGGATGGGCGAGCGCGGCCGCCGCTGGGTCTACCAGCATCACGGCATGACCGCGCTGGCGGGCGCATTCCTCGCCGCGGTCTCGGAACCGGCGCGGCGCGGGGGCCCGGTGACGGAGGCACGGCTGTGACGCTGCACATCGTGGGCGCAGGCGGTTTCGGCAGGGAGACGCTGGACGCGGTGAGGGCGACAGCCGCGGCACCCGAGGTTGTTTTCGTGGACGAGCACCCGGCAGCCACTACGGTGGACGGCTGTCCGGTGCTGCTGCCCGGGCAGTTGGCTGCCTCCGGCGGGCAGCGGGACGAGTTCGTGGTCGCGATCGCCGACGCCGGCGCGCGCCGCAGGCTGGCCCGCGAGTTCGAAGATCGCGGCCTGCGAGCGGCGACAGTGATCGACCCGCGTGCGGTTGTCTCCCCCGGCGCCAGGATCGGGCGTGGCTGCGTTGTGCTGGGTCAAACGTTCATCTCCACCGGGACCGTCACCGGCGCACACGTCCAGGTCAACTACCAGGCCAGCATCGGTCATGACACGGTACTCGATGATTTCGTGACGATCCTGCCGGGGGCCAACATCGCCGGCAACGTGACCATCGGCGCCGGGTCCACGGTGGGCAGTAACGCCGCCGTGCTGCAAGGCCGGCGGATCGGGCCATCCGCCATGGTCGGCGCCGCGGCTCTGGTGACCCGCGATGTCGCCGTCGGTCAGCTGGTCGTCGGCGTCCCCGCCAGGGCCCGGGAGCCCTGACCGTCCGGCTCGATCACGGAATCCCCAGCACCCGGCGTCTGTGCAGATCCCCTGCAGGAGTCCACGTCCAGCGCGAGCGACTGGTACAGGACCGGCAGCACGGGCAGGCCGGGCACCACCGTGCCGCCGGTCAGGTCCCGTCGCGGGCCGCGACCAGACGTACACCGGGCAGCGCGGCCAGGACCTGGGCGCGGTTTGGCCCATCACACCCAGGTCGTGTACGCCCGCTCGCGATGCGCGGTCACCGGGCACCGACCGGCATCGGCCGATCCGTGGCATCCGGCGACTCGGTTGCCCGGCCGACGGCGGTGGTCACCGCGTCGGCGATCTCAGCCACCTCGGCCTCCGTCAGCCGGTGGTGCACTGGCAGCGAGAGCATCGCCTGGGCGACGGCCTCGGTCACCGGCAGTGCCGCGGCCTCCCAGGTGCCGCCGTCCCGCCGGGCGAAGATCGGCTGCCGGTGTACCGGCGGGAAGTAGATCCGTGCTTCGATGCCCTGGTCCAACAGGTCGGCGAGCACTTGGTCGCGGACGCCGGGAAGCAGGCAGGTGTAGAGCATCCAGGTTCCCCGGACATCGGGTAGCTGATGCGGCGTCGTCAGGCCGGGCAGCCCGGCCAGCCGCCGGGTCAGTGATTCCGCGATCAGCTGTTTGCGCCCCAGGATGCCGTCCAGCTTGCGCAGCTGCACCCGGCCGATCGCGGCCTGCATCTCGGTCAGCCGCCAGTTGTAGCCGAGGCTCTCATGCTGGTACAGCCCGGTCTGGCCATGGTTGCGGAGCAGTTTCAGCCGCTCCGCGACGCCCGGGTCGTTGGTCAGCACAATGCCGCCCTCACCGGTAGTGATGTTCTTGGTAGGAGTGAAGCTGAACATGGCAGACCGGCCGAAGGTGCCGACCGGTCTGCCGCGGTACTCGGCGCCGGCCGCCTGCGCGGCGTCCTCCAGCAACGGCACGCCGGCCGCGCCGCATACCCCCGCCAGCCCGTCGAGGTCACCGGGCTGCCCGGCGTAGTGGACGGTCATGACCGCCCGTGTGGCCTGGGTGATCCGGGCCGCGACCGATACCGGGTCGAGGTTGAACGTCCGTGGGTCGATGTCGGCGAACACCGGGGTGGCCCCGACGTGGCACACCGATGTCGCGGTGGCGACGAAGGTCATCGACGGGACGATCACCTCGTCGCCTGGGCCGATGCCCTCGGCTAGCAACATCGCATGCAGCGCGGTCGTGCCGGTGCAGAACGTCACGCCGAACCGAGCCTGATGCCGGTCGGCGAACTCCTGCGCGAAGGCCTCGTTCTCCACGCCGTTGGTGAGAACACCGCTGCGCAGGACCCTGCGTACCGCCTCCCCTTCCTCCTCACCGAGATCGGGGCTGGCAAGCCGGATCCGGACGTTGCTGTCAGGCACCTGAGAGCATCCTTTCTGGTTCGCGGGCGATCGGATCGCTGTCGTGGCCGGCGGTGGCTCCGCGCCCGGCCAGGACCGTCCAGACGGTGAGGAACAAGATGGCCAGGTCGAGCCGGAAGCTCTGGCGGAGGACGTAACGCAGATCCCACTCGATGCGCTCCGGCCAGCTCAGCCGCTGTCGCCCGTGCACCTGCGCCAGGCCGGTGAGGCCGGGGGTGGCCACCAGCCGCAGCTGCTGACGACCGGTGTACCGGCGTACCTGGTAGGGCAAGGTCGGCCGAGGCCCGACCAGGCTCATCTGTCCACGCAGCACATTGACCAACTGCGGCAACTCGTCAAGGGACGTGCGGCGCAATACCCGACCGACTGCGGTCACCCGGGCAGTATCGGCGTCACCCGGCCTCTCCGGGCCGGCTGGAACATTCCGCATCGTGCGCAGCTTCAGCAGCACGAACAGACGGCCGTCGCGGCCGACCCGCTGCTGACGGAAGAGTACGGGTCTGCCATGCGCGAGCAGGTGCGCCAGCGCGGCGATCGCGCAGAGCAGCGCGGCCGGCACGATGATCAGGCTGACCACGACCAGGTCCAGCAGGCGCTTGCCGCGGTACGACCTGCGGTGAGGCTCCTGGTTGACGACCCGGGCGCCGCCGGACACCGCGGTGGGCGCCTCCGGGATCTCCGAGTCTGCCGGGTACCGGCCTGGCAGAGGCGGCGCGGTCATGTGCTGGCCTCCGCCTTTTCGGGCTGGCCGGGCAGCACGGGCTGGCCGGCCGGCTGCTCAGGTCCGGGCGCGGCGGCGAGACGCGCCAAGGCGGCGCGTACCTCATCCGGATCGGTGAGGTGACCGATGCCGACGACCTCACCGGCATCGAGTACGGGCACCGGCACCTGCCTGACCAGCGGATGCCTCGGCCGGTGGTCAGGCTCCCCCTTGCCCAACAGATCCTCGGTCAGCTTTTCTCCAGGTCGCAGGCCGGTGAAGACGATCTCGACGGGCCGCGATGCGGCGGCGGCCATACGGCGGGCGAGGTCGACGATGCGGACCTGGTCTCCCATGTCAAGGACGAGGACCTCACCGCTCTCCCCGACGGCCACGGCCTGCAGTACCAGTTGGACGGCTTCGGTGGCTGTCATGAAGTAGCGAGCGACCTGAGGGTGGGTCACGGTGACCGGGCCGCCCGCAGCGATCTGCGCGGACAGCGAGCCGAGCAGAGAACCCCTGCTGCCCAGGACGTTGCCGAACCTGACGGACACCCAGGTTCCAGGGAATCCACCGGCCATGTGTGCGGTGAGCCGCTCGGTGATCCGCTTGGAGGTGCCGAGGACGCTCGCCGGGTCGGCCGCCTTGTCGGTGGAGACGTTCACGAATGACCGCACGCCACAGGCCGCAGCCGCTTGCAGCACGTTCAGCGTGCCGGTCACGTTCGTCTTCAGCGCCTCGGCCGGATACCGCTCGAGCAGCGGCAGATGCTTCACCGCCGCCGTGTGGAACACGATCTCGGGGCGGGTCTGCGCAAAGACCTCGTGGATGCGGGAGGCGTCTGTGATGTCGGCGAGCACAACCTCGTCGGAATCGAGCAGCGCACGGCCGTGCAGCGCGAGCTGGACCGCGTGCAGAGCTGATTCGTCCCGGTCGAGCATCACCAGCGACGCGGGACCCAGCCGGTGCAACTGGCGGCACAGCTCCGAACCGATCGAACCGCCGGCACCGGTGACAAGGATGCGGCGTCCGGCGAATTGACCGGCAGCCGATTCAAGGTCCAGCCGGATCGGATCGCGGCCCAGCAGCTGAGTGATCCGCGGGTCGCGGACGTCGTCGATCCGCGCCGGTCCGGCGACCAGTTCCTCAACGCGCGGAATCACCTTGGTGATCAGGCCGATCGACTCGGCCAGTGTGATCAGCTCACGGATCACCTGGCCGTCCCGGCACCCGCCTGCGATCGCGATCACCATGACCGTCGCCCCGGTCTCCGCAGCGACCTCCGCAAGCCGTTCGCGCCCGCCGCGCACTCGGATACCGCAGATCCGCAGTCGGCGCTTGCCCGGGTCGTCATCCAGCAGGGCAACCGGTTGGTACCGGGCGCCAGGCTGACCGATCAGCCGCTGCACCAGTTGCGTTCCGGCGCTGCCTGCACCAAACACGATCACCTTGACGGCGGTCGGCGCGGGCCGTCTCGGCCTGCGCCGGATGGCCGCGACTGCGGCCCTCACGGTGATCACGGCAAGCACACCGACCAGGGCGGCGAGGCCGGCCACGCCGGGCTTGTCGCCCACCAGGGGAAGCCCCGCCTGGCAGATGCCCTCCAGAAGGAGCCCGGTCAGCCCGGCGGAGACCAGCACCGCGCACAACTCCGCTCCGGTCTCCGCCTGATAGCGCCCGGAGTAGAGCCCGCACGCGGCGCCGGCCAGTACCGCTGCTGTCGATGTGACAGCACAGATGATCATCAGATCGTCTGGTCCGACGAGCAGATCGGAAGCGCTGATGGTCAGGCCGGCGATCAACAGGCCGCAAGTCCAGGCGACGGCGTCTATGGCGGCTTGCACCGCCGGCCGACGATACCGGGCGGCAACGCCAGACCAACCACCCGGCACAACGCGGCTTTCCTGTGCGGTGTGGAACACCGCAGGATGAACCGCTGTCAGCTTGTCGTTGCTCGCGCATTCCCCACGCAAGGTGAACCCCGATCAGCAGGTCGTCATTTGCCGAATCTATTTCGGCACTTTGCCGACGGCATGGCCACGGACGCCGCCGCATCCTTCTGGGTGGTCAGAATATTTCTTGCGCTCTCGCGTACTTGATTTTCTGTGGGTACCATTCCGCTGCCCGCGTGGGCCTCTTGAGGGTTCACTCAAACGGCCCGACTACTTCACGCACGGCTGGGCACGCACCTTGGTGATCTGCGGCCATGCCAACGGCTGCAGGGGCACCACGGGGGCGCGGTCCGAAGCCGGTTCCAGCAGACGAATGTCCACTTCTCGCGTCTGACCGGGCAGGAGTTCCACCTGCGTCCCGAGTACCGGGTGGCCGCGCTCCTCGGTCGACGACAACAGAAGTGGCCGCCCGTCAAGAGTCCCACCGGTGAACCGCGCACCGGAACTGGCGTACAGCGAAAGCCAGATGCTTGTGGACCCCCGGAGGTGTGAGCGTCGGGGATCGTCGGAACGGAGAGCGACGAGGGCAGGCAGGCCCGCAGCGGGAGCGGTGTTTGTCAGCCTGATTCGCACCACGCTGGAACGAGTACCGCCCTCGCAAGGACCAAGCTCGTAGGTCAGCGACCGCCGCAGATAGTAGTCCATTTTATTGCCTGCGGAATTGTTGACCACGAGATAGGCAAACGGCCCTGTTCTCTCGGGGACGTCGCCGGCCAGTCCTGCTTCTTCGAGTGCCGACTCGGTGGAGGCGTCTGTGCTCCACACACGCAGTCGGCCGTCGTCGGCGTTCTGCCGCAGTGCGTGGAGAAGGGCCACCGAATCGTGGTGGTGACCCAGCAAGGCAGCAGCGACCGACTGTGCGAGCTGTACCAGGAAACGCTTTCGTTCGATGTTGCTGTACGACGCGTACAGGGTGCTCTCGGTGAACTCTACGGTGTTCTCCGCCGTCAGCTGCTTTCCGTCTGGAAGTCGGACCGGGCCCGTGGCTTTGAGAACACGGGCGAGTCCCACAGGATCGGTCGCGATGGCCCCGTCGAGACGCTGCCCCGTATGTCGCTGCCACAAGCCCACCCAGATCTGCGCCGCATAGGGAAAATGAGCGGACAGATTGGAATTGGCCAGCCCCTGGGTGCTCTCAGCAGCTCCGTATCGGCGGTCGAACGCCGGTCCGAAGTTCGCCACGGGAGTAGTGGTACGCGGCAGCGTGTCATCCGACGCAAAGTCGTGCAAAGTGATGCGACCATGATCCGCTGTCAAGATGCCGAAGGTACCTACGAGGCCACCGGTGCCCCGGGCCTCGGCATTGTTCTGGAAGGCAAGAAAGTAGGAGCGTGGCCCCGAGGCACCCAGAAGAGGCATCAGCAGCCGCGTCCTCGCCTCGGCCTCGGAGACCGAGTCGGAAAGGCGTGCCACTCGGTCGGACAGCCGCTGCCGTGCCGTGTCGAGGCGACCGACCACCGTCGAGCCGGGCAGGCCGTTCAAACTCGTCTTGATTCCGATCAGCTGACGGTCCACATTCCCCAGCAGGTCCGCGGCAGCCGAAAGCCGACGGAGGTCGACGCGACCGTGGGACACGATCCGGCCGGACGCGAGTATCTGATGCAGTCGCAGAGCCTCCGGCAGCACCCCGGTGGCCATCCGGTCGGCGGCGACACTCAGCCCCCGGGCAGAACGGAGCGGTGGGCCGATCAGTGGGAGGCTCTCGGCCACGCTCCACACCGGCGTGCCGGCCGCGCTCCGGGCGGCAGCTGCGTGTCTCCGGATGTCGCCCAACCCCTCGGCCGAGAGCCGGCGATGACGGACCATCTCCGTTTGCAGTCGGTCAGTGGCGGCCTGAGCCTCAGCAAGATTGCTCTGGACCGCGCGGACCTCCCACACCAGGAAACCGGCCGACGCGGCGGACAACAGACCGACGACTCCGGCAACCCAGAGGAAGGCACGGCGGCGGCGCCGTAGCATCAGAGCCGCGAATGCCCGCGCACTCTCCGCAGCGCCCTTCCGGCTGCACGCTGGGTCCTTCCCTGCCTTCATTGCCTACCCGTCAATCGAAGGGGCCGCCGGAATCAAGCATTTGAACTGAATCAGTAATGACAGCCACTAAGACGCGTTGCAAGCGTCACCACGCCAGGTGGCGGGAAACTTGATCCGAACGGCCTAGCCTCAATCTCTCAGACAGCACTGCTTCCAGGAGCGCCTGCATCGACGCCTCCCACAGCGTTCGTGACACACGACCAAGAAGAACTGAAGTTGAAAAGGGTGCACCCCCCATGGTGACGCCTATCGTGGCGCGCACACTCGATGCGTTCCTGAATAAAGCGACGTGTATCGCCACTGATCGTCCATAAGAGTGAATATGTGACGCACAGGAAAACCGGGTGGGGTGAGCAGAAGTTGACCGTAGGTCGACTCTCTCTCGCCCCGAACGGATAAGTCCATTGACCCGCTCCTTTCCATCGATTCCGGTGGCCAGACCCGTGATCGGTGAAGCCGAGATCGCTGCGGCCGTACGTGTTCTGCGTAGTGGCCGTGTCGTCCAGGGACCAGAAGTGGCCGCGTTTGAAGACGAGTTCTCCGAGTTCGTCGACGGACGCGCCTGCGTAGCGGTCAACTCCGGAACCTCCGCCCTGCAGCTGAGTCTCATGGCCTTGGGCATCGGGCCGGGAGACGAGGTCGTGGTGCCCTCGTTCTCGTTCGCGGCGACCGCCAACGCGGTACGCCTGGTGGGCGCCGATCCCGTCTTCGCCGACATCACGCCCGGCACCTACTGCCTCGACCCGCTCGCCGCGTCAGCGATGATCGGTCCGCGCACCGCGGCCCTCGTGCCGGTGCATCTGTACGGGCACCCCGCGCCCATGGACCAGCTGATGGAGCTTGCCGCACGCCATGGGCTCGCCGTACTGGAGGACGCGTGTCAGGCGCACGGAGCCACGCTGCACGGACGCCCCGTCGGCAGCTTCGGTGAGGCAGGATGCTTCAGCTTCTATCCGACGAAGAACATGCACGCTCTCGAGGGCGGCATCATTTCGACCGGCGATCCGCACCTCGCCCGCACCCTTCGGCTTTTGCGGAACCAAGGCATGGAGCAGCGGTACGAGAACGAGATTGTCGGGGCCAACATGCGGATGACCGACGTCGCGGCGGCCGTCGGCCGTGAGCAGCTGAAGCAGCTACCAGCCTGGACGGAGCAGCGGAGAGCCAACGCCAAGGTACTCGACTCCCACATCGAGGGACTGCCGCTTCCACAGGAGGCAGACGGCGCGCGGCACGTCTACCATCAGTACACGGTCCGCATCCCGGGCGCTCTCCGGGATTCCGTGCAGCAGGACCTGGCGCGACAGGGCATCGGCAGCACGGTGTACTACCCGACCCCGATCCACCGACTCAGGCCCTATCAGGACCAGGGCAGGCCGTACCTCCCCGACACCGATCGGGCAGCTGCCGAGGTTCTGTCCCTCCCGGTTCACCCGACCCTGGGGCAGGCCGAGCTGGAGCGGATCGCACAGGCCGTGAGCGGTCCCGGAGGAGTACGGTGAGCCGGCGCACCCTGCGGGCCGGGCTCATCGGTCTTGGAGCCATGGGGCACAACCACGCCCGGGTGCTCTCGTCAATCGACGGTGTGGAGCTGGTGGCCGTCATGGACCCGGCAGGCGATTCCACGAGGGCCGGCCGAGGTACCCCCGTCGTCGCCTCCCTGCCCGAGCTGCTCACGCTTGGACTCGACTACGCGGTGGTCGCCTGTCCCACGGCGTTGCACGAGGAGGTCGGCCTGGCCTTGGCCGAGAACGGCGTTCCCGCGCTGATCGAGAAGCCGCTCGCCCACTCAGCAACGGCCGCACAACGGCTGGTCGACGCCTTCGGCAGAGCCGGATTGGTCGCCGGTGTGGGACACATCGAGCGGTTCAACCCGGCACTGCAGAGCCTGCGTTCCCGCCTCGAGGCGGGAGAACTCGGGGAGGTCTTCCAAGTGGTCACGCGCCGTCAGGGGCCCTTCCCGCACCGCATCGCCGACGTCGGGGTCGTCAAGGACCTGGCAACCCACGACATCGACCTCACCGGTTGGGTCACCGGCCACCACTACGTCTCGGTCTCGGCGCGCACGGTGTCCAAGAGCGGCCGCCCCCATGAGGACATGGTCTCCGTGGTCGGCGACCTCAGCGACGGCACGCTGGTCAGCCACCTCGTCAACTGGCTCAGTCCCCACAAAGAGCGCTACACGGCGGTGACCGGCGAGCGTGGCTGCCTCGTCGCCGACACTCTCACGGCAGACCTGACCTTCCACGCCAACGGAGCGGTGACCACCGAGTGGGAGGCGCTGCGCGCCTTCCGCGGCGTAGCCGAGGGCGACATGGTCCGCTACGCCATCCCCAAGCGCGAGCCGCTCCTCGTCGAGCACGAGCGGTTCCGTGATGCCGTGGACGGCAAGGCGACGGACATCGTCACTCTCGATCAGGGGCTGAGGACGGTCGAGGTGGCGGAGGCGGTCCTCGACTCGGCCCGGAGGAAGGCGTCTGTGAGCCTGCGGCACCCGCACACTCCGGCCCTGGCAATGGTCACCCAGCGGTCGTGACGAGCACCCCTGCCGAGCGCCAGGGAACCAGCCGGTTCGGCGAGCCGGTCACCAGGTGCAGAAGTCAGGAAGAATCTGCTGCTCGGCCGCAAGTTGGGCCTGACTGCGGGCCCTGCTGCTCGCGGGAGCAGTGTGCGGAGTGCGCGTCCACCACGAGGTGAGTCCTGCGGTCGAAGTGGCCGGGCGAGCCGGTCGAGGAAACGGCACATGACCTTCGCGTCGAAGGTCTCGGTGAACACCATGAAGTTGCCCTTCTCGCCCGAGGTGCGGCCGGTGGCCTGGTCAGAACGGATGTCGACCTGGTCGGCGAACAGCACCTCACCGTTCTCGGCCTTCGCCGTCGCCCGGACCGCCGGCCGTCTCCTCCCACCAGGTCCGCACCGCCTCTCGGCTGTGCCGCCCGCACCTACCACATGCAAGCCTCGGCGTTCGCCGAGGAGCGCCCCGCCCACGCGCGGTAGGCGGCGCCCACGTCGACGCCGGACGGGAAGACGAGCACGCGACGCCTCTGGTGGAGACGTTTCGCTTGGTCGAGGCCCCGTCTACCAGGGACTTCTTCCGTTCGCCAGACCAGCTGGCCGCTGAACGAGCCGAGTTGGAAAGGGCTCAGCAAGCCGTGCCCGGAGCAGTCCGTGCTCGTTGCTCAGCACATGAACCTCAGCGGGAACGTGGCGTCTCCGCGGGTGCGGATCGCGCCCGGTGCGCAGGTCAACGAGTCAGCCGTGCTGAGCCCTGGTACCACCGTGTGGGAGCTCGCGCAGATTCGCGAGGAAGCCGTGCTCGGCTGTGACTGCGTCGTGGGCCGGGGGGTCTACGTGGGACCTGGGGTGAAGATCGGCCACAGGGTCAAGATCCAGAACCATGCGCTGGTGTATGAGCCTGCCGAGCTGGCCGACGGCGTCTTCGTCGGGCCTGCGGTCGTCCTCACGAACGACCGCAATCCTCGCGCCGTCGACGCGGACGGACGTCTGAAACGCGCCGGTGACTGGGAGGCGGTCGGCGTCCGGGTCGCTGAGGGCGCGTCACTCGGCGCACGCTCAGTGTGTGTGGCTCCGGTCAGCATCGGCCGCTGGGCGATGGTCGCCGCGGGGGCCGTAGTCACCAAGAATGTGCCGGATTTCGCCCTCGTTGCCGGTGTCCCTGCCCATCAGATCGGATGGGTGGGACGAGCTGGTGAGCGTCTGCATGCACTGCCGGATCGGGTCGGATTCTGGGAGTGCCCGAGTAAGGGGATTCTCTACGCAGAGAAAGACGGAATTCTGACCGAGGATTCAGCTCAACAGCGAGAAAAGTCGAGCCCGTGAAGGTCATGAGTGTAGTGGGGGCGCGCCCCCAATTCGTGAAGCTTGCCGCAGTCGCCGCAGCGTTCGGCAACACGGAGCACCATCATACGATCGTCCACACCGGCCAGCATTACGACGCCGGTCTGTCCGACGTCTTCTTCACCGGCCTCTCCATCCCTGAGCCCCATGTCCACCTGGGCGTGGGCTCAGGCACCCACGGCGTGCAGACCGGTACCATCCTGGCGGCCCTCGATCCCGTCATCGCCGCCGCACATCCCGAATGGGTGCTGGTTTACGGAGACACCAACTCAACTCTTGCCGGCGCCCTTTCCGCGGCCAAACAGCACATCCCCGTGGCCCACCTGGAAGCGGGTCTGCGCTCTTTCAACCGGCGGATGCCCGAGGAGCACAACCGCGTCCTCACCGACCACGCTGCCGATCTGCTGCTCGCACCCACCGAGGAGGCGGTGCACCACCTGGCAGCCGAGGGCCTGGCCGACCGCGCGATCCTGACCGGGGACGTCATGGTCGATGTCTGCCTGCGCATCAGGGACAAGGTGCTGAGGGACAAAGCCACCGCCGCACTTCCGGCCTTCCTCGACGCCCAGGAGCCCTACCTCTTCGCCACACTGCACCGGGCCGAGAACACGGATCATCCCGAGCGCCTGGCCGCTCTCGTGGACGCCCTGGCCAGTCTGCCGGTTCCCGTCGCCCTAGCCGCCCACCCCCGGCTGCTCGCACGTGCCGAGGACTTCGGCATCAAGCTCGACCACGGCTCTCTCCGTGTCAGCCGCCCCCTTCCCTACGCCGAGCTGATCCGCACGGTGCTCGGCTCGCGCGGCGTGATCACCGACTCGGGAGGACTCCAGAAAGAGGCGTTCCTGCTGGAGCGCGTCTGCACGACACTCCGCACGGAGACGGAATGGCCCGAAACGCTCCGGGGTGGCTGGAACACACTCGTGCCGGATCCTCGTGAACTGGGCTCCCAGGCATGGTCCGACATCGTCCTGCGCCCTGCGCCCAAGAGCTCCCGCGGCATGCCGTACGGGGACGGCACAGCAGCACCCCGCGTGGTGCGGGCGCTGGAAGATCACACGAGCGGATCTCAGGCCCGCTGAGCTGTCGGCGACGGCGCGCCAAGCACGATCACCTCGGCCCCGGCCCATCGGTCGGGGTCGGTGATCCGCCGCCCGTCGACCACGACACGCACCTGCGGGAACTGGTCGGATCCGAGCTCCCGGTACTCGCCGTGGTCGGCTTGGATGACGGCGGCGGTGACTGTCTGGCCGCTGTACGGCGGCAGGCCGAGTGCGCTCAGCTCATCGGCCCTGTACAGCGGGTCGGACACGTACGGCTCGGCGCCGCGCGACCGCAGCGCCTCGACGACGGGGAACACCCCGGAGAACGCGGTCTCCTTGACGCCGCCCCGATAGGCAGCGCCCCATACCAGCACACCTGCGCCGGTCAGGTCGCCGTACACCTCCGCAAGCCGCCGTACCGCGTACTCGGGCATCGAGGCGTTGGTCGCACGGGCCTCTCGTACGACCGTCGCGTCCGAGTCGTTCCACAGGTACATCGCCGGATAGATGGGAATGCAGTGACCGCCTACGGCGATGCCGGGCCGGTGGATGTGGCTGTAGGGCTGCGAGTTGCAGGCGTCGATCACCAGGTCCACATCGATGCCGGTGCGGTCCGCGAACCGTGCGAACTGGTTCGCCAGCCCGATGTTCACGTCACGGTAGGTTGTCTCGGCCAGCTTCGCGAACTCCGCGGCCTCTGCCGAGCCGAGGTTCCAGACACCGTTGGGGCGAGGCAGTTCGTCTCGTACGTCGAAGTCGAGGAGGGACTCGTAGAACTCGACACCTCGGCGCGCGGACGCCGCGTCGATGCCGCCGAGCAGCTTGGGGTAGCGGCGCAGGTCGGCGAATACCCGCCCGGTCAGCACCCGTTCGGGGCTGAAGACGAGAGCGAAGTCCCGGCCCGCGGTCAGCCCGCTGCCCTGCTCGAGCATGGGCGCCCAGCGCCCTCGCGTGGTGCCGACGGGCAGTGTCGTCTCGTACGACACGAGTGTGCCGGGCCGTAGCCCGCGGGCCACAGCCCGCGTCGCCGTATCCATCCAGCCGAAGTCGGGGGTGCCCCGGGCGTCGACGTATACCGGAACGACCAGGACTACCGCCTCGGCCTGCATGACCGCCGCGGTCGTGTCGGTGGTGGCCAGCAGCCGCCCCTCCGCGACGACGCTCTTCAGCCTCTCAGCGAGTCCGGCCTCGCCGGGGAACGGCTCAACGCCCTCATTGACCAGGTGTACGACGTGTCCGTCCACGTCGGCGCCGATGACGTGATGGCCTTTTGCAGCGAACTGGACAGCCAGCGGCAGGCCGATCTTTCCGAGCGCCACTACACAGATCTGCACGGCTACTTTCCTCCGAGAGGCCATAAGCTGCGCAGGCGACCCCAGAGAGTCGACACGCATTGACAGAGAGTTCGCACTGCGCACCCTATCTCTGTAATTTCTTTCCAGTGAGCCGACACAAAGGGGCGCACCATCGTCCGAGCGAAGCTGTGTCGGCGGGACGCGTGAAGGACGACCTCGGTGATCAGGAGTTATCGAGTTCACTGACCACCGCAACGGAAGACCGTGCCTGCTGCGTCAGCATCGCCCATCCCCACCGTGCTGGGCCAACTCGCCGGTCGCGATCCGGCAGGCATTCGTCGATGCCCCGAGAAATGACGAGCAAGTCCGATCAGCGTAACCGGACCGAGCCGGAGCCATTGGTGACGACCGCCGGCCACGACGGTGATCGCACCTTGTTCGCCCGGACGAAGTGCGATTGGCCGTCGAGGTCGTCTCCCCCGAATCCACTCGCCGCGACCGCAGGGTCAAGCTCCGCAACCACGCGGAGGCCGGGATCCCGCACCACTGCTGCATCGAGGAGGAGGACGGGGCTCCACGTAAACACTGCAGGGGGCGGACTCAAGAGAGTCCGCCCCCTGCTGACCTGGACGCTTGACAGATACACGCGCTCACGTGGGTCATTGCCTCGCGGGTCCGGCCTTCGTCGTGTCGACGAGCCGTTCGGGCTCCCTGCAGTGTCCGCCCAGAGGGAAGCGATGGCAGGTCCGCCGGCGTGGTGGCGCCTACCCGAGGGCGGCGGCAGCGGCCTTGTAGTCGGCGGCCTGAGTCGGGGGGAGGTAGCGGCTGACGCGGATGAGTACGGTGCCGCTGACAAAGTCGTACTCGGCGAGCATGGGCATGGCCTTGGTGACGTTCTGGATGTAGTCGGCGCGGGCCTGGGAGTCGGCTGCGGTCGTGAAGACCTCGATCGCTCCGCCGAGCCCGACGCTGCCGGGCTCCGGGTCCGCGACGTCGTCGACCTTGATGCGGGAGTCCGTGAACGTGACCTTGCTGGTGTACTGGTTGGGGCGGCCGAGGAGGTGGTTCGGGTCGTCGTCCTCGGTGACAACGCCCGAGAGTTTGGCGGACGCGACCTTGCCGGAAAGGACCTTGAAGATGTCGCTGGCGGTGAGCTCCTTCGCTGGCGGCTTGGTCGGGACGCCAGCGGTTGCAGTGGGGGTGTTCTTCGGCTGGTCGTTCTTCTGATCGTTCCCCGACCCGCATGCCGTCATGGCCGCGAAGGCGATGACGAGGGCGGCAGCGGACAGGGCGGGCTTACGCATGATGGCTCCGAAGTGTGGCGGGTTTGGGTGTGTTGGTCAGGTCGCAGAACTATTGCACTGCGATGTTGCAGTGCGTGCGGATACCGGAAGACCGGCTGGTGTCAGTGTCCGGCCGGGGAGGTGGCGGTGGGCCGACCCCGGAGGAGCGCAGGGGCTTGTCCGCTGGCGTCTATCGGCAGCTTCGGCTATTCAGACGTGCGGCATGGGGGTCGTGGACCAGGGGGAGAGCCGCTTCTGGGTACGGAGGCCGGCCGCGGGCATGCTCTCCCCACGGCTGCTGGGTAGCGTCCCTCGGGTGAATCTTCACCCCATCAACGATGTGCCCGCCGGCCTGACTCGACGAGCGCGATCCTTTGTCGCCGCGCATGGCGTCAAGGTCGACGTTCGCCCCGTCGAGGGGCACAGGCAGTGGTGGCTTGAGCGGGACATCCCAGCAGCGGTGATCGATCGAATGGCGGCCTACCAAGAGCGATGGGGCGGCCTGCTCTTGCCACCCGCACCGCAGTACGACGGAGGCCCCAAGTACCTCGATCCGGACTCGCCCGAAGCAGACTCCGCAGGGTGGTGGTTCGAAGCCGGGATGCAGCGGACCGCAGTCCCCTACTCATTCATGATCAGTCCGTCTGGTGAGTTCGGTATCCGGGCAGTTGAATGGGCACCCCTCCACGCGACCATCGAGGGCTGGGTGGAGTCGCTCGCTTTGGCTCACCATGCATCTATGTGGGCGAGACAGGTCACCAAGCTCGTCGGCGATGACGTCGACGGCATCGACCTGAACGGCTATGCGCCGGTGCGCGAGGTGATGGGCCTGGCAGACACCTGGCGGAGAGGGCCCGACTTCTACTCCGGCCTCGATGAGTGGGGACTGCGAGGAGGCGTGGACGACAATGGCTGACCTTGTCGTTCAACCTCGTCTCGGCTGGGGTGGATATGGAGCAGGCGATGCTGCCAAGCGCAAACCGATCGCTACTGTCTTCGCATGACCGCGAACGAAGATCGCCAGTTCCCCTCCCCGCTCGCCGCTGCCATGGCGGTCCGGCTCGAGTGCATGGGCGAGGACGGTGTCGACTTCGAACCCTACGAGTCCTTTCTGACTGCTGATGAGACCACCGAGTGGTTCCGTGCGTGGACAGGCAACAGCGAGCTGAACGGCGACAACTTCCGCGTGTTTGGCCAGGACGGCACCGGCGGGAACGCGGCATTCTGGCTGGTTCGTTCAGGTCGGGAGCTGGTGGAGCAGCCCGTTGTCTTTCTGGGCTCCGAAGGAGAGACAGGCGTTGTCGCTCGCGACCTGGGCGCCTTCCTGTGGCTGCTGGCTGACGGCTTCGGCCCGTGGGAAGCAGCCACCTCATACGAGCCCGAGCCGGATTGGGCTCCCCAGGCCAATCGCGACCTGGCAGCTGTCGCGGAGCAATTCGCCCCGGACCGCCGAGCGTCGGCAACGGCGATCATCGCGCAGGCCACACAGAAGTTTCCTGACTTCGATGGCACCATCATGAAGCTTTGCCGTTGAACCCGTCCCGATGCCCCCGCCACGACGTGTGGCGAGGGCATCTGACCGGGGTCAGCGGTGCCGACTGCGCTCTTCGGGCCTCGTGGCCGTTGGTGTGGCCGGAGGATGTGGCGTGGCGGACCTGGCCGATGTGCCGCTGATGGTGCTTCGTCTGCGAGCTGCTAGCGTCCGCCGGTTCGGCTGAGCGGTGATGCGCCAGTCGAGGACCTCGGCGGGGCGCTCCGCGCTGTCGAGCTCGCGCTGGGCGCCTACCTCGACCAGGAGGCGTCGGGGTTGTGGCCGGCGGTCTCGGCATGGGCGAGTGTTGTGGCCAGGGCAGCCCAAGCGGGGTCGGTGAGGATCCGGTCGGCGTGGTCGGGGAGAGCCGCGAAGGTCCCGCTCGAAGCGGCGGGCGGTTGCGTGTCGTGGTGCGCGACAAGGCGTACGCGGACCGGTCCGCCGATGCCCAGCCACCAGTCGACGACGCGGCGTAGGCGCTCCCCCGCGCGCCGGACTCATCCAGCACGCTGCGGACTCTGCGCGGACCGCAAAGGCCGCCCAACCCGCTCCGCCGCAGGTCAGACGGCCTTCCGCCGAACGTATTAGACGTTGAAGCGGAACTCCACCACGTCCCCGTCCTGCATCACATAGTCCTTGCCCTCCATCCGCGCCTTGCCCTTGGCGCGGGCCTCCGCGACCGAGCCCGTCTCCACCAGGTCGCCGAAGGAGATGACCTCCGCCTTGATGAAGCCCTTCTGGAAGTCCGTGTGGATGACGCCGGCGGCCTCGGGGGCGGTGGCGCCCTTCTTGATGGTCCAGGCGCGGGACTCCTTGGGGCCGGCCGTGAGGTAGGTCTGCAGGCCGAGCGTCCTGAAGCCGACGTGGGCGAGCGTGGCGAGGCCGGGCTCCTCCTGTCCGACGGACTGCAGGAGCTCCAGCGCCTCGTCCTCGTCGAGTTCGGCGAGGTCCGCCTCCAGCTTGGCGTTGAGGAAGATCGCCTCGGCGGGGGCGACCAGGGCCCGCTGCTCGTTCTTGAAGTCCTCGTCGGTCAGCTCGTCCTCGTCGACGTTGAAGACGTAGAGGAAGGGCTTGGTGGTGAGCAGGTGCAGGTCGTGCAGGAGCTCCGCGCGCTCGCTGCCCTGGACGATGCCGTGGGTGAAGAGCGTGTCGCCCTTCTCCAGGATCTCCTGGGCCTCCTCGACGGCCTTGACCTTCGGCGCGATGTCCTTCTTGATGCGCGACTCCTTCTGGAGGCGCGGCAGGACCTTCTCGATGGTCTGCAGGTCCGCGAGGATCAGCTCGGTGTTGATCGTCTCGATGTCGTCCTTGGGCGAGACCTTGCCGTCGACGTGCACGACGTTCTCGTCCTTGAAGGCACGGATGACCTGGCAGATCGCGTCCGACTCGCGGATGTTCGCGAGGAACTTGTTGCCCAGCCCCTCGCCCTCGGACGCGCCGCGCACGATGCCCGCGATATCGACGAAGTCGACCGTGGCCGGAAGGACCCGCTGGGAGGAGAAGATCTCCGCCAGTTTCGTCAGACGGGCGTCGGGGACGCCGACGACGCCGACGTTGGGCTCGATCGTGGCGAACGGGTAGTTGGCCGCCAGCACGTCGTTCTTGGTCAGGGCGTTGAACAGGGTCGACTTGCCGACGTTGGGCAGGCCGACGATTCCGATCGTGAGCGACACGTTGCGACTTCCCGTGAGTGGAGAGGGCAGGGGGCCAGGAGACCGGCCGATCCACCAGTCTACGGCGTGTCCGGAACCACCCGGGCGGCGTATCGAACGCTTGGCCAAGCCTCGGCCAACGGCGTGTCTGACGGGCTATTCGGCATATTGAACGACCTAAGTTGGTGCGGTGGAGCAATACAGGACGCGACCTGCCCAGCACGGACCGCGACGGGACCGGCCGAGGCCGCCCCTGCCGCCCCAGGCGAAACGGGGTGCGGGCGGCGGGCCCGTGCGGACGGCCCGGCCGCCCGGGCCGCAGCGCCGTCCGGCACCGGCACGGCGGCCCGCGCCCCCACCCGCACCTGCGGCCGGACGGCTGCCGAACCCGCGCCTGACCGGACTGGGCAGCGGACTGTTCTGCGCGGTGGTGATGTTCCTGCTCGGCGCGCTCTGCGCGGCGCTGTTCGGGGCGTCCTTGACGGCGTACGGCGTGCTGTTCCTGCCGGTGTGCGTACTGACCGCCCTCTGGGTGCGCCGGGGCGACCTGATGACCGCCCCCGTGGTCGTGCCGATCGCGTTCGCCGTGGGACTGCTGCCGGTGGCCGACGGGGACGGCGGGACCGGCGGCCAGCTGATGGGGCTGGTGACGGCGCTCGCCACGCAGGCCGGGTGGCTGTACGGGGGCACGCTCGTCGCCGGGCTGATCGTGATCGTCCGGCGGGTCCGGCTGGTGCACCGGCGGCGGACGGCCGGAGCCCGCCCGCCGCTGTGACACACGCCGCCGGTACGAAGACCCCCTAGTGTCCGGCCGCCCGCATCGCCGCGCCGACGATGCCCGCGTTGTTCTGCAACTGCGCCGGGACGATCTCCGCCTTGATGCCCTCGATGTAGGGCAGGAACTTGTGCGACTTGCGGCTCACGCCACCGCCGATGATGAACAGCTCCGGCGAGAACAGCATCTCGACGTGGGCGAGGTACTTGCGCACGCGGTGCGCCGCCCAGTGCTCCCACGTCATGTCGTGGTCCTCCCGGGCCCTGCTGGAGGCCCGCTTCTCCGCGTCGTGCCCGTCCAGCTCCAGGTGGCCCAGCTCGGTGTTGGGGACGAGGACGCCGTCCGCGAAGACCGCGCTGCCGATGCCCGTGCCCAGCGTCAGCAGGATCACCGTGCCCCGGCGGCCCCGGCCTGCGCCGAAGTTCATCTCGGCGACGCCCGCCGCGTCCGCGTCGTTCACCACCGTCACCTGCGGGCCGCCCAGCCGCTCGCCGAGCAGCGCACGCGCGTCGGTGTCGATCCAGCTGTCGTCGACGTTCGCCGCCGTACGGATCATGGCTCCGTCGGTGACCACGCCCGGGAACGTGACCCCGATCGGGCCCGTCCAGCCGAAGTGGTCGACGACCTGCTTGACGCCGTCGGCCACCCCGGCGGGCGTGGCCGGTTGCGGGGTGAGGACCTTGTGGCGCTCCTGCGCCAGGTCACCCTTGTCCAGGTCCACCGGGGCGCCCTTGATCCCGGATCCGCCGATGTCCACACCGAAGATCTGCATGGCCCCACGTTACGACGAACGACTGACGGTCACAGACCGGACAGCGGTCACTGCCCGGCCCGTCCGCGATCACTCCCCGGAATGTTCACCGCTCCCGGCGCCGCCGCGCTCGGCCGTCAGGGCCGCCGCCTCCTCGCGGAGGTCGCGGCGCAGCTCCTTGGGAAGGGAGAACGTGATGGACTCCTCGGCCGCCTTGACGATCTCGACGTCCTCGAAGCCGCGCTGGGAGAGCCACTCCAGCACCTGCTCGACCAGGACCTCCGGCACCGAGGCGCCCGAGGTGACGCCGACGGTGGAGACGCCCTCCAGCCAGGCCTCGTCGATCTCGTCGGCGAAGTCCACGAGGTAGGCGGCGCGGGCACCCGCGATCTTGGCGACCTCGACGAGCCGCTTGGAGTTGGAGGAGTTGCGGGAGCCGACCACGATGACCAGGTCCGACTCGGCGCCCATCTGCTTCACGGCCAGCTGGCGGTTCTGCGTGGCGTAGCAGATGTCGTCGCTGGGCGGGGAGATGAGCTGCGGGAACTTCTCCTTGAGGGCGTCGACGGTCTCCATGGTCTCGTCGACGGAGAGCGTGGTCTGGGAGAGCCAGACGACCTTGGACGGGTCGCGGACCTCGACCTTCCCGACATCGCCCGGGCCGTCGACGAGCTGGATGTGGTCGGGGGCCTCACCGGAGGTGCCGATGACCTCCTCGTGGCCCTCGTGGCCGATCAGGAGGATGTCGTAGTCCTCGTTCGCGAAGCGGACGGCTTCCTTGTGGACCTTGGTGACCAGCGGGCAGGTGGCGTCGATGGTGGCGAGGCGGCCGCGCTCGGCCTCCTCGTGGACGACGGGGGCCACGCCGTGCGCCGAGAACATCACGATGTTGCCCGGCGGGACCTCCTCCGTCCGTTCGACGAAGATCGCGCCCTTCTTCTCCAGGGTCTGCACGACGTACTTGTTGTGGACGATCTCGTGCCGGACGTAGACCGGAGCGCCGTACTGCTCCAGCGCTTTCTCGACGGCGATCACGGCGCGGTCCACGCCCGCGCAGTAGCCACGGGGGGCGGCGAGCAGGACACGGCGGCCAGGCGAAGCAGACATGCGTCCCATCGTAAGGCCGCGTCCGGCGGGTCGAAGATCGCGTCCGTGTGGAGTCCCCGGGAAGACTGACTGAACGCGGCGCGTGCGACGGAACGCGGAAGCGGGGATGAAGGCGGAGGCGGAGCGACGGTGGCCGGGAACGGGGCGGCGGTCCCCACGGCGTCGGGGAGCTCGCCCTGCAACGCAGTCCGGGGCGCGGAGCGGGAGGCGGGGGCTCGCCGGGCGTCTGACCGGCGATGTCAGTGGTGGCCACTACTCTCGCGGGCATGGCAGTGAACACGACTCCGGAATCCCCGCTGCCCGTCGGTGAGGTGTCGCGGCTCATCGGGGGGTGGATCGACCGGCTCGGGGCGGTGTGGGTCGAGGGGCAGATCACGCAGTTGTCGCGGCGGCCGGGTGCCGGTGTGGTGTTCCTGACGCTGCGGGACCCGTCGTACGACATCTCCGTCAGCGTCACCTGCTACCGGCAGGTGTTCGACGACGTCGCGGACGTGGTGAGCGAGGGCGCCCGGGTCGTCGTCCTCGCCAAGCCCGAGTGGTACGCCCCGCGCGGGCAGCTGTCGCTGCGGGCCGCCGAGATACGGCCGGTCGGGGTCGGCGAGCTGCTCGCGCGCCTGGAGCAGCTGAAGAAGTCCCTCGCGCGGGAGGGGCTGTTCGCGCCCGAGCGGAAGAAGCCGCTGCCCTTCCTGCCGCAGCTGGTCGGGCTGGTCTGCGGCCGGGCCTCGGCCGCCGAGCGGGACGTGCTGGAGAACGCCCGGCACCGCTGGCCCGCCGTGCGCTTCGAGGTGCGCAACGTCGCCGTGCAGGGCGTGCACGCCGTGCCGCAGGTCGTGCAGGCCGTGAAGGAGCTCGACGCGCTCGACGACGTGGACGTGATCATCGTCGCCCGGGGCGGCGGCAGCGTGGAGGACCTGCTGCCGTTCTCCGACGAGCAGCTGATCCGGACGGTCGCCCAGTGCCGTACGCCCGTGGTGTCCGCGATCGGGCACGAGCCCGACAACCCGCTGCTGGATTACGTGGCGGACCTGCGCGCCTCCACCCCGACCGACGCCGCCAAGAAGGTCGTGCCGGACGTCGGCGAGGAGTACGAGCGCGTGCGGCTGCTGCGGGACCGGGCGCGGCGATGCGTGGCGGCGCTGGTCGAGCGGGAGGAGCGCGGCCTGGCCCACGCGCTCGCGCGGCCCTCGATAGAGGATCCGCACCGGATGATCGACGAGCGCGCCGACCAGGTGGCGGACCTGCTCGACCGGGCCCGGCGCTGCCTGCGGCACCAGCTCGACCGGGCGGACTCGGAGCTGACGCACACGCACGCACGCGTGGTGGCCCTCTCCCCCGCCGCGACCCTGAAGCGCGGGTACGCCGTGCTGCAGAAGGCGGACGGGCACGCCGTCCGCGATCCCGGCGAGGTGGAGGCCGGCGAGGCCCTGCGCGCGCGGGTCTCCGAGGGTGAGTTCTCCGTACGAGTGGACACATAGGGTGGGTGGATGACCAGCGAGGTTGATGAGACGCCGGGCATGAGCGAGGCGCTCGGGTACGAGCAGGCGCGGGACGAGCTGATCGAGGTCGTCCGCCGCCTGGAGGCGGGCGGTACGACGCTGGAGGAGTCCCTGGCGCTCTGGGAGCGGGGCGAGGAGCTGGCCAAGGTGTGCCGGCGCTGGCTGGACGGGGCGCGGGCGCGGCTGGACGCGGCCCTGGCGGAGGAGAGCGCGGCGGAAGAGGACGCCGGGTAGCAGAACGCGCCGGCGTGAGTGCGGCTCTGTGAAGTGGATCACCACACCCCGAGCTTGGTTGAACGTTGAACTTCACTGGCGTACCGTCGCAGACGCCAGCCGGTCCGGCCCCGGACCCGACGCACGTCCCCGAGAAGGTTCGCTCATGTCTCTCGCCCTTGACCCCGCCGCCCAGGACCTGCTCTTCCGCGAGGCCCGCACCGCCAACACCTTCACCGACGAGCCGGTGACCGACGAGCAGGTGCAGGCGATCTACGACCTGGTCAAGTACGGCCCCACCTCCATGAACCAGTCGCCGCTGCGCGTCACGCTGGTCCGTTCCGCCGAGGCCCGGGAGCGCCTGGTGCAGCACCTGGCCGAGGGCAACCAGGCCAAGACCGCCGCCGCGCCGCTGGTGGCGATCCTCTCCGCGGACAACGAGTTCCACGAGGAACTGCCGCACCTCTTCCCGCACTTCCCGCAGGCCAAGGACGCCTTCTTCGGCGACCGCGGCGTCCGCGAGAGCCACGCCGCACTGAACGCCGCCCTGCAGGCCGCCTACTTCATCATCGGCGTCCGCGCCGCCGGCCTGGCCGCCGGCCCCATGACGGGCGCCGACCTGGAGGGCATCCGCAAGGAGTTCCTGGACGACGACCACACCCCGCTGATGGTCGTCAACATCGGCCGCCCCGGTCCGGACGCCTGGTACCCGCGCTCGCCTCGTCTGGAGTTCGACCAGGTCGTCACCACGGTCTGACACCCGCGCACCAGAAAGGCCCCCGGCACGCCGGGGGCCTTTTCCATGTGGGCGAGGGGCTTCGCCATGCGAGTGAGGGAGGTCTCACTCCGCCTTCAGTGCCTTCGCCATCTCCGCCAGTCGGGCGAACGGCGCGGTGCCCGTCACGACCGTCGTCGAGCCCTCCGTGCCTTCCAGGGCCAGCGCGTCGTACCGGCCGCCCTCCCAGCGGGTCCACGTCTCCCCGCCGATCCTCTCGGTCCTCCCGGTCTCCCGCGCGCCCTGGGTCACCTCGTCCAGGAAGACGGGCCGGCGCTGAGTGGACTGCTCGACCGCCACGTACTCCCCCTCGGGGTCGTGGAAACCCAGGTGCCAGGCGTCGAAGTCGTCGCCCCGGTAACGGACGGAGGTGGCCTTCCAGGTGTCGGGCAGGCCCTCGGGCGCGACGATGGGGTACGGGGCGGCACGGCGTGCCGTGAGCAGTTCGACCCGGTAGTCGACGCGCTTGAGGTCGGGTGCGGTGTCGTCGTGCGGGATGAAGAGGTACATGACGCCCGCCACAAGGGCTATGACCCCCAGAGAGAGGATCATGTCCCGCGCCGTCTTCTGCATGCCATTGGTGCCTGCCACGCCCCCTATCGTCGCAGGTCTCCAGTGCGCTCATCCGTGGGGGCCCCTGCTCATTTTGGCGGCTCGGCGATAGAGTCGGGCGACAAAGCCCTCATCCGGCCGTCGTCGTACAGAAAGGTGCGCTCCGATGACCGAGCATCATCACTTGCCGTCCGAACTCGATGTGCCCTCCGAGGCCCCGGACCGCAACCTCGCCCTGGAACTGGTCCGGGTCACCGAGGCGGCGGCGATGGCCGCGGGCCGCTGGGTCGGACGCGGTGACAAGAACGGCGCCGACGGTGCCGCGGTGCGTGCCATGCGGACCCTCGTCTCCACCGTCTCGATGAACGGCGTCGTCGTCATTGGAGAGGGTGAGAAGGACGAGGCCCCGATGCTCTTCAACGGGGAGCGCGTGGGCGACGGGACCGGGCCCGAGTGCGACATCGCCGTCGACCCGATCGACGGCACCACGCTGACCGCGAAGGGCATGACCAACGCCATCGCGGTACTCGCCGCCGCCGAGCGCGGGTCGATGTTCGACCCGTCCGCCGTCTTCTACATGGACAAGCTCGTCACCGGGCCCGAGGCGGCCGACTTCGTCGACATCAACGCGCCGGTGTCGGTGAACATCCGGCGGGTCGCCAAGGCGAAGCGGTCCGCGCCCGAGGACGTGACCGTGGTCATCCTGGACCGCCCCCGGCACGAGGGCATCATCAAGGAGATCCGCGACACCGGGGCACGCATCAGGCTGATCTCCGACGGCGACGTGGCCGGCTCGATCCTGGCGCTACGGGAGGGCACCGGGGTCGATCTGCTGCTCGGCATCGGCGGTACGCCCGAGGGCATCATCTCGGCCTGCGCGGTGAAGTGCCTGGGCGGCACGATCCAGGGCAAGCTGTGGCCCAAGGACGACGAGGAGCGGCAGCGGGCTATCGACGCGGGGCACGATCTCGACCGGGTGCTGACCACGGAGGACCTGGTCACCGGGGAGAACGTGTTCTTCGTCGCCACCGGCATCACGGACGGGGAGTTGCTGCGGGGGGTCCGGTACCGGGCCGAGACCGCCACGACCGACTCGATCGTGATGCGGTCGCGGTCGGGGACGGTGCGCAGGATCGACTCCGAGCACCGGCTGAGCAAGCTGCGGGCCTACAGCGCGATCGACTTCGACAAGGGGAAGTAGCGCGCCGGGGGTTGGGGTCGTAGGTCATGGACGGCTGCGGGCCGTCGGTGACGTGTCGCGCGGCTCCCCGCGCCCCCCAGGAAGGCCGGCCGAACGAAGAGGGCGTCCCCTGGAAACCGCCGTGCGGTGGGGACGCCCTTCGTGCGGCGTGCGGTCAGCCCGCTGCCGCTATGGGGTTCGTCGCCCGGGCCGCCTTCTTCAGCTCCATGTCGCGGCGGCGGCGCCGGGCCAGGACCACACGGCGCTCCGCCGCGGTGAGGCCGCCCCAGACGCCGTAGGGCTCGGGTTGGAGCAGGGCGTGCTCGCGGCATTCGACCATGACCGGGCAGCGGGCACAGACGCGCTTCGCCGCCTCTTCCCGGGACAGCCGGGCGGCGGTGGGTTCCTTGGAGGGCGCGAAGAACAGGCCGGCCTCGTCACGCCGGCACACCGCCTCGGTGTGCCACGGGGCGTCCTGGTCCCTGTCTCGCGCTGGCACCCGCGGGGCCGGAACGGCAGCTACCTGCAGGGACGAATGCGGCGGTTGCGGCACGGTCTACTCCTGACGACGGCTTCGCGAGCGAGAGACGATGCAGCAAGGCCTACCCGCTGTGCGCGCGCCTATGCACTGAGTTCCGAACCGCCGGTTTCGGGGGATTCGCGACTGTCAATGACCCAGGTGTTTACGCAAACCCTTGTCGACCTTGCGCTGCACCCGGTCCAGGATGTCCGCGACGATCTTGCCGCGCCGGGGCCGCGCCTCGACACTGCCCAGGACGGCCCAGCCGTCGACGTAGACGATGGGGGCCTCCGGGTCGCCCGAGTCGAGTGTGGCCACCTCGAAGTTGCCGAGGACGCCGCCGCCCATGCCGCGCAGCGACACGTTCTCCGGGACGCGGATGTCGACGCTGCCGAAGATCGCGAACGACTTGACGACGACCTGCTGGTGGTCGAAGAGCGCCTCGCTGAGGTCGATCTCGACGCTGCCGAAGATCGCGTAGGCGTGGATCCGGCGGCCCGCGCGCCAGCGGCCCTTGCGGACGGCACCACTGAAGACCGCGACCACGTTGTCGTCCGGGTCGGCCGGGATGGCGCCGGCCGTGGGGCGGTACGGGGCCGGGGCGTGGGCGGGGCCAGGGCCCCGGCGGTGGGCCGCGGGCAGGTCCCGGATGAAGACCTCCAGTTCGCCGACGGTCTTGGCGCGCAGCACCCCCTCGACGCGCTCGGCGTGCTCGTCCGCGGTGAGGCGGCCCTCGGCCAGGGCGTCGTGCAGGATGTCGGCGATGCGGTCGCGCTCGGCGTCGGAGGCGCGGAGCTCGGAGACGGCGGGCACGGTCTGCTTCTGAAGGTCCACGACAGCAGCGTACCCACTCACGATAGATCGCGATACCCCCCGCGTCGCCTACGACCGTGACGAACTGAGCCTTACCTCACAAGCCCGCTGTCAGCGGCAGGTTCTACGCTGGTGGGCGCCCGCCAAAGGAGGCGGGCCGCGTCTGTCGAGTGAGGAATGGGCGAGATGCCTGAGTTCGCGTACACCGATCTGCTCCCCCAGGGAGAGGACACCACCCCCTACCGGCTGGTGACCTCCGAGGGTGTCTCCACGGTCGAGGGGCCGGACGGGCGGACCTTCCTCCAGGTGGAGCCGGAGGCGCTGCGCAAGCTCGCCGAGGAGGCCATCCACGACATCCAGCACTACCTGCGCCCGGCGCACCTCGCGCAGCTGCGCCGCATCATCGACGACCCCGAGGCGTCGGGCAACGACAAGTTCGTGGCGCTGGACCTTCTGAAGAACGCGAACATCGCGGCGGCGGGCGTCCTGCCCATGTGCCAGGACACGGGCACGGCGATCGTGATGGGCAAGCGCGGGCAGAACGTGCTGACGCGGGGCCGCGACGAGGAGGCCCTGAGCCGCGGCATCCACGACGCATACCAGAACCTGAACCTGCGCTACTCGCAGATGGCTCCGCTCACCATGTGGGAGGAGAAGAACACCGGCTCCAACCTCCCTGCGCAGATCGAGCTGTACGCGACCGACGGCGGCGCCTACAAGTTCCTGTTCATGGCGAAGGGCGGCGGCTCGGCCAACAAGTCGTTCCTGTACCAGGAGACGAAGGCCGTCCTGAACGAGGCCTCCATGATGAAGTTCCTGGAGGAGAAGATCCGTTCGCTCGGTACGGCGGCCTGCCCGCCGTACCACCTGGCGATCGTGGTCGGTGGCACGTCCGCCGAGTACGCGCTGAAGACCGCGAAGTACGCCTCCGCGCACTACCTGGACGAGATCCCCGCCGAGGGGTCGGCGCTCGGGCACGGCTTCCGGGACCAGGAGCTGGAGCAGAAGGTCTTCGAGCTGACGCAGAAGATCGGCATCGGGGCGCAGTTCGGCGGCAAGTACTTCTGCCACGACGTGCGCGTGGTGCGCCTGCCGCGGCACGGCGCCTCCTGCCCGGTCGCCATCGCGGTGTCCTGCTCCGCCGACCGCCAGGCCGTCGCGAAGATCACCGCCGAGGGCGTCTTCCTGGAGCAGCTGGAGACGGACCCGGCGCGGTTCCTGCCGGAGACGACGGACGAGCACCTCGAAGAGGGCGACGTCGTCAGGATCGACCTGAACCAGCCGATGGAGACGATCCTCGCGGAGCTCACCAAGTACCCGGTGAAGACCCGGCTCTCCCTCACCGGGCCGCTGGTCGTGGCCCGTGACATCGCGCACGCCAAGATCAAGGAGCGGCTGGACGCGGGCGAGGAGATGCCGCAGTACCTGAAGGACCACCCGGTGTACTACGCGGGCCCGGCGAAGACGCCCGAGGGGTACGCGTCCGGCTCCTTCGGTCCGACCACGGCCGGCCGGATGGACTCCTACGTGGAGCAGTTCCAGGCGGCGGGCGGCTCCAAGGTGATGCTGGCCAAGGGCAACCGCAGCAAGCAGGTCACGGACGCGTGCGACGCGCACGGCGGCTTCTACCTCGGCTCCATCGGCGGCCCGGCCGCCCGGCTCGCCCAGGACTGCATCAAGAAGGTCGAGGTCCTCGAGTACGAGGAGCTCGGCATGGAGGCCGTCTGGAAGATCGAGGTCGAGGACTTCCCGGCGTTCATCGTGGTCGACGACAAGGGCAACGACTTCTTCACTTCGCGGGAACCTGAGCAGCCGACGTTCACCAGCATCCCGGTGCGGGGTCCTGGCCTGGCCTGAGTGCCCTTGATGCCCCCCCTCTCAGACCCCTCGACGCCCGCCGGGGGGTCTGTCGCTGCGGGCAGACAAATGTGCTCCGGGTGCGCCCGCCTGAGGGCCGTCCCGTAAATGATCTTTGACGTGTTGGGTGACCAGCTGGTTTCTGCGTCACCCGGCAAGGGCGAGGTTGTGCGGGCGGGCGATGCCGAGCATGGCGTGGTGGACGCCGTCGCCTTTCAGCCGGCAGTCGCGAAGGATCTTCCAGCCCTTCATCCGGGCGAAGACGTGCTCCACGCGGGCGCGGACTTTACGGTGGGAGGCGTTGCGTTCCTCCTTCCAGGCCGGGAGTTCGGTCCGGCCTTTCTCGCGGCGGTGCGGGATGACCAGGCCGGTACCCCGGTAGCCACCGTCCGCGATGACCGTGGTCTTGCCGACGGCGTCTCTCGCGCCGGACAGCTCCCACGCCTTGCAGTCGTCGGGGTTGCCGGCGACTGGTCGGCCGACCGCGACGACAAGCCAGGGGTCGGCGTCGATGACAACCTGGTGGTTGGTGGAGTACCGGATTCTTTCAGGACCCGGCGGCGCCCACGTTCACATCCATTCCGGTACGGGGTCCCGGACTCGCCTGACAATGGCGGTGACGACGCGCCTCCACGGGGAACAGTGGTCCCGGCGCGGACGCTGTGACACGTGGAGGTGATCGTCGATGACCGACGAGCAGGACAGGACCGAGTACCGCACCGAGCACGACTCGATGGGCGAGGTGCGGGTGCCCGCCCACGCCAAGTGGCGTGCCCAGACCCAGCGCGCCGTCGAGAACTTCCCGGTCTCCGGGCAGCGCATCGAGCGGGCGCACATCGAGGCGCTGGCCCGGATCAAGGGCGCGGCCGCCAAGGTCAACGCCGAGCTGGGGGTGCTGGACCAGGACATCGCCGGGGCGATCCAGGAGGCGGCCGGGGAGGTCGCCGAGGGGAGGTGGGACGAGCACTTCCCGGTCGACGTGTTCCAGACCGGGTCCGGTACCTCGTCCAACATGAACATGAACGAGGTGATCGCCACCCTGGCCGGTGAGCGGCTGGGCCGGAGCGTGCACCCCAACGACCATGTCAACGCCTCGCAGTCGTCCAACGACGTCTTCCCCTCCTCCCTCCACATCGCCGCCACCGCAGCCGTGACGCGCGACCTCGTCCCCGCCCTGGACCATCTCGCCGCCTCCCTGGAGCGCAAGGCCGAGGAGTTCGCGGACGTGGTGAAGTCCGGACGGACCCACCTGATGGACGCGACGCCCGTGACGCTGGGCCAGGAGTTCGGCGGGTACGCCGCTCAGATGCGGTACGGGATCGAACGGCTCGAGGCCTCCCTCCCCCGGCTCGCCGAACTGCCCCTGGGCGGCACGGCCGTCGGCACCGGCATCAACACCCCGCCCGGTTTCTCCGCCGCCGTGATCGAGGAGGTCGCCCGCACCACCGGGCTGCCCCTCACCGAGGCCCGGAACCACTTCGAGGCGCAGGGCGCCCGGGACGGCGTCGTCGAGACCAGCGGGCAGCTGCGGACCATCGCGGTCGGGCTCACGAAGATCGCCAACGACCTGCGCTGGATGTCCTCCGGGCCGCGCACCGGCCTCGCCGAGATCGCCCTGCCCGACCTCCAGCCCGGCTCCTCGATCATGCCGGGCAAGGTGAATCCGGTCATTCCGGAGGCCGTGCTGATGGTCGCCGCTCAGGTGGTGGGCAACGACGCGACGGTCGCCACGGCCGGCGCCGCCGGGAACTTCGAGCTCAACGTGATGCTGCCCGTCATCGCGAAGAACGTGCTGGAGTCCGTCCGGCTGCTCGCCAACGTCTCGCGGCTGCTGGCCGACCGGACCGTCGACGGCATCACCGCCGACCGCGAGCGCGCGCGGGAGTACGCCGAGTCCTCCCCCTCCGTCGTCACGCCGCTCAACAAGTACATCGGGTACGAGGAGGCCGCGAAGGTCGCCAAGAAGGCCCTGGCCGAGCGCAGGACGATCCGTCAGGTCGTCCTGGACGGCGGGTACGTGGAGCGTGGGGACCTGACGCGGGAGCAGCTCGACGAGGCGCTGGATGTCCTGCGGATGACACGCCCGTGACGATCGGCCGGCCCGGAGCGCCCGGCGCGTGAACCGTGACACGCGCCGCAGCGTCGTATGCCTGTGACACCTAATATCTGTCCATGGCAGACGGTGAAGCGATGAGACGCGTGGAAACGGGTGGTGCGGCAGGCTTCTGGGCGCCCGGGAGCCAAATCCTGTGGCGGTACCGGGAGAACGGCGGCGCCGCGCGAGCGGGGGCTCCGCAGGTCCACATCGCGCGTCCCGTCACCGTCGTCCAGGACGACGCGGAGCTGCTCGCCGTGTGGCTGGCGCCCGGCACCGAGTGTGTGAAACCCGTGCTCGCCGACGGCACGCCCGTACATCAGGAGCCGCTGGAGTCGCGCTACACCAAGCCTCGGACCGTGCAGCGCGACCGGTGGTTCGGCACGGGTGTGCTGAAGCTCGCCCGGCCCGGCCTGCCCTGGTCGGTGTGGCTGTTCTGGGACCCGGGCTGGCGGTTCAAGAACTGGTACGTGAACCTGGAGGAACCGCTGGCCCGCTGGGCGGGCGGCGTCGACTCCGTCGACCATTTCCTGGACATCTCCGTCCACCCGGACCGCAGTTGGCACTGGCGCGACGAGGACGAGTTCGCCCAGGCCCGGCGTGACGGGCTGATGGACGACCAGCAGGCGGAAAGAGTACGGGCGGCGGGGCAGGCCGCGGTGGAGGTGATCCGCGCCTGGGGGCCGCCGTTCTCGGATGGCTGGCAGCACTGGCGCCCGGATCCGTCCTGGGCGGTACCGTCACTGCCGGAGGACTGGGATCGTACGCCCGCGCATGTGTCCTCGTGAGACCCTTGCTGCGCCCCCGGGCAAGAAACGTAGGATCGTCCTCCGCAAGGGCGCGCGGCGGCAACCACCGGAGCACGCGCTGAGCTTGACCGATCGTCACCGAGGGGCGGCAGGACGTGAGCGAGGGGTACGAGGGCAACACCGGCGGGGCCTGCGCCACAGGCCTTCAGGGCCGCAGACGGTCCGCCGGTGGCACAGGAACAACCTCTGACCACGCGGGAATTCCGTTCCTGGGGCACGTATTCCGGGTATCGGAGTTTCGGCGGGACCACCTGCGTGCGAGGCGCGCAGCCCCGGACGGATGGATTCGACACGCGTGACGGAGCAGCCGACCTCCTTCGAACGCCCCCAGCCGGGCGTCGACCCCGCGGACCCGCGCGGGGCGCTCTTGCACACCCCGACACCGGCGCGTGCGCCCGGAGCGGGCGCCTTACCGGTACAGGGCCGCCCCGGCGGCGACGTCACCGTTCCGGTCACGACGGCACACACCACGCCGGGCACGTCGGGGCCGGGCACCTCCACGCCGTTCGGCAAGGGCAAGGACACCGTGAGCGACCCCGCCTCAGAGCACTCCCAGCCGGGTGCCGAGCAGACCGCCGAGCGCGACACTCCCCGGCCGCGGCCCGCCCCCGAGGGCATCCCGGTCCAGCCGGCCGACGAACAGGACCGGCCGGTGCCGGACCTCGACGGACAGGAGCGCCGCAGCGGCCAGAGCCTGCCGCCCGGGCGGCCCACGCCGATGCGCCGCGACGGCGACCGGCTCAGGTTCGTGGGTGCCGCCACCCGGCGGATCGCCCGCGGCATCGATCTCGACGAGATCGTGATGGGGCTGTGCCGGGCCACCGTGCCCACCTTCTCCGACGCGATCCTGGTCTATCTGCGCGACCCGCTGCCCGTCGGCGACGAGCGGCCCACCGGCCCGCTGGTGCTGCGGCTGCGCCGCACCGACCGGATACCGGCGGAGCGCGACACCGAGAACGGCTTCCTGCCGGCCGCGCAGCCCGAGCCGAGCGAGCTGGACACGGTCGGCGCCGAACTGTGCGAGGTGCGGCCCGGCAGTGCGCTCGCCGAGGTCCTGCGGGGGGTGCGCCCGGTGTTCACCGACGCCCCCGCGGCCCGTGCAGCGCTGCCGGAACTGCTCGGTGAGAGCGGCGCGTTCGCGGTGCCGGACGGGCAGCGCGCGATCCTCGCGCCGTTGCGCGGCCGGCGCCGGGTGATCGGCGCCGCGCTGTTCCTGCGCCGGCCCGAGCGGATCGCCTTCGAGCCGGACGACCTGCTGGTGGCCGCCCAGCTCGCCACGCACAGCGCCCTCGGCATCGACAAGGCCGTGCTGTACGGACGCGAGGCCTACATCGCGGACGAGCTGCAGCGCACCATGCTGCCCGAGACGCTGCCCCGCCCGACCGGGGTGCGGCTCGCCTCCCGCTATCTGCCGGCCGCGGAGACGGCCCGCGTCGGCGGCGACTGGTACGACGCGATCCCGCTGCCCGGCAGCCGGGTCGCCCTGGTCGTCGGTGACGTCATGGGGCACTCCATGACGTCGGCCGCCATCATGGGCCAGCTGCGCACCACGGCCCAGACCCTCGCCGGCCTCGACCTGCCGCCGCAGGAGGTGCTGCACCACCTCGACGAGCAGGCCCAGCGCCTCGGCGTGGACCGCATGGCGACCTGTCTCTACGCGGTGTACGACCCGGTATCGCACCGCATCACCATCGCCAACGCCGGTCATCCGCCGCCCGTCCTGCTCCACCTGGGCGGCCGTGCCGAGGTGCTGCGTGTCCCGGCCGGTGCCCCCATCGGGGTCGGTGGCGTGGACTTCGAGGCGGTGGAGCTGGACGCGCCCGCCGGTGCGACCCTGCTGCTCTACACCGACGGCCTGGTCGAGTCCCGGCTCCGGGACGTGTGGACGGGCATCGAGCAGCTGCGGGAGAAGCTCGCCGCGGTCGCGCAGCTCACCGGGCCGGACCATCCGCCGCCCCTGGAAGCGCTGTGCGACGAGGTGCTCGACATGCTCGGCCCGGGCGACCGGGACGACGACATCGCGCTGCTCGCGGCCCGCTTCGACGGGATCGCGCCCAGCGACGTGGCGTACTGGTTCCTGGAGCCGGAGGACGCCGCCCCCGGCCGGGCCCGCCGGCTGGCCCGGCGCGCGCTCCAGCGCTGGGGCCTGGAGGAACTCAGCGACTCCGTCGAGCTGCTGGTCAGCGAGGTCGTGACGAACGCCGTGCGGTACTCGTCCCGGCCGGTCACGCTGCGGCTGCTGCGCACGGACGTGCTGCGCTGTGAAGTGGGTGACGACGTCCCGCAGTTGCCGCGTCTGCGGCAGGCCCGCGCGACGGACGAGGGCGGACGCGGGCTGTACCTGGTGAACCGGCTGGCCCGGCGCTGGGGCGCGACCCGGCTGAGCACGGGCAAGGTGGTGTGGTTCGAGCTCAACCACGGCTGACACGCCGTACGGACAAGCCGAAGGGCGCCCGTTCCTCGCCGGGCGCCCTTCGGCTTGTCCTATTCGTCTTCGTCCGGTTTGACCGGCTCGAACGGGTCGCCGTCGGTCGGCGGTGACGTCTCCGGGACCGTGGGCGGTGTGGAGGTGGGCGGGCTCGTCGACGGCGTCGGCGGCGGCGGGGACGACGAGGGCTCTTCCGTCGTCGGCGGCGGGGAGGACGACGGCTCCTCGGTCGTCGGCTCCTCGGTCGGCTCCTTGGTCGGCTCCTGCGTGGGCGTCGGCGTCCGCGTCGGCTGGACGGCCGCGCCCTGCTCGGTGTCCAGGTCGAACTTGGTGACCTCGCCCATCACGCCGAAGGTGTAGGCCGCCCAGATCCGTGCCGGGAAGCCGCCGCCGTTGATCCGGGGCTCGCCGAGCGCCTTGTACATCGGGACCTGGGCCTGGGTCTTGGCGTCCTCGCCGAACAGGCCGACCGAGGTGACCAGGTTCGGCGTGTAGCCCGTGAACCAGGCCGACTTGTTGTTGTCGGACGTACCCGTCTTGCCCGCGACCTGCTGGCCGTCGCGCTGGGGGTTGTCCCGTACGGAGGCCTGGGCGGTGCCGTCGTCGACCACGCCGGTCAGCACCGAGGTGACGGAGTCGGCGGCCTCGCGGCTGATGACCTGCTCGCCGACCGGGTCGGGCATGGTGACCGTCCGGTTCAGGTGCTCAGCCGACTTCACGAGGGCCGGGGTGACCTTCTTGCCGTGGTTGTCGAGCGTGGCGTAGACACCGGCCATCTGCAGGGGGCTCGCGCCCATGCTGCCCAGGGTCTGGGCGGGCACGGCCTCCATGTTCTTGGTGTCCATGCCGAGCTTGCCGGCGACGTCCACCACATTGGTCATGCCCACGTCTACGCCCATCTGCGCGAAGACGGAGTTGACGGACTTGTTCATCGCCGTCTGCACGGTGATCTTCCCGTAGTTCCCGTCGTCCTCGTTCTCGGGGGCGAAGCCGACCTTGCTGCCGTTGTCGACGACCGGGCGCTCGCTCGTGCCGTCGTAGATCGTGTTCGCGGTGATCGGCTTGCCGTCCTGCGTCTGTGCCTGCTCCTCCAGGGCCGCGGCCAGGATGACCGGCTTGAAGGTGGAGGCCGGCTGGTAGTCGGGGCGGGTGGCGTTGTTCATGTAGTGCTTGAAGTAGTCCACACCGCCGTACATCGCGACCACGGCGCCCGTCTTCGGGTTCACGGACACGGCACCGGCCTGGACGTCCCCGTCGACCTTGCGCTTCTCGGGGTCGAGCTTGCTGGTCAGCTGCTGCTTGACGGACTTCTCCAGCGCCGCCTGCTTCTTCTTGTCGATGTTGAGCGTGACGGTCCAGCCGCCCTGGTTGACCAGCGCCTCCGCCTGCTTGGCGTCCTCGGCGGCTCCCTCGGCGACAAGCTGCTTCTGCAGAGCGGCGTCGGCGGCCTTCACCAGGTACCCGGTCTGCCCTCCCAGGCTCGGGTCGGCCTTCGGCTCCTCGGGCACCGGGAACTTCATGGCCTGACGCTCGGCCTGGTCCAGCCAGCCTTCGTCGACCATGTTGTCCAGGACGTAGTTCCAGCGGTCTTTGACCAGCTTCTTGCCGGTGTCGGAGGCTATCGCCCAGTCGTACTGGTTCGGCGCCTGGAGGAGCGCGGCGAGGTAGGCCCCCTGCTCGACGGTCAGGTCCTTGGCGTCCACCTGGTAGTAGGCCTGCGCGGCGGCCTGGATGCCGTAGGCGCCACGACCGTAGTAACTGGTGTTGATGTAGCCGGCGAGGATGTAGTCCTTGGACTCCTCCCGGTCCAGCTTGAGCGAGATGACCAGTTCCTTCAGCTTGCGCGAGACGGTCTGTTCCTGCGTCAGGTAGTAGTTCTTGACGTACTGCTGCGTGATCGTGGAGCCGCCCTGCGCGCCCTTGCCGGTGACGGTGTTGAGCAGACCGCGGGCCGTGCCCTTCAGGTCGACACCGGCGTCCTTGTAGAAGGTCTTGTTCTCGGCGGCGACGAAGGTCCTCTGGACGGGCTTGGGCACCTCGGCCAGGCCCACGATCTCGCGGTTGCGTTCACCCGCGCGGGCCAGCAGCGAGCCGTCCCTGTACTTGTAGACGTTGCTCTGCAACCGGGCGTCGGCGTTCCCCTTCGGGATTCCGATCATCATGTACAGCACGATGAAGGCGCCCATGCCCAGCAGGCACAGGCCGAGGAAGGTGCCGAGGATCTTCTTCCAGGTGAAGAGTCTGCGTATGCCGCTCTTCCCGGCCGCGCCCGACGAACGGCGGCGCTTGGGTGCCGCCCGGCGCCCACCGCGCTGTCGGGCGCGTCTCTCTTCCGCTCGTCCCATGGGTCCGATCCGCTCCGCTTCGTTCGTGTGTGCTCACGCGTCACACAGGTTCGCCGCTCAGGTCAGCTCAGAAAGTTAACACCGGGAGATATGAGAAAGGGCTGCCGATCCGCCCCTTTGCGGACGTGACAATCAGCACCCACCCCAAACCCCTCCCAACGGAACCGACGTACGAGACACGCGCAGGGTTGCCAGAACGCGATAAAGTGATATCACTTAGCTAGACAGAAGCTACGCGGGAGTGGCTTCGCAGAAGAACGGGGGGACCACCCATGTCCGCACCAGGCACGCAGGTCACACAGGTCACACAAGTCACGGCCGACGTACCCGAGATGCCGGCGCCCCGCGTGCGGGAGTTCACCGCGCAGAGCATCGGCGGCGGGCTCGCCCTGCTGCTCGGCCTGCTCGGGCTGCTGGCCGGCGCCGGGCTGATCGCGGCCTCCACGGCGGTGGACGCGACCGGCGCCAAGACGGCGCTGGTCATCTGCGGCCTCCTGGTCGCACTCGCGGCCTCTCTCGCCATGGGCGGTCTGAACATGGTCGCGCCGGGCGAGGCCCGCGTCGTCCAGCTCTTCGGCCGGTACCGGGGCACCATACGGCGGGACGGCCTGCGCTGGGTGAACCCCCTCACCTCGCGCACCAAGATCTCGACGCGTGTCCGTAACCACGAGACCGCCGTCCTGAAGGTCAACGACGCCTACGGCAACCCGATCGAGCTCGCCGCGGTCGTGGTGTGGCGGGTCGAGGACACCGCCCAGGCCGTCTTCGAGGTGGACGACTACATCGAGTTCGTCTCCACCCAGACCGAGGCGGCCGTGCGGCACATCGCCATCGAGTACCCCTACGACGCCCACGAGGAGGACGGCCTCTCCCTGCGCGGCAACGCCGAGGAGATCACCGAGAAGCTCGCCGCCGAACTGCACGCGCGTGTGGAGGCGGCCGGGGTGCAGATCATCGAGTCCCGCTTCACGCACCTCGCGTACGCCCCCGAGATCGCCTCGGCGATGCTCCAGCGGCAGCAGGCCGGAGCGGTGGTCGCCGCGCGGCGGCAGATCGTGGACGGAGCGGTGGGGATGGTCGAGGACGCGATCGCCCGGATCACCGAGCGGGACATCGTGGAGCTGGACTCCGAGCGCAAGGCGGCGATGGTCTCCAACCTCATGGTCGTGCTGTGCGGTGACCGCGCCGCGCAGCCGGTCCTCAACACCGGGTCCCTCTACCAGTGACCACCCCGTCCGAAGGCCCGGCCCCGCGGCGCCGGCCGCAGCAGCAGCGCAAGCAGGTGCTGCTGCGGCTGGACCCGGCGGTGCACGAGGCGCTCGCACGGTGGGCCGGGGACGAACTGCGATCGGCCAACGCGCAGATCGAGTTCCTGCTGCGCAGGGCCTTGGCGGAGGCGGGGCGGCTGCCCCGGGAGACCGGCCCGCTGCCACGGCGTGGCCGGCCGCCCGGGGACTCCGGCCCCGGGCCCCCGCCGGCCTGATCGGCTGACCGGCTCGATTGATCGGCCGACCGTTGACGGGGGCTGTTGCGGAACCGTGACAACCGCCCCCGGCCTGCCCGGCCGTACCGCCCGCCACGCTCTACACACTCGGCGTATACATGCCGCGTATACACCCCGTGTACAGTCCTGGTCATGTCCATCGGTCACACTCTCCTGGGGCTCCTGGAGTCCGGTCCGCGGCACGGTTACGACCTGAAGCGGGCCTTCGACGAGAAGTTCGGTCACGACCGGCCGCTCCACTACGGCCAGGTCTACTCGACGATGTCCCGCCTGCTGAGGAACGGGCTCGTCCAGGTCAACGGCATCGAGGCGGGCGGCGGGCCCGAGCGCAAGCGGTACGCGATCACCGAGGCCGGCATCACGGATGTCGCGCGCTGGCTCGCCACGCCCGAGAAGCCGGAGCCGTACCTCCAGTCGACCCTCTACACCAAGGTCGTCCTCGCACTGCTCACCCACCGCGACGCCGGTGACATCCTCGACACCCAGCGCTCGGAGCACCTGCGCAGCATGCGGATCCTCACCGACCGCAAGCGCAAGGGCGACCTGGCCGACCAGCTCATCTGCGACCACGCCCTGTTCCACCTGGAGGCGGACCTGCGCTGGCTGGAGCTGACCGCGGCGCGTCTGGACAAGCTCCGTGAGGCGGTGTCCCGGTGACGATTCCCGCTGGTTCGCTCCTCACCGCCCGGGACCTGCGCAAGGCGTACGGGCCGACGACCGCGCTCGACGGGGCGGAGTTCTCCATCCACCCGGGCGAGGTCGTGGCCGTGATGGGCCCCTCCGGGTCGGGCAAGTCGACGCTGCTGCACTGTCTCGCCGGGATCGTCATGCCCGACTCGGGCTCGATCACGTACAGCGGGCGTGAGGTGACCTCGATGAGCGACGCCGAGCGCAGTGCGCTGCGGCGCTCCGAGTTCGGGTTCGTGTTCCAGTTCGGGCAGCTCGTGCCGGAACTCACCTGCGTGGAGAACGTCGCGCTGCCGCTGCGGCTGAACGGCACCTCCCGCAGGGAGGCCGAGCGGACCGCCCTGGCGTGGATGGAACGGCTGGAGGTCGACGACCTCCGCAGGAAGCGGCCCGGCGAGGTCTCCGGCGGTCAGGGGCAGCGGGTCGCCGTCGCCCGCTCGCTGGTGACGAACCCGCGGGTGGTCTTCGCCGACGAGCCGACCGGCGCGCTCGACTCCTTCAACGGCGAGCGCGTGATGGAACTGCTCACGGACGCCGCCAGGTCCGCCGGCACGGCCGTGCTGCTCGTCACGCACGAGGCGCGGGTGGCCGCCTACTCCGACCGCGAGATCGTCGTACGGGACGGCAGGTCCCGGGACATGGAGCGCGTCGTATGAGCGTCGGACCGTGGGCCCGGGAGCTGGCCATGGGGGTGCGCTTCGCCTTCGCGGGCGGGCGCGAGGGGTGGACCCGGGCGCTGCTGACGGCCGTCGGTGTCGGGCTCGGCGTGGCGCTGCTGCTGCTCACCACCGCCGTCCCCAACGCGCTGGCGGAACGGGACCGGCGCGAGGGGGCGCGCAGCGACCACACCTTCAGCCAGCAGAAGATACCGAAGGCCGACGACACCCTGGTCGTCCTGGACTCGGACACCGTGTTCCGGGACCGGGGCGTCCGCGGACGCGTGCTGGAGGCGGAGGGCCCTGATGCTCCGCTGCCACCGGGGGTCTCGGCGTTCCCGGCGGACGGCGAGATGGTCGTCTCCCCCGCGCTGAGGGAGCTGCTCGCCTCCGACGACGGCAAGCTGCTGCGCGAGCGGCTGGACTACCGCATCGCGGGCACCATCGGCGAGCAGGGGCTGGTCGGCTCCCAGGAACTCGCCTACTTCGCGGGCGGCAAGGGGCTCGCCAAGCAGCTCGAACACACCAGCGGGGCCCGGATCGACAGCTTCGGCAACCCGGACCTGGGGCTGTCGGACCCCTGGGACCCGGTCCTGCTCCTGCTGGTGCTGGTCGTCTTCGTAGTGCTGCTGATGCCGGTGGCCGTGTTCATCGCCGCGGCCGTACGGTTCGGCGGCGAGCGGCGCGACCGCCGGCTCGCGGCGCTCAGGCTGGTCGGCTCCGACAGTCGCATGACCCGGCGGATCGCCGCCGGGGAGGCGCTGGCCGGTTCCCTGCTCGGGCTCGTCCTCGGCACCGGGTTCTTCCTGCTCGGACGTCAACTGGCGTCCTCTGTCGAGGTGTTCCATGTCAGCGTCTTCCCGAGCTATCTGACCCCCTCTCCCCTGCTGGCCGTCCTGGTCGCGCTGGCGGTGCCGACGGCCGCGGTACTGGTGACGCTCCTCGCGCTGCGCGGGGTGGTCATCGAGCCGCTCGGCGTGGTGCGCACGGCCAAGCCCGCGCGGCGCCGGCTGTGGTGGCGGCTGCTGCTGCCGCTGGGCGGACTCGCGCTGCTCGTCCCCATGATCGGGCAGGGCAACGACGACGGGACCTTCAACCAGTACCTCGTCGTCGGCGGTGTCATGCTCCTGCTCGTCGGCGTCACGGCCCTGCTGCCCTGGATCGTGGAGACGGTCGTCGCCCGGCTCGGCTCGGGCGGGGTGGCCTGGCAGCTGGCCGTGCGCAGGCTCCAGTTGAGCAGCGGCGCGGCGGCCCGGATGGTCAACGGCATCGCGGTGGCGGTGGCCGGGGCGATCGCGCTGCAGATGCTGTTTGCGGGTGTGGAGGGCACCTACACCGCCGCGTCACGGTACGACGTCTCCCGCGCCCAGATGCAGATCCACGTGCCGGACCACCTCGAACTCGCCTCCACCGCCGAGACGTTCCGGGACACTGAGGGCGTGCGCAAGGTCACCGCCCTGGCCGAGACCCACCTCGCCGACGGGCGCACCGACGCGAGCTCCTTCGTCCGGGTCACCCTGGGCGACTGTGACGCACTGCGCGAGGTGGCCACGCTGCCCTCCTGCCGCGACGGCGACGTCTTCGCCGTGCACGGGGCGGAGCACGACACCGTGACGGCCGAGGCGGGTAAGAGACTGTGGTCCGACAGCGTGAACGAGGGCGGTCCCGAGGAGCGCTTCTCCTGGACGGTGCCGCGTGACATCCGGCAGGCCGAGTCCCGCGAGGACCCGACCGGCACCGAGCACGGCGGCATCCTGGTCACGCCGGGCGCTCCGTTCACCGGGCTCGCGCCCTTCGCCGAGAAGGAGCTCTACCTGACCCTCGCCCCCGGCGAGCCGGACGCGTACGAGTACGTGCGCAACGCGGCGGCACGCATGGGCATCGGCTCCGACCCCATGGTCTGGCACTCCGTCGAACGCGACGAACGCTACGCCACCATCCGCACCGGCCTGTCCGTCGGCGCCGCCTGCGTGCTGGCGCTGATCGGGGCGAGCCTGCTGATCTCGCAGCTGGAGCAGTTGCGCGAACGCCGCAGGCTGCTGTCGTCGCTGGTCGCCTTCGGCACCCGGCGCCGCACCCTGGGCCTGTCGGTGCTGTGGCAGACGGCGATTCCGATCGGGCTGGGCCTGCTGCTCGCGGCGACGGTCGGCATGGCCCTGGGCGCGGTCCTGCTGCGGATGGTCAACGCGACCGTCCGGGTGGACTGGCCGAGCGTGCTGTCGATGACCGGGGTCGGCGCGGGCGTCGTCCTGGTGGTGACGCTGCTGAGCCTGCCGCCGCTGCTGAAGCTGGTGCGGCCGGACGGTCTGCGGACGGAGTAGCCGCCCGCACGGGCCGTCAGGCGTCCTCGTCCAGGACCCGTACGGGCAGCGGCCGCAGTGCTTCCCGCAGTGCGGCCGCCAGCTCCTCGTACTCCGTTCCGCGCGCGGCCCCCGCCCGCATGGCCAGGGCGATCCGGCGGGTGGGGGCCGGATCGGCGAAGTACCCGGTGAGGAGCTGGTTGCTGCGGGAGGTCTCGACCTTCAGGGCGGTGCGCGGCAGCAGCGTCACGCCGAGCCCACCCGCCACGAGCTGCACCAGCGTGGACAGTCCGGCGGCGGTGGTGGTGACGGGCACGTCGTCGCGTCCGGCCTCCCGGCAGATGTCGAGGGCCTGGTCGCGCAGGCAGTGCCCCTCGTCCAGCAGCAGCAGGTTCAGCTCGCGCAGCGCCTCGCGCGGAATGCCCTCGCGTCCGCCGAGCCAGTGCTCGAGCGGCGTGACGAGCACGAAGTCCTCGTCGAACAGCGGCAGTTCGGCCACGCCCGGCACGCCGAGCGGTACGGCGAGCAGCAGCAGGTCGAGCCGACCGCTGGTGAGGCCGTCGAGCAGGTTGGCGGTCTGCTCCTCGTGCACCTGGAGGTCGAGGTGCGGATACCGCTCGTGGACGAGCCGCAGGACCGTGGGCAGCAGATAGGGCGCCACCGTGGGGATGACCCCGAGCCGCAGCACACCGGTGAACGGGGCTCGGACCGCCTCGGCCTCGTCCATGAGCGCACCCACCTCGGCCAGCACCGCCTTGGCCCGTACGGCGATCCGCTCGCCCTCCGGGGAGAGCAGCACCTTACGCGTCGTACGCTCGAGGAGCGTCACTCCGAGTGACTCCTCCAGCGCCGAGACGGCTCCCGAGAGGGCGGGCTGGCTCATGCCGATCGCCCCGGCTGCGTCCCGGAAATGCAGGTGCTCGGCCACGGCTGCGAAGGCCCGCAGCTGGGCGAGGCTGGGCTGCCTGCGCTTACTACCCACAGTCACTGATAACCACCTTCGATCAACTCGACCGAGTGTAGCTATTTCTGTAATCAATCGACGTTGTGCCAACATCAACACCGTCCAACCCATGGGAAACACCCGCAATCCGGGTGTTTCTTCGCTGCAAGGAGAGCGTGTGCTCACTGTCGGTGACAAGTTCCCCGAGTTCGATCTGACCGCCTGCGTCTCGCTGGAGAAGGGCAAGGAGTTCCAGCAGATCAACCACAAGACCTACGAGGGTCAGTGGAAGGTCATCTTCGCGTGGCCCAAGGACTTCACCTTCGTGTGCCCGACCGAGATCGCCGCCTTCGGCAAGCTGAACGACGAGTTCGCCGACCGCGACGCGCAGGTCCTCGGCTTCTCCGGCGACTCCGAGTTCGTCCACCACGCCTGGCGCAAGGACCACGACGACCTGCGTGACCTGCCGTTCCCGATGATGGCCGACTCCAAGCACGAGCTGATGCGCGACCTCGGCATCGAGGGCGAGGACGGCTTCGCCAAGCGCGCGGTGTTCATCGTGGACCAGAACAACGAGATCCAGTTCTCCATGGTGACCGCGGGTTCCGTCGGCCGTAACCCGAAGGAGGTCCTGCGGGTGCTGGACGCGCTCCAGACGGACGAGCTGTGCCCCTGCAACTGGTCCAAGGGCGACGAGACGCTCGACCCGGTCGCCCTGCTCTCGGGAGAGTGATCTGACATGTCCCTCGACGCACTCAAGTCCGCCCTACCGGACTACGCCAAGGACCTGAAGCTCAACCTGGGCTCGGTCATCGGCAACTCCGAGCTGCCGGCCCAGCAGCTGTGGGGCACCGTGCTGGCGACGGCGATCGCCTCGCGCTCCCCGATCGTGCTGCGCGAGCTGGAGCCCGAGGCCAAGGCGAACCTGTCGCCGGAGGCGTACACGGCCGCCAAGTCGGCGGCCGCGGTGATGGCGATGAACAACGTCTTCTACCGCACGCGTCACCTGCTCTCGGACCACGAGTACGGCAACCTGCGCGCGGGTCTGCGGATGAACGTCATCGGCAACCCGGGCGTCGACAAGGTCGACTTCGAGCTGTGGTCCTTCGCCGTCTCCGCCATCAACGGCTGCGGCATGTGCCTCGACTCGCACGAGCAGGTCCTCCGCAAGGCCGGCCTCGACCGCGAGGTCGTCCAGGAGGCGTTCAAGATCGCGTCCGTGGTCCAGGCGGTCGGTGTGACGCTGGATGCCGAGGCGGTGCTGTCCGAGTAACCCTCGGCCGCACGCCCCGCAGCGCAGGGCCCCGCCCACCTGACCGGATGCCGTTGGCGAATTCGGCGGACGGCCGACAAGTGGTGCGAGAGTCTCAGCGACACGCCGTGCACGCGGCGTGTCGCTGAGACGGTACGGACACTCGGCTCCCGCCGCGCGGGGTTCGCCAACAGCATCCTGACCGGTGGGCGGGGGACTGCTGTTGCGTCTCTACTTCGGCGGCGCCTCGCGCTCGGGCTCCGCGCTCACCGCCGTAGCACCGCGCGGCCGCACGGCATGACGCACCGCCGACTGCCGCGAGTACGCCCGCAGATAGCCGGCGACCGTGTTCGTCACGGCCACCAGCGGCACGGCGACCACCGCGCCCCCGATCCCGGCCACCATCCCCCCGGACGCCACCGACAGCACCACCGCCAGCGGATGCACCCGCACAGCCCGCCCCAGAATGAACGGCTGCAGGATGTGCCCCTCGATCTGCTGCACCGCCAGCACCACCACCAGCGTCATGACAGCGGTGAACACCCCTTGCGTGACCAGCGCGACGACCATCGCCAGCGCCCCGGACACCACCGCACCCACCAGCGGGATGAACGCGCCCAGGAAGATGAACACCGCCAGCGGCACGGCCATCGGCACATCGAGGAAGTAGATCCCGAGCCCGATGAAGATCGCGTCGATCATGGCGACGATCACCGTGCCGCGCACATACGCCGTCAGCGTCCGCCACGCCGCCGGCCCGGCCCCGGCCACCCCCGGCCGCGCCGCCGCCGGCACCAGCTTCAGCGTCCACTCCCAGATCCGCTTGCCGTCGTAGAGCAGGAACAGCGTGCAGAACACGGCCAGCAGGATCCCGGCCAGCGCCTCGACGACGACCGTCACGCCCTCCAGGCCCGCCGAGGTGATCTGCTCGGTGTTCGCCCCGACCGCCTCGCGCAGATTCGTCGCGATCTCGTTGATCTGCTTGTCGGTGACGTGGAAGGGGCTGTTCAGCAGCCAGTTCCGCAACTCGTCGATGCCGTCCTGGATCTGGCCCGAGAGGTGGTCGGCGTTCTCCATGACCTGCCAGGTCACGAACCAGCCGATGAGGCCTATGACGACGAACCCCAGGATCGCCGTCAGCGCGGTGGCGGGCCCGCGCGGTACGCCGTGCCGCCGCAGCCGCGCCACCGTCGGCTGCAGCATGGCCGTGATGAGCAGCGCGATCACGAACGAGAGCACCACGAGCTGGACGGCGCTGATGACTCGCATCAGCACCCACACCGTGCCGGCGAGGACGAGCAACCGCCAGCCGGCCTCCGCCGCGACCCGCACGCCCCAGGGCACGGCGACCGCGGGATCGGGCCGGGCCGGAACGTCGGGCGCCTGGTCAGGGGGCGGCGGGACGTGCTCGTCGGCCTGCGGGCCGGACTCGGAGGCGTCCCGCTCCCGTTCGGCCTCGGCGAGGCGTTGGTTGTACCGCTCGTTGATCTCGGTCAGTCCGGCACCGAGCCGGCCGAGCCACCCTGGCACCCGCGACATGATTCGTCCTCTTCCCCCGTCTCTGCGCACCACTCCCCCCGGGAGTCGTTCGCGTCCGACCGTACATGGCGCGAGCCCCGCACCGTTGTCCGGTGCGGGGCTCGCGCGAAGGGTCGGGTCGGCCGTGGGCCGGTCGACTCAGTACCAGTTGTTGGCCTGCCAGAACGACCAGGCGTCACAGGGACTGCCGTAACGCTCGTTCATGTAGTTCAGGCCCCACTTGATCTGGGTGGCCGGGTTGGTCCGCCAGTCGGCACCGGCGGACGCCATCTTGGTGCCGGGGAGGGCCTGGAACATGCCGTAGGCGCCGGAGGAGGGGTTGACCGCCTTGTAGTTCCAGTCAGACTCGTGGTCCACGATGTTGCTGAAGCACTGGAACTGACCCGCCGGCACCATCTGCCGCGCCATCGCCTGAAGCTGCGCGATGGTGTAGGAGGTCGCGACGGGGAAGTCGGAGCTGTCCTTGGAGCGGCTGGCGGCCGCCTTGGCCTCCGCACGCTCCTTGGCCTCCTTGGCGGCCTTCTCGGCTGCCTCCTTGGCGGCTTCCTTCTTCGCGATGGCCGTCTCGGCGGCGGCCTTGCGGGCGGCCTCCTCGGCGTCCTTCTTCGCGCTCGTGTCCGCCGCGATGGCCTGTGCGTCGGCCTGCTGCGTCAGGGACGCGGTCTGCACCTGGGCCTGCTGGCCCGCGGGGATGTCCGCGAGCAGCGTGGCGCCGCTTGCCGTCGCTTCGGCGTCGTTGTTCTGCGCGGTGCTGCCCGAGGCAACGCCGACAACGCTTCCGACAGCGGTGACCGCCGTGGCCGAGGCCACTGCGAATCCCCGGACCGAGATCCGGCTCACACGGGTTTCCTTCCAGCATCGCCCGCTTCGGTGACCCTCGCGGACGCAATCGTGCCCCTGGCACTGGCCTCCCCAACTGCGGGGTCACGGGAGGCGCGGGCCCGGTGGGCAACTCCCCGCAGGGAGCGCCGCGTGATGCTCGGGCGGCATACGACATCGCTATGCAGTTGATGCTGTTGCTTTTGTGGTGCCGTACCGCTGGGGGTACAGGTGTGTCGTATGCGGGGCCTGACAGGAGTGAGACTCTGCCGTAACACGACGGGGCAAGGCAATTCCGAGTTGCGTGTGAAAGCTCACATCCCGTTCGGCGCTGGAGATTCACACAAAGGCCCACACACGAAGGCGCCGCCCGGCTAGGCTCTTCGCCTTTCCCGACGGCGCCAACTTGTACGCAATCGCCTCCGTTTGAGGCAGGACGGTCAGATATGTCCGTCTTCGAGCATTTCGGTCACCAGTGCGGCGATCTGGGACCTCTCGGACCGGGTGAGGGTCACGTGCGCGAAGAGCGGATGCCCCTTCAGCTTCTCGACGACAGCGACGACACCGTCGTAGCGGCCGACCCTCAGGTTGTCCCGCTGGGCAACGTCATGGGTGAGAACCACCCGCGAATTGGCTCCGATCCGGGACAGAACGGTGAGAAGTACGTTCCTTTCCAGCGACTGGGCCTCGTCCACGATGACGAACGCGTCGTGCAGCGAGCGGCCGCGGATGTGGGTGAGCGGCAGGACCTCCAGCATCCCGCGCGCGGTGACCTCCTCGATGACCTCGCGGGACGTGACCGCCGAGAGGGTGTCGAAGACCGCCTGCGCCCAGGGGCTCATCTTCTCGGCCTCGGAGCCCGGCAGATAGCCCAGTTCCTGCCCGCCCACCGCGTACAGCGGACGGAAGACCATCACCTTCTGGTGCTGACGGCGCTCCAGGACCGCCTCCAGACCCGCGCACAGGGCCAGCGCCGACTTGCCGGTGCCGGCCCGGCCGCCCATCGACACGATCCCGACGTCCGGATCGAGCAGCAGGTCGAGCGCGATCCGCTGCTCGGCGCTGCGGCCCTTGATGCCGAACGCCTCACGATCCCCGCGCACGACCCGGATGTTGCCCTCGGGCGTGACCCGTCCGAGCGCCTTGCCGCGCTCCGACTGGATCATCAGGCCCGTGTGCACCGGCAGGCCGGCGGCCTCGGGGGCGTAGACGTGCCCTTCCTCGAAGAGGATGTCCACCTGCTCGCCGGGCAGGGTCAGTTCGGACATTCCGGTCCAGCCGGAGGAGTCCGTGATGGCGAGCTCCGCGCGGTACTCCTCGGCGAGGAGCCCGACGGAGGACGCCTTGATCCTGAGCGGCAGGTCCTTCGAGACGACGGTGACGTCGAACCCCTCGGCCTGCAGGTTGCGGGCGACCGCGAGGATGCGGGAGTCGTTGTCCCCCAGGCGGTAGCCGCTGGGCAGCACGCTGGGGTCCGAGTGGTTGAGCTCGACACGGACGGTCCCGCCCAGGTCTCCGGTGGGGATGGGCGCGTCGAGACGGCCGTACCGGACGCGGAACTCGTCGAGCAGACGCAACGCCTGCCGGGCGAAGTAGCCGAGTTCGGGATGGTGCCGCTTGGCCTCCAACTCCGTCACCACGACGATGGGGAGCACGACCTCGTGCTCGTCGAAGCGGTTCAGGGCGTTCGGGTCGGCCAGCAGGACGCTGGTGTCGAGAACATAGGTGCGCCGGTCTGGCTTGTGGCGCTTTGCGCTGGTCACCACGGAAGGACGTACCCCCTCGGATGAGGTCGGGGAGCGACGGAGTGGAAGCTGGACCGGGAGGGGTGGGAAAAATCCCGACCGGTCGTCGGCCGCCCTGCGCGGGCCGAGAACCGGCCCTCCCGCCGCTTCGTCCGTGCGGTGACCGCACGATCGGGCTGGTGCAAAGGGCCTCCCGGGCGGACGGCCCCGTGCCGTCCGCTGAGATCCGACACCCGTGATTCGGGCATCGACCTGACTGGGTTATGCCCTCGAACGGGCGTCGCCATGCCACGGCATATGACGGCGAGCCGGTGAACTCCGTGTGACGCCCGTCTTCGGCGGGGTACCCGGAAGGGTCGCGACCTGTGTGTCAGCCGCCGAAGCGCCGGTGGCGGGCGGCGTAGTCGCGCATCGCGCGCAGGAAGTCGACCTTGCGGAAGGCCGGCCAGAACACGTCACAGAAGTAGTACTCGGAGTGCGCGGTCTGCCAGAGCATGAATCCGGACAGCCGCTGCTCGCCGCTGGTACGGATCACCAGGTCGGGGTCGGGCTGGTCGCTGGTGTAGAGGTGACGCCCGATCATGTCGGTGTCGACGGCCTCGGCGAGCTCCTCCACCGAGGTGCCCTTGTCCTGCGCGTCGAGCAGCATCGACCGTACGGCGTCGGCGATCTCCTGGCGGCCGCCGTAGCCGATGGCGACGTTGACCAGTATCCCGTCGTTGTGCGCGGTGGTCTCCTCGGCCTCCTTGAGGACCGTCTGCATCCCGGAGGGCAGCAGGTCGGGCGTGCCCACGTGGTGCACGCGCCAGCGGCCGTCGGCGGCCAGGGTGCGGACGACGTCCTCGATGATGCCGAGCAGCGGGACGAGCTCGTCCTGTGGCCGGTCGAAGTTGTCCGTGGACAGGAGCCAGAGGGTCACGACCTCGACGTCGGTCTCACTGCACCAGCCGAGGAACTCCTCGATCTTCTCGGCGCCGGCCCGGTGGCCGTGGACGGTGCTGGATCCGGCGGCCTTCGCCCAGCGCCGGTTGCCGTCCATGATGACGCCGATGTGCTTGGGCACCTGAGCGTGGTCCAGGTGGCCTTCCACCCGGCGCGCGTACAGCCTGACCAGCAGGCCACGCAGCTTGTCGCGCAGGTTCACGTGATTGTCAGCCCCTCCGTACGGATCGGACAGGCCGCGGCGTGCGGCCCGGTCGTGGCCGCGGGCGGTCCCTGCCCGTATGGCGGTCCCCGGAGGCGAAGCCTACCCCCGCCGCCACCGTGGGCCGTCCACGGACGTCTACGGATCGTCTACGGATCACCTACGGATACGGAACGAACAATTCCGGCCGCTGATTCGAACCGCCCCACCGGGCACAAAAAACGGGCCGGTCCGTGGGGGGGAGACGGACCGGCCCGAGGGGGGGTTTCCACCATAACCCTTCGTAAGTGATGCTGCGCGCATCGGCGCGCCACAACTACTCTCCGGAGTCGCCCGGCGACGCGGCGGTGCCCGCGGAAGCCCTCGTTCAGGGCTCACGCCTGGCCGGAAGAGGGCCTCTGTGCAGGCGATTCGGGCCACCCTGGGGCAAGATCCGGAGGATTTGCCGCACCTTGGGGTCCGCTCGGACGAGTTGTCCCGGCATCCCCCCGACGGGTGAACGGGGCCGCGAACGCCCGCTTGACCCCGGAGTCACCCCGGTCCGCCCTGGCGATACGGACTCGGCGGTGAGGTTCTGGCACCGCGCAGCCCCCTCCACTGCGCGGTACCGCCCGCGCAGCTTTGCTCACGCGAATTACCTTGGTACGAACCTACGCGAGCGGCGGCACGGAGGCGAGCCTCGGACGATAACGATGTGAAAACCCTCGCCGGAAGATGCGCAAGCGGATTGAGTGAAACGAGTGACCCGCGCGGTCGAGGGAACCGGCCGGAACACCGGGGCAGCCGTACGACCGTCACGGTCGAGCGGCTCGGCCGGCTGACGACACAGCAGGAACGGGAGCTGGGCGAGCAGGTGGAGCGAGTGGGTGAGGCGCTGGAGGCGGTGGCGGTGGCGGAGTTGGTGGTGGGGAGGGTCTCGGTGGGACCGCACGCGTGATCATCAGCTCGGCGCGGGTGTGCCCGGCTTGCGTGCGTCGAAGAGATGGCGGGTGCTGTGGGCGACGAAGGGCCCCTCGGCCCGGATCCGCTCGTGCAGTGCGCGGAGCTGCGGCTCGTACGCCTCGACGGTGAAGCCGGGGACCATCCACACCACCTTGCGCAGGAAGTGCACGACCGCGCCGATGTCGTGGAACTCCATCCGCAGCCGCTCCGCCCGCAGCTCTACGACGTCCAGCCCGGCGGCCTCGGCGTCGGCGCGCTCGCGGTCGGGACGGCGGCCGCCGCGCACATCGTCCGGCTGGGGCCCGAGGAAGTACTCGACGATCTCGAAGACGCTGCTCGGTCCCACATGCTGCGCGAAGTAGGTCCCTCCGGGGCGCAGGACCCGGGCGATCTCGGCCCAGTGCGGACGTACGGGGTGCCGGCTCACGACCAGGTCGAAGGCACCGTCGGCGAAGGGCAGCGGATCGTCCTCGGCAGCGGCGACGACGGCGACGCCACGCGGACGCAGCAGGGCGGTCGCCTTGGCCACGTTCGGCGGCCAGCCCTCGGTGGCGACGGCGAGCAGCGGCGGCTTCGGAGCCCTGGCCAGGGCGAAGTCCAGCACCTCTCCTCCCCCGGTCTGCACATCGAGCACCGCGTCGGCCCGGCCCAGCCGCTCGGCCATCGACACGGCGTATCCCCAGGAGGGGCGTTGCTCGGTCGCCCGGCCCTCGAACCAGGAGAAGTCCCAGCCTTCGGTGGAGGCGGCGGCTTCGGCGACGAGGGCTTCGAAGGTGGGGTGCGGTCGGTGCCGCTCGTGATGCTCTGCCATGGTGCCTCTCGCCTGTGCCTGTCACGTCAGAACGAACAGGACGTGCTCGTCGTATCCGTACCGCACGGTGCCGCTTCCACCACGTCGCGCAGACGTACGGCGGCCACGTGGTCATCGCTGCTCATGCCCGGAGTGTGGCAGCCGCCGCTGACAACGGGCGGGGCACGCGGGGAACAGAACGGCCCGGCTGCCGGGCCCCCTCAAGGAACCAGGGGACGCACTTCCTCCGCCACGAACCGCACGAACCCCTCCGGGTCGGGCTCGTCGCCCGTCGGCTGCAGTACGACGCTGTCGGCCCCCGCCTCGACCAGCCGCCCGACCGCCTTGGCAACGGCCCCGGCGTCCCCTGCGACGCCCAGGTCCGGCACGGACTCAAGCCCCTCGGCAGCCAGTTCGGCACGCAGCCGCTCGGCGGCGTCACCCCCGGTGGCGGTGAGCAGGTACACGACCACGGCGTGCGGCTCTCCCCCGCGACCGCCGGCCTCCCGCCCCTCCTCGATCAGCTGCCGCGCCGTGCGCACGCCCTCGGCATGGGTGGCGGCGGTGAGAATGGTCCCGTCGGCGGCCTCTCCGGTGAGCCGCAACGACCGCGGCCCGGTGGCCCCCGCCAGCACCCCGCCCTGAGTTCCCTCCGGCGGCCAGTCGAGGGCGACGTCGTCAAGCGTGACGTACCGCCCGTCGGTCGTCACCCGCTCCCCGCCCAACAGCGCTCGCAGCGCGACGAGATACTCCCGCAACAGCGTGACCGGCGACTCGGCCCGAGCCCCCACCTGCCCCATCCAGTCCTGTACGCCATGCCCCACCCCGACGATCGCCCGCCCCGGGAACATCCGGTGCAGCGAGGCGACCTCCATGGCCGTGACGGCCACGTTCCGCAACGGCACGGGCAACAGCCCGACCCCGACCCGCACGCGCTCGGTCCAGGCGAGGGCAGCGGCGGCGGTGGAGATCCCGCCTTCCAGGAAGCAGTCCTCCCAGAGCCACAGCTCTTCGAGCCCGGAACTCTCCGCCACTTCACAGACGGACCGCAGTCGCTCGGGGGCGAGTTGGGGACGGAAGACGGCGCCGAGTGTGGTCATGAGGGCCTTCTTACCCACCTCGCTGTCCGCTCAACAAGGCATCCGTCGGTGAGACGGGCGGGGTGAACACGGTGAAGGTGATCACCCGCCCTGTCGGATCCGCTGCCCTGCTCAGCGGTTGACGGCCTGGATCTCCTGCACCACGACGTCCTGGGTGGCGCCGAACGTGCCGTCGGGGAGGTCACCGCCTGCGCCGCCGGTGCCGGTCCACTCGATTTCCCAGGTGACGGTGGCCTGGAGGGGGTACGTGCCGTCGCCCGATGAGCGCAGGTATTTCACTCCGCAGGGCGGGGTCTGGTTCGCCTTGCCCTTGGCGTAGGGCTCGCCGATGCGGCCGTTGTTGATCTCGCAGACGCCGGAAGCCGGGTAGGTCACGGCGTCCTTGGTGCCGGGTTCGATCCTGAGAGACTTCGGTTCCGCCGTCGCGGTCGCCGCGATGCCGATCACCGGTACGGACGCGGTGACCGAGACCGGCTTGAAGTCGGCGGCGTCCAGCCAGGCCCAGGTCGGGAGGTTGACCTTGGTCTGGGCTGCGGGGGCCAGGGTCACCTTGGTGCTGGGGACTCGGATCTCGGCGTAGGCGAGTTCGGCGAGGACCTCCGGGGTGACGGCATTCTCGATGTTCGCGGGCGGCGGGTCGCCCTCGTCCACCCAGAAAATGGGTTCTTCGCAGGAGTCCCAGCCCGGGGGGAAATCCCTGTTGACGAAGGAGTCCCAGAAGTAGCCCTCGCCCGCCTTGTCCTTGTTGAAGTCCTTATAGGGATGCCCGTTGACGTAACGGTCCCGCTGCTCGGCGTCCCACTCGTAACCCGTCGAGCCTGCCTCCCAGGTCGGCTCCAGGTACTTCTGCAACTGTTCCGGGGTGTACTTCGGGGCGTACCAGCACGGTGGCGGCGTCCAGGAGGTGGCCGACGTCAGCGCACCGGCGGAGTTACCGCTGCCGTTCTTGGAGCGGTCGAAGACGACGCCGCCCACGGTCACGGAGACGGTGCCGTCTTTGTCGGCGTTGGCCTGCTGTGTGTCATCGCCGTTGCTTCCGTACTTGCCGCGCTCGGCGAAAGCCGTCTGCGAGGCGAAGACGGAGAAGCACACCAGCGTCAGAACCGTCAGGGCTCGCGCCGAGTTCCCTACGACTGGCACGCCTTGTCCCCCCTGTTCGAGCCGATGTTGGAGGTCTGCCAGACTCCCTCGGCGTTCTTGGTCAGGCTGGTGTTGTACAGCACGTAGGAGTTGGAGCTTGCAGGCGACCTGTCGACCTTCTTGGTCTTCCTGTTCTTGATGTAGGACTTGCTCTCGTCGGAGCAGTAGGTGACGTAGGCCTTGTCTTCCCCGGTCAGGCTCACCTTGTAGTTGAAGTAGCGCGTCGTCCCGATCCAGGTGTCGCCACCGTCGATATATCGCTGGGCGTACGTGATCGACGACTCCAGGGCCTTGCCTACGTTGTAGAAGCCGAGAGCCTTGGTGTCGGTGCTCCCCTTGAGGATGGCCTCGTCCACCGAGTTGACGCTCAGCGTGCTGTCCTTCAGGACCGCGTCCTTGGCGGCGTCGCCGGTCTTCTGGTACTCGAAGACGTTCTTGGCGTCGGAGGGGAAGCTGATCTCCGGACGACCGGCCGAGTCAGCATCGCTCGGGCTCGGGGAGGTCGAGGCCTTGCTCCCCGTGTCAGCTCCCGCGATCTTGTCGTTTTCCTTGGCCTTGGAGCTGTCATCGCTCCCGCACGCGGACAGCGTCAGGGCCGCAGCGGTGGTCAGCGTGAGCGCTGCGAGGAGGATGGGGCGGCGGTTCACAGTCGGCTCCCGGTCACAGGCGAGGCGTCTCTTGAGCGAACCAAAGCTATCCAGCCGGGTGGAGCCACACCAGGGTGAAGGGTGTCGACCGGCGGTCTGTATGGGGAGGAATCGGCGATTCGTCGACCCGTCCGAGCCGTAACGGTTGCATAACGTGCCGCTCCGTCCGTCAACTGCGGTGTCTTGCACGGCGTTTCAGTCACGAACCGGCAAAGGGTTCCGGGAAGCTTCGCCCCCTGACAAGACGCTGGCGCGGCGCTGGAACTCCTCCAGCTCACCTCCCGGCGATACAGCTTCCGTGCAGCCTTCCGGATGGAGTGCGCGGCATTCTTCAGGTTGAGCAGCAACGGGCCTCCGTCGAGGTCTTACCGGAAACTACAGCCGCCTTCCGCTAGCTGCCATCCAGCAGCGCTTTTGGTGCGGATCAAGGCTGACACTTCGCGCTCCCCCGCTGCGAGATCAGCCGCTCGGTGACCCAGATGCCGTTGTCGTTCTTGCGCAGGGTGCCGGCATAAACGACATAGCTGTCCTTTGTCACCGGCGTGACATCGGTCTTGTTGGCTTTCAGGAACTTGTTGAACGCCTTGCTCTGGTCCTCGCAGTACACGAGTGCGGCCGTGCCGTCGTCCTTGATGGCCACGTTCTCGTTGTAGTAGCGGGTCAGACCGGTCGTGCGAGCTTTGTGATCGACGAAGTCCTGGATGTATTTCTGGCTCTCGGCGGCTGCCGTGCCTTCCGAGTAGAAGCGGTAAGCCTTGTCGAGTGGATCCTGCCTGGCGATCGCCATGTCGACGGCCTTGATGCGCTGCTGGGCATCATTGAGCACGGCGTCCTTCTGGGCGTCGCCGGTCTTCTTCCACTCGAACTCGTACGTCACGTCCGACGGCAGCTCGATCTTCGGCCGATTGCCCGAGCCTACGTCGCTGGGACTGGGAGAGGCAGACGCCTTGCTCCCCGTGTCGGCCCCGGCGATCTTGTCGTTGTCCTTGGCCTTGGAGCTGTCATCGCTCCCGCACGCGGACAGCGTCAGGGCCGCAGCAGCGGTCAGCGTGAGCGCTGCGAGGAGGGCGGGGCAGCGGTTCACGGTCGGCTCCCGGTCACAGGCGAAACTTCTCTTGAGCGACCCAAAGCTATCCAGCGGCATGGAGCGAGCCACACCAGGGTCAAGGTTGCCGACCGGCGGGGCGCATGGGGAGGAATCGGGTGCAGGGCGTTGTGGGCGACCCCGGTCGCCGCCGCGGTTGAGGCGGTGGGGGTGGGTGCGTCCGGAAGAGGCCGGGATCGGCGCGGCTCCGGACAGGTGTGCGAGCGCGGCTTCCGAGCGCATTCGTTCAGGGTCGTCCCCGGCCGAGGCCGGCAGCTGGCCGGCGGTTCGGGGCCGACGCCGAACAGCTCCAGCAGCCGGGGGTGCGGCTTGCTTGACCAGCGGGCCGATCTCGGCGTCCAGCTCGGCGTTTTCCTCGTCGAGCGCTTGGTGGCGGCGGGCGATGCGACGCAGCGCCGCCCGGGTCGCGGCCAGGGGCTCGGGACAGGTCGTCGCCGGGCCGCAGCCGGGCCAGGGCGCGTATCAGGGCCGCCCTCTCCAGCCCTGCCACCTGTTCACGCAGCATCGCGGGGGCCGAGACGAGCAGGCCGCGGATCTGGTTCATCGCCTGGGTGCGGGCCTTGACGGCGTTGCGGCGCGCGATCCGCAGGACCCGGACCGACTCGACCGGGTCGTCCCCGCTCTTGGGAATGCCGGTGTCTCGCCCGGACAGTGAGCCTTTTCCAACCCCGCACTGAAGCTGCGAGGTGGAGCGTCTGGACGAAAATCCGTTGCGGCAAAGGGTGGTGATCGCTCTACGGTGGCTCCCCATGACCATCGAGGTGCCCTTCCAGCCACTTCCGATCGACCAGTCCGACGTGCGCTACACGCACGGACCCGATTCCGTTCTACAGCCGGGGGTGCCCGCTGGTGAGACGGTCGCGTTCGAGTGGAGGGGCAGCGAGGTCTACCCGGGAACCTTCCGGAAGTTCTGGGTACATGTGCCTGCACAGTACGACCCAGCGGAACCGGCGTCCCTGATGGTGTTCCAGGACGGATGGTGGTATCTGGACCCCGCAGGGGAGGTACGCGGCGCGATCGTCCTGGACAACCTCATGCACCGCGGCGACATCCCCGTCACCATCGGCGTGTTCGTCGATCCGGGCGTCTTCCCCGATGCGGAGAACCCGAAGAACCGCAACAACGAGTACGACGCCTTCGACGACCGGTACGTCACCTTCCTCCTCACCGAGATCATCCCGCAGGTTGCGGAGCGCTATACCATCGCTCAGTCGCCCGAAAGGTGGGGCGTCTGCGGCGGGAGCAGCGGCGGCAACTGCGCCTTTACCGCCGCGTGGCTGCGTCCGGACAAGTTCCGCCGCGTCATCGGATACCTGTCCAGCTTCGCGCAGATGCCGGACGGCAACCCCTACCCAGACCTCATCTCCCGCGTCCCCCGCAAGCCGCTGCGCATCTTCATGCAAGGCGGCCACCGCGACCTGCACTGGAATGAGCCACAGTGGAACTGGCTCGCCGAAAACCTGCGGGTGGCAGCCGCTCTCGCTGAAGCGGGCTACGACTTCCGCCTCGTCCTGGGAGACGGCGGACACAGCCCCAACCACGGCGGCGTCCTGCTACCGGACGCTCTGCGCTGGTTGTGGCGGCCCAACAAGGATTGACCGAAACACGCGTCATCCAACCTGGCGCCGACTGAGGTGAGGTGGGCTGCACCCTGGTCGCACGGCCGCCTGCTGTGGACCTCCGCCGCGCCGCCCTGCACCGTGCACGACATCAAGGCGGCCCGCAGCCACGGCGTCATCGAGGCCTTGGCCGAGGTCGGCCTGGTTGGCTACGGCGACAAGGGCTACCAGGGCGCTGGCGGCAGCGTACGGGGGCCCTTCCGTGGCAAACACCGCGACCTCTCCGTCGGTCAGCAGGCCGTCAATGTCGCCCACGCGCGCATCCGCGCCGTCGGCGAACAGGCCACGGCCACCCCGAAGAGCTGGCGTCTCCTGCGCAAAGTGCGGTGCGAGCGTCAGTCAGGCGAGGAGTCAGACCCACTCGGGGAACGTATGGCGTGCGCGGTGGTCGTGGCATGGGCCCGTGGGCCCATGTGAGGGCCTGCTCCGCTGTGGATACGTTCGGGCTCGGAGAGTCGTTGGCAGGGGCACGGTCGGAGGTGGGCCCGGATGGGGCGGCGGTGGCGGGACGGGCGTGGGGAACTGGTCGTCGTAGGGGGTGGTGAGGGGTCGGTTGTGCGGGTTCCGTTGGAGATCGCGACCTCCTATCGGGCCCGGACGAAAGGGCTGTTGGGGCGGGACTCCGTCTGTGGGGCGCTCCTGCTCTCCCCCGCGAGCAGCGTGCACACCTTTCGTATGCGCATGCCGATCGACGTGGCCTATCTCGATCGCGGCCTGCGCGTCATCGACGTGTGCACCATGCGGCCGGGACGGCTGGGGATGCCTCGGCTACGTGCCCGGCATGTGGTGGAGGCGGAGGCCGGGGTGATGGGTGAATGGGGGCTGCGGAAAGGGGCTCGGGTGGAAGTTGTCGTGGCGCGGAGCTAGGCGCACGACGCCGGCGCCGGGTGTGCCCGCTCAGGCGGCCGGTGTTGTGGAAGCGCAGCGGGCTCCTGCGAGGAGCCGCGCGTCTTCCTCGTCCCTCCCGAAGGCGTGGCCTGCGAGCGCTGCTGCTACGGCTGGCACTTGGGGCTCCCACTCTGCGACGTCACCTTCCGCACCACCCAGATGCCCTTGTCGTTCTTCCTGAGTGACGTGCGGTAGATGACGTAGCTCTTCTCGGTGACCTGGGTCTTCTTGACCGTGTTGGTCTTGAGGTACTTCACATAGGCCTTGCCCTGGTCCTCGCAGTAGCTGAAGGACGCCGTACCGTCCTTGTCGACCGCCACTTCGGGTGCATAGAAGCGGTAGGCGCCAGTGATGGCGGCCTTGTGGTCAACGTAGTTCTGGATGAACTTCCGCGTGGTGGCAGCGGCCTCGCCCTCGTAGTGCTGGAGGTACGCCTCGTCGAGTGCGTCCTGGTTGACGATCGCCAAGTCCACTGCCTTGATCGACTGCTCACTGTCGCTCAGGATCGCGTCCTTGTCTCCGTCCCCCGTCCTGGGCCAGTCGAAGGTGTAGGAGAGGTCGGACGGCAGGTCGATCTTCGGACGTTCAGCGGCGGCCGGGTCGGATGCGGTGGGGGACGCCGAGGTCTTGCTTCCCGTGCCGACTCCCGGGGACGTGTCGTTTCCCTTGTTCTCGGAGCTGTCACCGCTCCCGCACGCGGACAGCGCCAGGGCCGCAACGGCCGTCAGCGTGAGTGCTGCGAGGAGGGCGGGGCGGCGGTTCATGGTCGGCTCCCGCACCGTCACAGTTTCGCGTCCGTCGCGGGTACGGGCATGGGTTCCAGGGCACCGCTCTCGGCGAGGGCCTGGTGGGCGGCGAGGACCGTTGCGGTGGCCGGGGTCTCGCCGGGGTTCGCCGCGAGGTCCAGGACGAGGCCGCCGTGCTCGGTGGGCAGCCGCCGGGCCAGGAAGTCGCCGGGGACGCGCGCGGCGCGGTTCCCGGAGAGGTAGACCGACCAGCCGCAGCGGGGGGCGGGGGCCGCCAGACCGTAGGTCGTCTTGACGGTCTTGAACAGTTCGCGATCGTAGGCAAGTCCGGTGTCCGGGTCCCAGGCTCCCGCCAGAGCGGCGAGGGTCTCGGCGAGACGGTCCGCGAGCGGAGTGGCCGACGCCCGGGGGCCGGGGAAGAGCTTCACGATCACGAAGAACGGGCTGTACTCGTGCGTGCCGCCCGCCGAGATCCACACCTGGACGTGGCCACCGTCCTGCCGGTGGCCGACCACGTGGGCTGTCCAGCCGATGATGTCGGCGTCGTCGTGCGTGTTCGCCGCCTGGAGCGCCGCCGCGAACTCACCCGTGCTCCGGGGCACCAGGGGGCCGGGGGCGTCGCCGTCCACGTCCCAGCGCCACTCCGCCAGCTCGCCGTCAGACAGCTCCGTCAGCCGGGTGAGGAGTTCCAACCAGCGTTCCGCCTGCTCCTGCGGCGTCTCAGGCCTCGTCCACCAGTGCACAGCCACCGTCACCGCGCTCATGATCCGCACTCCTGTCTTTCACTTCTCCCACGGGGTGTACTTGACGACCACCCCGATACCGGCTTCGTCGAAGGCTTCCTCCGCTGCCTCGGCCACCGCCTTGTTGGAGAAGTTCCACTCGACCGGCTTCCCGTTCGCCGCGCTCAGCTGCCGCCGCGCCTGCTCGACGAACTTGTCCGCCTGAGCGGGTTCGAGCGTGCCGTCCGCCCGCACCTTGTCGCCGTAGCCGAACTTCGCCTCGACGTAAGTCTGCCGTGCCGCGTCCCAACCGTCGAAGTCGACGTCCCTGCCGGTCTTCGGGTCCTTGACAGCGTATTCCTTACCGCGCTTCACCTTGGAGATCTGCTCCTGGTAGCGCATCCACACCTCTGTCTTCGGCCAGTACGCCACCGACTTCTTGGCCTTCCACTGACCGTCGCCACCATCCTTGGAGCCCTTCCGCGGGTTCTTCAGCTCGTTGTACCAGGACGGCTTCTTCCACTGGGCGACCTTCTTGCGGCTTGCCTCCTTCTTCGCTTCCTTCTCGGCCTTCTCGGCCTCCTCCGCCTGCTCGCGGGCCTCCTCGGCCTGCTTCTTCGCCTCTTCGTCGCAGCCGTCCTCGGCCAGCACGACGTACGGGGAGCGGGACCCGCCGACGGCGAGGACGGTGGTGCCGCTGCCGGCCGACCCGGTCAGGCCCGGGGTGTCGCCGTACGGGGTACGGCGGCCGGGGGCGGAGGCGATGGCGCAGCCGGACTTCCTCGCCCTCTCCTCGGCCGCGTCCGCCGCCTCGTCGGCCTCCTTCGCCGCCTTCTCGGCGGCGTCGGCGTCACCGGCTCTGGCCGCCTTCTTGGCGTCCTCCGCCGCATTCGCCGCGTTCTCGGTGAGTTTGCCGAGCTTGCCCAGCTTGCCGAGCTTCTGAACGATCTTGGCTTCGCCGTAGCCGGGGATGAAGAGCGAGCCGATGTTCCAGGCGACGTTCGTGACCGCGCGGGTCTTCTCGCCGTTGTTCCACTGGTCGCGGACCTCGTCGCCCACGAACACGTCGTCCAGGACCTTGACGCCCGTGTTCCACGACGCGCCGCCCCAGTCGGTGAGCGCGTCGAAGTAGTCGCCGTTCTCCCACTTCTCGCCCGCGTCCCTGGCGTCCTCGGACCACTGGTCGCCCAGCGAGCCGCCGTATCCCTTCAGGCCCTCCCACGTCTCGCCCGGGTTGCTGACCGTGTCCCAGATGCCCGTGACGTCACCCCAGATGCCGTCGACGAACAGGCCCTGCCCCACCTGCTTGAGCTGGTCCCCGACACAGCCGAAGAAGGCCCCTACGCCGGAGGTGCAGCCCTCGTCACCGTCCTCGGCAGCACCTTCGTCGGCGCTGTCCTCGGCGGCCTGCTCGTCCTCCTCCCATCCCGGTTCGTCCTCCGCTGCGTCGTTCTTCTCGTCGTCTGCCTCCTCGGTGTACGAAGCGCCGGTGTCCTCGCCGGGGACGCCGTCGGGATCGGCGTCGGGATCGCCGTCGGATTCGGCGTCGGGATCGGCGTCGGATTCGGCGTCGGGATCGCCGTCGGGATCGCCGTCGGGATCGGCGCCGGGATCGGCGCCGGGATCGGCGTCGGGATCGGCGCCGCCGCCCTGCGAGGCGGAGTCGTTTCCTCCACCTTTGCCGCCGGCCTGGTCATCCGAGCCGGATCCGCCGTTGTCCTGGCCTCCGGAGTCGGCTCCGCCGGGCCCGGTTCCGCCGACCTCCCTGCTCCCGGAGCCGCCGTTGCCCTTGCCACCGCTCCCGGCTCCGTCGTCAGCGGCCCCGCCGTCCCCGCCGCCCTGGTCGCCGTTGCCCTGGTCGCCCTGGCCCTGGCCGACTGCCTCGGAACCGTCGGGCCCTTCACCGGCAGTCCCGTCCGCGCCGTCCCCGGCTTGGACCTCCTCGCCGCCGTTTCCCGTCGCCGCCGGGCACGCCGTACCGGTGACCTTGCACACCGCCGACTGAATGCCGGTGAAGATCTGCGTCCCGAGACCGCTGACCACCAGCGCGGCAATGATCGCCGCGACCACGGCCACCAGCCCCGCGTACTCCACCGCCGTCTGGCCCTCGTCCCGGCGCCAGCGGATCATCCGGCCCACCGAGAACGGGCGACGATCCACTCGCTCCGGGTCCGGCAGCCCGAACCACTCCCGACTCTCCCGACGCGTCAGGAACACGACGATCAGGATGGGCAAGAGGAGTTGCGTGAAGCCCCGCCCCGAGCCATCTCCGACGTTTCCCAGAGCGGCGATGACCAGCCATGCCTGCACGGCGAGAAGGCCCCGCCACATCCACACCCCGCCCGTCCACGACCGGCGCGCGAGCACCCACCCGATCGTGCCGGGCGCCGCCGCGAACGCCACCTGACCCAGCAGCCGGCCGTCCACGGCGTCCGACGACGCCGCCGTCGACAGCAGCCCGATCCCGCCCAGCACCGTGAACGCGAACAGCGTGTGGACGAGCACCAACGCGGCCGACAGCGGCCTGGGCAGCTCCCGGCGCCGTCCACTCCCGGTCGACGACCATCCACCGTCCCCCGACACCGGAACGCCCCCGAACGCAGACATGCCACCCCTCAACTCGCCGAGCAGGGAGACGAGTCAGGGGAAGGAGGGTCGTAAGGTGCGCCTTCACGAGATGGTGCGGAGGCGACTGCGGCTGCGGCTGCGGCTGCGGCTGCGGCTGCGGAGGCTTGTGTGTGGAGTCGTGGCGGTGTCCGCGCTGGAGCCCACTCGCATACGTCATACAGGCCCAGCTCCACGGTTCCGTGGGCCCGTGAACGCGGAACCGCTGCCGCGTCCAGCTACTCCGGATGACCTCGATCCCCCTCGTCAATCCAGGTCCAGAGCGTAACTTGGGGTCAACGTCAGGCCACTTGGGCCCACGGGCCCAACCTCAGGCCCAATTCGGCCTGCCTGCCCTCTGCGGCGGCGCGGAGAGTCAGCCGTGCAGGTACGACCTCGCGCTCTCCCTTGGCAACACCGCCCACATCCGGGTGCCGCCGCCCGGTTCGCGGGCCTCGCCGAAACCCCAGTCGCCCTGGCAGGACTTCACCACGCAGGACAGGACCCGCAGAGCGGCTCGGCGGCGGGATTCGCAGGTTGCGGCGAGGCGGGGGTTGAGGTGGCGGGGGTGGCCGTCGTAGAGGATCACGCGCAGGTCGCCGTCCCGGTAGCGGAGCGACACGTAGACCTCGGCGGCGGGAGTGAAACGGCAGGCGCAGGCCGCCAGTTCGCTCACCACCTGGACCGCCGCGTCCGTCATGTCGTCGAGGGCGTGGGCCCGCAGGACCGTTCTGGTTGCGGCGCGTGCGATGGACGGGCTCTGCGGGGCCGCGGGGAGGGTGAGGCTGTAGGCGAGGGTTTCGGGAGTGGGCGGGGTGGGCGGCAGGTCCGTGACGGGCGGGGGCGGGCAGGTCGTGAAAGGTGCGGGCATGGTGACAACTCCCTTGGCGTGCCGGTGGATGGTGAGGAACTCCGGCTCCGAATCCGAGCGGTGGCTTGTCTCCCTGACGCGAACCCGGCCCTCCCAGGGCAGGAGAGTGCGGGCAGGCTCGCGCGATGCGCTTCCGGCGGGTGGAGCGGTGTGATCGATCCGTCACTGACTGTAGGAGCGATGGAGTCACTGTGTCCAACAATTCAGAGATAATTACCCCCTTAAGTTGGTGCGTAGGAGGCCATGCTCACCGGCAGACTGAGACTCACACGTGAGAAGGGGCGGTATGGGGACGAGAAGCACGCCGACGGAGCGGCAGAAGCGACTGGGTGCGGAGTTGCGCAGGATGCGGCTCGCGGCGGGTGTCACGACGGAGTACGCCGCCGGTCTGCTCGGCATTGACCGGACACGGCTGTCCAACATGGAGTCGGGGATCCGGCCATTCTCGGCCGAACGCATCCGGACGCTCGCCTGTAACTATGCCTGCGCGAACGAGGCTTACGTCTCAGCACTGGTCGCCATGGCCGAGGGCAAGGAGCGGGGGTGGTGGGAACAGTACCGAGGCACGCTGCCCGCCGGACTGCTGGACATCGCCGAGTTGGAGTGGCATGCCACGCGCGTGCGGACGGCTCAGGTCATGCACGTACCGGGGCTGTTGCAGACCGAGGAGTACGCCCGCGCCGTCTTCGTCGCCGTACTCCCCCGGCTGAGTCGACTCGAAGTCGAACTGCGAGTGGCCCATCGTATGGAGCGGCAGCAGGTGTTCGACCGGGCCGTGCCGCTTCCGTACGTCGCCTACGTCCACGAGGCCGCGCTGCGCATGCCCTACGGCGACACTGAGGCGACTCGGCGACAGCTGGAGCACCTGGCCGCGCAGTCCGAACGCGACAGCATCGATGTGCGGGTCGTTCCAACGAGCGTGAGCGGCTTTCCAGGGGCCGGGCACGCCCTGCTGTATGCCGACGGAGCCGCACCTCAGCTGGACACCGTGCAACTGGACTCCGCCCACGGGCCGGAATTCACCGGCGCAGAGGCCCAGCTCACGAAGTACCGTGCCCATCTGGACTGGATGGACGACGCGGCGCTGCGTTCGGCGGCCTCCCGCGACCTCATCCGCAACATCGCCCGCGAACTCTGAGGGAGCCACCATGACCACCGACATCACCTGGGAAGAGCCCTTCTGCGGCGAGGGCAACAACTGCTTCCGCATAGGCACCGACGCCGAAGGCAACGCCTACATCGCCGTCGCCGGGCAGGAGGAGCACCATCTGACCGACAGCCGCGATGCCCTCCGGACGCTCATTCGGGACATCAAGGCGGGCAAGGCCGACCACCTGCTGTAGGCGCCGCATCGGCGCCGATGTCCCGCGCATCGCGGCTCGTTCGCCTGGCCTCGACACCGGTCGGCCGTCGGGGCCGGCTGGCGCTGCCGAGCCGCGGCTGCTTCTCCGCACTCACGCGAAAGCCCGGCTCACCGTCTCAGGCCAGCAGGAACCAGTCCGCGGCCAGCACTCCCAGGGCCACCAGGGCCCACACCCCCAGTGGCAGTCCCACTTCCCTGCCCGTGATCTCGCCCATGGGGCGCAGCTGGGGGTGGCTGGCCATCAACGCGAGCCGGTCGGCCGTCTCCCGGCCGGTGGAGGGAATCCGCAGCCGACGACGCAGCAGCGGCGGCACGAAGGCACCCAGGACCGTCGCGGGCACGCCGTCACCGGGGGCGGCGAACTCCAGCGTGCCGTCACGGAGCAGTTCGGCCGTGCGGATGCGGTCCCAAGGCAAACGGCTGACCCGGCCGAACCGTCGTATCCACACCCCGCTCGCATCCGCGGCGATCCGCCACAGGGCCAGCTGACAGCAGAGGAAGATCCCGAACAGCAGGCCCCACACCAGGGAAACCCAGTCTCCGACGGACGTGGAGGCGTCCGGTTCGCTCCCCCACAGGTGGTAGCCGCCCGCGATGGCCGTGGCCACCCCCCGACCGCACCAACCGGCCCCCGCCACCAGCGGCTCCGTAGCCGGCCGGGCCCCCGGGAGGAGCTCGGCGAGGCGCCACTCGCCCGCGATACGTGCCGCGCGACGCGCCTCTTGTTCCCGCCACCGCCTCTTCAGCCGGGCCTGGTGGCGCGCCTCCCCACCGGGCCACCCCATCTTCAGCCCGGCCGCACGGTGCGCCTCCTTGCGCCTCCAGTGCCTCCGCATCCGGCGCAACCTCTGTCTCTGGTTCCCTCTCATCCGGTTCCTTCTCCTGCCGGCAACGCGATCCAGGGCGGCGCGAGCATGTCCACGTACTCCCGGAAGTCCTCTGCCTCATCGGGATCCGACAGGTCGAACAGCGGGCTCCACGGCCATACCGGGCGGCCGCCGATCCATGGGACGACGGCCTCCGGGGCTCCGGGTAGAGAACGCAGTTCGGCGGTGCCCTCCCGGGGGAGCCAGGTCACCAGGGGGCTGCGGCGCGCTCCGGCGTCCAGATCCAGAAGTCCGAACGGCCGGTCCCGGCCCACGTCGAAGCAGACCAGTTGAGGAGGGGAGGAGGTCGGATCCTCGGGGTCGGCGAGCAGCACGTACTCGACCACCCTGGTCTCGGCGCCGCGTGCCGCCGCCAGCATCCGGCGTGTGTGGCGTGTGGTGGTCACGGCGCACCACGCGCAGCGGGTCAGGGCGAGCGCGGCCGCCCCACCGCTGAGCAGCAGTCCGCGGGTCTGCCCCGGGTCGCCGGCAACACGGGCGGCGGACGGTGCGTCCACGGCGTACTCGACGGTGACCTTGTCGCCTTCGCGCAGGCCGGAGCGACTGTGCACGATGTCCGTGGTGACCTTGCGGCCGTCCGCCGTACGGAAGGTGATCTCGGCGTCGCCGGGCACCAGCCAGGGACTGACCGGGAAGTCGTCATAGCGGTACTCCACGGTGGCCCGTGCCGTCGCCGTCCCGGCGTCCCACAGGCGTACCGCCGTCACCCACAACCAGTTCGACAGCACCACCGTCAGACACAAGGCGAGCAGGCCGCCCCAGGAGATCCCCGAGGAGAGAGCCAGGTGCCGCAGCCGGGGGGAACGCCACCAGGCAACGGCTCGGATGTCCGGCTCGAACGGTGCGCAGTGGTGCGGTTTCGTCACGCGCGAGCCCAGCAGTTCGGCCACCGCGGTGAGATGGGCACGGTCCAGTACGTCGTCCGGGCGGGCCGGCGCGCTGGCCTCGAGCGACTCTGCGGACGTCTTCCCGAGCCGTACGGGAAAAGCCATGGCCGCCGCGCCCGTACCGGCATCGCGGCGTCGGCGTGACAGGGCGCGGACCGTGACGCCCGCCCCGGCGGTGGTGAGAGATACGGCGGTACCCACTCCGAGCGCCCAGGGGGTGAACTCCCGGTCGAAGGCCTCGCCGCGCAGCGGCCAGGGCAGCGCGGTGATCTCCACGCTCTGTCCGGCCTCGGTGTCCTGGTCCTCGCAGTCCACTCCGGCACTCTGCCGGGTGCCGTCCCAGGGGTCCGTCCAGGTCACCTCGCAGGTGTACTCCTCAGTGCCGGTGACCGTGGCCCGTACCGTCGTCCCGAGTCCGTAGGCGCACAGCAGCAGGCCGGCACCCGCCAGTCCGAGTGCCCCGGCCGCCCCCGCCCACCACGGCACCAGCTCCAGCGCTCGCCGTGCCACGGACGGCTCCCGGCTCTGGGGGCCCCTGCCCGTCTCGACGTCACGCAGATACCGGAGCAGCGCCCGGCGACGTACCGCATCGCCGGCCGAGGCGGCGACAGTCCCGAGCAGCCCCGCCGCACCGGTGACGGTCAGGGCGAGCAGCAGCACGAACGGCGAGTCGTGCAGGTCGGCCGCCTCGCCACGCAGCGGCCAGGGCCGGGCGGAGATCCGCATCGGGTCACCGGCGCGCTCATTGCCGTAGCAGTCGACCCCGGCGTCCTGGGGGCCACCGCCCCAGGGGTCCTGCCAGCGCACAGAGCAGACGCCGTCGCGTTTGCCGGTGATCTCCGCGGTGACCTGTTCGCCGAGGACGAAAGTGTGCAGGCCGAACAGTCCGAGGGCGAGCGCCGTCATCAGCGCCAGGGCTGCCGCTCGAGGCACTCTCACGCGGCGATGCGGAGAGACCCGGAACGCCTCGTGCGCCCACACGGACCCCGTCGGCACCGGCCCTGAGGGCAGCGGGGCTGTCGGCACGACGCCCGTGGCGGCCGTGTCCTGGCACGATCGCGCCCCTGTGAGTGCCGTGACCACGACCGGCAGGGCGTTCTCCGGCACCCGCAGCCGCAGCGGGCGGCCACCCCCGTCACCCGGGGGCTCGTATGCCACGACACTCTCCGGCCCCGTGAAGGGCCCCTGGGCCAAAGCCCTCGGCGGGCGAGGAGCCGCGTCCAGCAGCCGGCCGCCGCGCGCCAGACCAGCGGTGTACGACCGCCGGCCACGAAGTAGAGCGGCCCGTCTCCGCCACTCGGTATCCACAGGTCGCCCTTGACCGGCCGGGTCGGCCAGTGTGTCCCGTCCCCGCCCAGCCAGGCCCGTATCCCGATCGCTTCCCCGGCTCCCGGCTCGCGCGCCAGCGGTCGATCGCGCCAGTTCAGCCAGGCAGCAGTGAGCGCGCCGGACAGCACCCCGCAGACCGCGAACACCAGAGAACCAACCATCCCGCCCCCTCGCTCCTTCGTCCGCGCATGACAGGGCCCCGTGCCACCGCCCTCTCGGACGGGGCACGGGGCCCTGTTCACATGTTCGGTGCTCGGAGAAGACCTACCTGGTCAGGCGGTCCATCGTCAAGGAATGTCACGTCTCGCCCGGAAACCGCCTGGAAACCGCTCGAGACCCGAGTGTCGGCAGTGTTCATCTTGATGCCACCGGTGAAGCCCTGGGGGCCCGGCGTGGCTACCTGGCGGTCGGCCGTCGGCGGCCTGGCGGCTTGCGGCCGGGAGCACCACGCCGGCCCGCGCGCTGTGAGCTTGCGGGCGCTTGTTGGTGACCCTGTCTCAGCACTGTTGGTGACCCTGTCTCAGCCGGGGCCGGTAGAGATCCAGGTGACGGCGTCGGGCCTGGCCAGGCCCTGAGACAGAAACGACAATCGCCGAATGCCCGCTCCGGAAGCTGACATCCCGTTGGTATCCACAGGTTCGACCCCCTGTGTCGGTGCAGGGTGGAAGCGTGAGTGTGTGCGGGATTCACGGGGGTTGCAGAAGATCGCCCAGGGCGGGTTGCTGGTGCCGTCCTGGGCTGTGGACGCGGGATGGTCTCGGGCCTCGGTCTTCCGGGTTCTGAAGGCTGAGGGGTGGGTTCGCCTGGGTGGAGGTGTGTGGGCCGAGCCCGGTGCTCCGCCCGACTTCGCCATGCGGCTTCGGGCGGTTCAGCTGATCACGCCGGAGCTCGTGGCCAGTCACCGGGCGGCTGCCTGGGCCTGGGGGATCGAGTTGTTGAAGGTCGAGGCCGAGTTCACCGATCCGGGCAAGTGGCGTCGGCGTACGGGGGTGCGGGTGCATCGCGGCGCGCTCGGTGCGGAGGAGGTCGTCGAGATGCGCGGGTTCGGCGGTCTGCAGGTCACTGACGTCGACCGAACCCTCGCCGACCTGCTGGTCTCCGGCCCGCGGGACGAGGCCCTGGTCGCCGTCGAGTCCGCGCTCGCGTATCGCACAGTGGCGGTCCGCGGTGGTCGGCGTGTTCGGCGGGCACCGCTCACGCGGATCGGCGCCCTCGCCTCGGCCCTCGGCCGGCGGCCGTGTGGTGGCGCCCGAGGCCGTGCCTGGCTCGCCCTCGCCGACCCCGCGTCCGGCTCGCCGGCGGAGACGGCCGCGCGGCTGCGGATGTACGACGCCGGTCTCCGTCCGGAGCCGCAGGCCGAGTTGGTCACGGCCGGTGGGCGCAGGCTTCGCTGTGACTTTCTGTTCCGGGCGGAAGGTGTCGTCGTCGAGGTCGAGGGCTACGCCTACCACGGGCGGCGCGAAGACCACCGTCGCGATGTCGCCCGCTTCAACGACCTCCAGCAGTGCGCCGAGGTGCGCACCGTTCTGCGGTTCACCGCGGAAGAGGTCTTCCACTCCCCCGCGACGGTGATCGCCACGATCCGGCGGGCACTGGAAGTGAGTGGCCACCGGGCGCGCTGAGGGTTTCAGGCGCCGCTCACCCGCTCTCCGAGCGGGGGAAGGAGACCTCGACCCGGCGGTTCTTCTTGCGGCCGGATTCCGTGGAGTTGTCGGCGATGGGGTACTGCTCGCCGTAGCCGCGTACCTCGTACGTGACGTTGGAGTCGGTCAGTTCCTGGGCCAGGACGTTCTGTACGGCGTTGGCGCGCTTCCGGGACAGGACGTCGCCGTGGGCGGAGGAACCGAGGTTGTCCGTGAAGCCGAAGACGCGGATCTTCGTCGCGTTCTGGGTCTTGATCTCCTCGGCGATCGCGGAGATGCGTGCCTTCGCCTCGGCGCCGAGTTTCGCGCTGTCCTTACCGAAGAGCACCTCGGCCTGAAGGGCGAACTTGACGTCGGCGTTGGTGTCTTCGCGGCGTTCGTCACCGCTCTGGTCTTCGACGACCTGTTTGATGTCGAGGACTTTGGGGGCGGCGAGGGTGGCGCCTTCGGGGAGCTTGAGATCGGGATCGTTCGAGTCGACCTCGACGGGGGCGGAGGCGGAGGCCTCGGTGCCAGGGGGGGCAACGGGGGTTTCGTCGGCGTGGGCCGAGACAGCGCCGTAGATGTTCGTGGCGACCATGAGGGTGGCGGCGGTGAGGGCCAGGGCGAGGCGTGGCGTCGCCGTTCGGGGGCGCGTGGAGGTCGTCATGGCCGGCCTCACCCGGAGATCTTGATGGTGCCGCTGGAGAATGTGGGCAGTTGCAGAGCGAGATCAGTTGCTTCGGCCGGCGGGGAGGGGAACTGCATGAATACGGGGAGCGTCTGCCCGGCCTCCAGGGTCGTCAGACCCGTTGTGGTCAGCGGACGCCCGTCGGTGTCACGCAGGACGTAGTAGCGCTTCTTCCCCTTGGAGTCCACGAGAGTGGCACCTCCGAGCGACTGACCGTGCTTGATGACCTCGGTCTCGTTGCCACTCGTCTGAGCGGGGATGGCTACCGACTCGTCGCCGTCGTTCTTCAAGCCGCCGCTCACCGTGACGAACCCTCCGGCGTCCCTCTGGGCGGAAGTGATCTGGAGGAGCAGCCCGTCCGTACCTTTGAGTTCCGCGAGTGGCGTCTCCGCCTGCCCTTCCTGAGCACTCGGCTTGGATCCACTGTCTTTGGGCGAGGAGGCCGACGGGCTCGACTTATCATCGTTGTCTCCACCACCGCCACAGCCGGTCACACCGACGGCCAGTCCGGCCGCAAGGGTCAGCACGACCATCCCCCTGCGGGCCTTCGCAGTGAACCGAATGCTCATCTCTCTGCTTCCTTCATCACTCGTCGTTCGCTTGCGGGTCGGCCAGGTGGACATCGAAGAGGTCTTCGGGCTCTGGCAGAACATCGAGATCATCCGGCTTCAGTTCCCAGTCCTCCCCGTCCTCGCACAGGAGCTTCGGCAGCACGTCGGGACCCGCGCCTTCGGCGAGGGGGTCGAAGTCGCAGCGGGCCTCGATCACGGCCGTGGCGGACGCATCGGATCTGCGGTCCTCCGTGCCGGGGACGATGGACTCACCGACGGACTTGTTGGTCTCGACTTCGACCGTGAAACGCAGGGGACCCTGTGGATCGCACCTGTTCACTCGGGCGTCGTTCTGGGCGGCGAGTTCGTACGCGCGCCAGCACGAAGGGGTGAGCCCCTCGGCGGTGCCGTCGAAGATGGCCCGCCACTTGGTGGGGTCGAGCACGTCCGTCACCCACGCTCCAGCGAGTTGATCCCGCCGGTCCTGGGCCGCCGCGAGAGCCGCCGCGTCGGCGGCTGTCTGAGCACCGTTCCTGTTCGCCGCGGCTTGGCCGACCGCGAAGTACGCGAACGCGAGAAAGAGCAGGCCCCCCACCACTGTGATGTAGATGGGGAAGGCCTGCCCTGCGTCGCCGTAGCGGCGAGGTCGGATCAAGGAGCGACCTTGGCGATCTGTGCCTGAATCTTGGTGAGGATCGTCTGACCGATATTCGTCCCCGTGATCGCCAGCACGATCGCCACCACCACCGCGATGATGCCCAGGTACTCGACCGCCGTCTGTCCCCTGTCGCCGGCGCGGCGGCGCATCGCCTCGGCCGTCGTGTTCTTCCAGCCGTTCACGCGGACCTTGGTCGCGACGGCGGTCTTCAGCATCAGGTCGCTCATGGTGTTCCCCTCCGGGTTCGGCCGTGCCGCTTTCGGCACTAGGAACGTACGTCAGGACAGGCCGTCCGTCAGAGGGTCCCAGGGCCCAATTCCGGGCCCAATCGCGCGGGCCCAGCCGGTTCTCCCCCCATACCGTCACCGGAGTTCACCCCAACCCTCGGTGTGAGTCCGGTGCCGTGCCGATCCACTTCGCGGCGGCCTCGGAGCGGCTGGTGCTGTGGAGCTTGGCGAAGATGCGGTTGATGTGGTTCTTGACGGTCTTCTCGCTGATGAAGCACGTGGCGGCGATCTGCTGGTTGTTCATGCCGGACGCGATGAGGTCCATGATCTCCGCCTCCCTCGTGCTCAGCTGGAACCGCGACTTGTCGGGAGCGGCCGGACGGCCACTCGTCCACCCAGACGACGACTGTCCCACATCTGGTTGCACTTGCGAAAGGTTTTTTGGAGAAGTAGGTGGGGGCGAGAGCGGATACGAGGAGAAGTGTGCTGGTGCAGGCGGTTGTTGAGGTTCGATATGCGGTTGCGCGGAGGTGGAAATTCCGTATGCAGTCGCACTCGATGATTGCCCCAGGCCCTCGGGGAGGGGCCGCGTCGGCGGGGTCGGGTTCTGGCGGAGCTGGGTCAGGAGCGCGCCCGCCGCCGTGGGGGTGAAGTGGGCCCTGCCCTGCTCGATGTCCCGTACGGCGTCGACCAGCTGGTCGGCCGTGAACTCGCCGTGGACCAGGTAGCCGCCCGCCCCCCGTCGCAGTGCCTCCTGCACGATCTCCGACTCCCTGCTGTACGTCAGCATCACGACCGGCGCGATCCGTACCAGGTACGGCAGGGCCGAGATGCCGTCCACGCCGGGCATGCGGACGTCGAGGAGGACGACGTCGGGGCGGTGCTGGTGGGCGGCCTCGCAGGCCTGGCGGCCGTCGGCCGCCTCCGCCACGACCTCGATGTCCGCGCGGCCGGAGAGCAGCGCGGTGAGGCCGGCGCGGACCACGGGGTTGTCGTCCGCGACCACGACCCGGAGGCGTTGGGCCGGTGCTGCGGCGAACGGGTGCTGTGGGGGCGGCGGCTGGGGTGCGCCGGGGGGCGGGGTGGTGGGGTCCGGCATCAGGGGCCTCCTCTCGGGTCGTGGGTCAGACGGGTCGTCAAGTCAGAAGGGTTGCGGGGTCAGACCGTGGGGGTGGTCAGACCGTGGGGGTGGTCAGACGGTGGGGGTGGTCAGGGTGGTCAGGGCCGCCAAGGGAAGTTCCAGGCGGACCTCCGTGCCCGTCGGATGGCCGCCGCGGCCGATGCGGATGCGGGCGCCTACCGAGGCGGCCCGTTCGATCATGCCGACGAGCCCGAAGTGGCCTGCCCGGCGGAGTTGTTCGAGGGTAGTGCCCGGGGGGAGCCCGCGGCCGTCGTCGTGGACGCTGATGCGGAGCAGGTCGCCGTGGACCCCCGCACGGACGTCGACGCGGCTGGGGTGGGCGTGGCGGTGGGCGTTCTCCATGGCCTCCGAGGCGATGGTGAGGAGCTGGCGGGCCACGGCGGGCGGGACGGGGGGTACGGCGTGGTCGCCGGTGGGGCGGTAGACGGCGGTGAGGCCGGTGCGGGTGCTGAAGTCCCTGGTGCGGGCAGCCAGTTCGACCAGGACATCGGTGGCTTGGGCGGGGTCGGATTCGCGGCGCAGGTCGGCCAGGAGTTCGCGGGATTCGGCGGCTGCCCGGCGGGCGGAACGGGCGACCAGTGCGGCCTGTTGCCGGATCAAGACCGGGTCCATCCGGTCGGCGCCGGCCGTGCCGGTCAGGCCGTCGGCGGCCAGGGCCACTCCGTGCAGGGTCTTGGCGACCGAGTCGTGCATCTCGCGTGCCAGCCGGGCGCGTTCGGCGCTGACCGCCTCCGTCACGGCGAGGCGGGCCTGGACGGTGGTCAGGGCCTGGGTGGCGGCGCCGAAGCGGAGCATGAGGTTGCGGAGGCTGGAGCCGACGGCTCCGGCGATGACGCAGAGGCCGGGCAGGAGGGCGGACTCGGCGATGCCGGGGGCCGGGTTCTCCTGGGCCGCCTGGATGAGGAGGAAGAGGAGCGCTTGGAGGGAGGCGAAGACGGCGGCGCCTCGCCAGCCGTAGACGAGGCCGGCCAGGAGAGGGGTGCAGACGCTGACGTAGGCGAGGGTGCTGCCGGGGCCCGCGGAGATGAGGAGCAGGGCGCCGAAGAGGGTGTCCGCGGCGAGGAGGGTGGGGTGGCGCAGGAGGAGGGGGCCGAAGCGCTCCCAGTCCCTGAAGAGGACGTAGGAGGTCATGAAGGTGACGACCACGGCCGCGCCGACGAGGCGGGTCGGGAGGCCTTCGGCTGCGTTCAGGAGGGCGGTGGGGGTGGCGAGGGCGATCATGGCCAGGCGGAAGCCGAAGACCTGCCGGCACAGGGCCTGGAGGGCGTTGACCTGGATGTCGATGGCGGGGCTGGCGGGAGAGGTTGGAGTGGTGGGAGTGGTGGCGTCCCGGCCTTCGGCCGGGAACGGGTTCCCGGCCGCACCACCGGTGGGGCTCTCGGCGTCGAGTGCGGGTGGCCCCTGTGGGGGCTGAGCACCATCGGTGGCCGACCCGCCGTCCGCGTGCTCCGCAGGGCCTCGGGGCACGCACCCGGACGGTTCGGCGTTCGCGGTTGGTCCGGCGTTCGCGTCCCTCGGCGTCCGGCTCCGGGCGGGGCCCGCCGCCGCGTCCGCCGGCGTCAGGCTCCGGGCGGGGCCGACCGCCGTAAGGGCCCGGGGCGTCGCCGCCTCCCCGCCGTCTCGCCCCTTGGTCCGCAGCGTCGGCTCACCCCCCGCCGCCTCCCACCCCGGCGGCAGCGCGGGTGTCACCGACGTCACCGGTACGTCCGGTGCGCCCGTGCGGACGTGCGGCGGCAGCACCGTGCCCGCCGGGGGCGTCGTGATCTCCGGTGTCCGCCCGGCCCGGCGGCGGCGACGGCCCAGCAGTCCGCTGCGTTCCCCTGTCATCGACACGCTGTCGCCCCCTCGCCTACTTGCCCGTGACGGAGCCGAAGTCGGTGCCCGAGCCGAGGATCAGGCCGGCGCCGAGGAGGAGCATCGTGGCCGGGACCATGAAGGTCGTGATCATCATGGTGGCCTTGGGGACGGCCCGGGCGGCCTTGCGGCGGGCGTTCTGGGCGTCCGTGCGGCGCATGTCCTTGGCGAGGGCCACCAGCGTGTCGACGATCGGGGCGCCCAGTTCCTCGCCCTGCTGCAGCGCCGTCACGAACATGGCGACCTGCTCCGAGTCGTTGCGGCGACGCAGTTCCGCGAAGGCCTCGCGGCGGCTCATGCCGAGGTCCATCTGGCGGAGCGTGATGCGGAGTTCGTCGGCCCAGGGGCCCTCGTAGCGGGACGCGACCCGGTCCAGTGCCTGGCGGAAGCCGAGGCCCGCGCTCACCACGACGGCCAGGACGTCGAGGAAGTCCGGCAGGGTCCGTTCGATGACGTCCTTGCGGATGCGGATGGCCGACCAGATGCCGACCTCCGTCCAGAACGCGCCGAAGGCGAGCAGGAGCAGGGCCACGAGGAGTTGACCCCGCATCAGGAAGACCAGGAAGCCCACGGCGCCGAGAGCCCCGTAGACCGCCCGGCGGGCCGCGTAGCGGTCGATCGTCAGGCCGCCCGGGTTGCCCGCCAGGTCGATCTTGCGGCGGTACCTGGCCACCTGTTTGGGGCCCATCAGGCGCAGCACGGCGGGGGCGTAGCGCATGCCCATGCGGTCGATGAGCGAGTCGACGGCGCCGGTGCGGGTGGAGCCGACCTCCAGGGCCAGCGCGAGGTCGCCGGGGAGTTTGGCCTCGGCGCGGTACATGCGGATGCCGGCGAAGACGCCCCAGACGCCGATGCCCATCAGCAGGGCGAGAAGCAGTCCCATGGTTGCCTCCGTGCTTCTCAGACGTCGATGCGGGACAGGCGGCGGATGAGGACGAAGCCGACGGCGTAGAGGGCGAAGGCGATGACGACCGCCGCCTGGCCGAAGGGGGAACCGGTCATGCGCTCCAGGGCGCCGTCCTTCACGCCGTTCATGAGGAAGAGCGAGCCGACGCCCAGGACCGGGACCGCGTACGACGTCATGCTGACCTGGGAGAGCTGGGTGCGGACCTCGCGCCGGGTTTCCTTGCGTTCCTCCAGCGTCTCCGTCAGGTTGCGCAGCGCGCTGACCACCTGGCCGCCCGCCCGGTTGGACAGGACCAGCGTCGTGACCAGGACGACCAGTTCGCGGGAGGGGAGACGGTCCGCCAGTTCGCCCAGCGCCTCGTCCATCGAGGCGCCGACGGCCAGCTGGGCCGAGACCTTGCCCAGTTCCTCGCCCGCGGGGGCCTCCATCTCCTCCGCGGCCATGCCGATGGCGGTGCGCAGGGCGAGGCCCGCCTGGGTCGCGTTGGCGAGGATCCTGGCCATCTCGGGGAGCTGGTTGATGAACTTCTCGATGCGTTTCTGGCGTTGCCAGTTCAGGAACTGGACCGCCGCCCCGATGCCCAGGAGGCCCGCCAGGGGGCCGAAGAACGGGGCCAGGGCCGCCTGGCCGATCAGCCACAGGCCCGCGACCGTGGCGAGCATGGAGACGAAGAACTCACCCGGGGTGATGTCCAGGCCGGTCGCCGCCAGGCGCAGTTCCAGCTTCCTGCCGAGCTTGGTGCGCCGCAGGCGGCGGTCGATGCCCCGGAAGTGGCGGCGCCGGCCGGCGACCGGTATCCGGCCGGTGGCGGACAGGCGGTCGACCAGTGCCTGCCGCTGTGCCTTGCCCATGGCGTAGGAGTGCAGGCCGACGACCGCGAGGACGCACGTCAGTAGGGTGATGCCGGTGGTGAGCGTGATGAGCGATTGCAGATCCATCGGTCGGTCCTACCTGGCTTCTCGGGTGGCTAGCTGGTCCGCGGACCGGGCGATGCCGAAGGCCTGCGGGATGGGCTGGCTCGCCATGTAGAGGCGGTCGGCGGTGCGGCGTGGGAGGGGGAAGTACGCGAAGGCCCCGTAGACGCGGCCGTCCGCCGTCATCGGCTGTGCGGTGAACCGGGCGACCGTGACCAGGCGGTACGGGTCGCTGCCGTGGCTGTCCATCAGCGCGATCTCGGTGATGCGGCGGGCGCCGTCCGCGAACCGGGTCAGCTGCACGATGACGTCGACCGCGCTGTTGATCTGGTCGTGCAGCGCCACGAAGGGGATCTCCACGTCCGACATGGAGGCGAGGGTCTGCAGCCGCATCAGCGCGTCCTCGGCGCTGTTGGCGTGGACGGTGGCCAGTGAGCCGTCGTGGCCCGTGGACATCGCCTGGAGCATGTCGAGGGACTCGCCGCCGCGGACCTCACCGACCACGATCCGGTCGGGGCGCATCCGCAGGGAGTTGCGGACGAGGTCGCGGATGGTGACCTGGCCCTTGCCCTCGACGTTCGGCGGGCGGGACTCCAGACGGATCACGTGGGGCTGCTGGAGCTGGAGTTCGGCGGAGTCCTCGATCGTGATGATGCGTTCGCCCTCGGGGATGAGCCCGGAGAGCGCGTTCAGCAGGGTCGTCTTCCCGGTGCCGGTCGCGCCGGAGACGATGATGTTGAACTTCGCCTGCACCAGGCCCGCCAGCAGGTACAGCATGGGCTCGTCGAGCGAGCCGAGGCCGATCAGTTCCTGGAGAGTGAAGGAGCGCGGGAAGCGGCGGATGGTGAGGGTCGCGCCCGTCAGGGACAGGGGCGGGATGATGACGTTGACGCGCTCGCCGGAGGGCAGGCGGGCGTCGACCATCGGGTTCGACTCGTCCACGCGGCGGTTGACGGTGGAGACGATCCGCTCGATCGTCTGCATGAGCTGGTCGTTGGAGGCGAAGCGCAGGGGCAGTTGCTCGACCCGGCCGCCGCGCTCCACGAAGATCGCGTCCGGGCCGTTCACCATGATCTCGGTGATGGACGCGTCCTCCAGGAGTGGTTCGAGGATGCCGAGGCCCAGCGCCTCGTCGACCACCCTGCGGATCAGCTGTGAGCGCTCCACCGTCGACAGGACGGGGCCCTCGCGGCTGATGATGTGCCCGAGCACCCGCTCCAGCCGGGCCCGGCGCTCGGCGGCGGCCAGCGAACTCATCTCCGCGAGGTCGATCTCCTCCAGGAGCTTGGCCCGGTAGGAGGCGACCATGTGGCCGTCCTCGCCCCGGTTGCCTTTCTCCTCGGGGGTGTTGATGCGTGCTCGCAGGCTCATGAGTGCGGTGCTCCGTTCAGTGGTCGCGCGGCATCGTGGCGGACTTGACGGCCGGGTCGAACTCCCAGCCCGGCACGAGGGACGGGATCCGCACGGTGGCCGTGACGGTGACCTCGTCCGCGCCGAAGGACGCGGGGCAGCTGGTCTGGTCGGCCAGCCAGCTGCTCACCGCCGCGCGGCAGTCCGCCTCGTACGGCCCGTCCAGTGAGGCGCTGCGCGCTCCCGTCCGGGCCGCCGTGCCCGCCTGCTGGGCCGTGTAGGCGATCAGGCCGAGTTGCACGGCTGCCAGGGCGACGATCAGCAGGATCGGCAGGAAGCCGATGTACTCGATGGCGACCTGGCCGCGGTCTCGGCGCGTCCTCGGCATCTCAGTCCGCCTCCTCGACCGCGCCGGCGTGGCCGTGGACCGGGAAGGGGAAGGACAGCGTGCCCGGGAAGAGGATCGGGACCTCCAGGCGCACGTCCGCCGTCACGAAGCCGGAGCCGCCGCAGGTGACCTGGGCGTTCCCCTGCCACGCGTCCGACAGGTGCTTGAGGCCCGCCGCCTCGCAGGCGCCCTGCCGGGCCCCGGGCTCGGCCGCCGTCGCCGCCCGTACCGCCTCGTCCGCGGCGTTGCCCGCGAGCGTGAAGGTGTAGCCGACGAGGACGACCTGCCACAGCGCGATCAGCGTCACGATGATCGTCGGTGTCATGCCGAGGAACTCGATCGTGACCTGGCCCCGGTCCCGTAAGGCCGGGGGCGCGAAAGCCGAGCGCACGCTCATCCCTCCCTCCGCCGCCGGAAGTTCACCGACCCCCGGTCGCCGCCCCGGAACCTGCCCGCCTTCTGGGCGCCGCCGGGGGCTTTGACCAGGCCCAGTTCGCCCGCCAGGCCCCACAGGGCCTGCTTCACCGAGCTCTTGCTCTCCAGCTCGTGCACGCGGCCCGCGTCCACGACGCTCTGCAGTTCCTTGAAGTTGGCGGGGATCGCGGTGGCCGCGACGGCCGTGCCGGTGATCTTCTGGATCAGGGGCGGCTGGATCTCCGTACCGCGCGTGTGCCGGTTGACGACGACGGTCGTCTCCTCGGCCTTGCGGATCTGCAGCCGGTCCCACATCCGCACGGCCCGCTTGGCACCCCGTACGGCGACCACGTCCGGGGTGGTGATCAGCAGGGCCCGGTCGGCCATCTCCACGGCCGCCGCGCCCGCGCCGCCGAGCTGGGCGCCGCAGTCGATGACGACGACCTCGTAGCGGGAGCGCAGGGCGCTGACGATCTGGCGGGCGGCGCGGTCGGTGACGTCCTCGCCGCGTTCCCCTTCGGCCGGGGCGAGCAGCAGGGCGAGGCCGGTGTCGTGGCGGAAGACGGCGTCGGCCAGGACGCGGGGGGAGATGTCGTTGATGGCGGCCAGGTCGACGACGGAGCGGCGGAACTGGACGTCCAGATAGGAGGCGATGTCGCCGGTCTGCAGGTCCATGTCGACCAGGGCCGTGCTGCGGCCGGAGGCCTGGGCGGCCAGGGCCAGCTGGATCGCGGTCAGGGTGGCTCCCGCCCCGCCCTTGGCGCCGCTGACGGTGACGACGGTGCCGCCGGCGCCGGTGAAGACGTCGCCGCCGGCGCCCAGGTGCCGTCGTACGCCGGCGGACCACTGGGCGACCGCCTGGACACGGCTGGCGAGTTCCTCGTAGCTGAGGGGCAGGGCGACCAGGCCGCGGGCGCCGTAGTCCATGGCGGCCTGGAAGAGGCCGGGGCTCGCGTCGGAGGTGACGAGGATGACGCCGACGGCCGGGAAGCGCAGGGCGACCTCGCGGATCAGCTCCAGTGCGGGGACCGGGCCGATGCGCTCGTGCACGACCACGACCTCGGGCAGTTCGTCGACGGACTCGGCGGCCAGGCGGGCGAGGGTGTCGACGAGCTGGGTGGAGTCGACCACCGGGGCGACCGGCTCGGCGTCCGGGAGCTGGCTGAGCAGCGTCGTGACGGCCCGGACCGCGTCCGCGTCACCGACTGCCGGGAGGATCCTCGTGGGCATGCGAGCCTCTCACTTGTCCTTCGCGAGTTCGTACGTCCGGTCCTGCTCGGGGACGGTGGTGTCGCTGCCGGGCGCGACGAGGGCGAGGCGGACGCGCTTGGCGAACGACTCGGCGTAGGTGATGCGCTGGGCGTCCCGGGCGGAGAGCGCGAAGGTGATCGGGACGGCGTCGGTGGGCTGCTGGGTGCGGTTGCCCTCGTCCGGCCTGAGCGCGGTCAGTTTGCCGACGTCGAGGACCTTGGCGTTCGTCACGATGATCTTCGACTGGTCGGGGTCGCCCTCGCGCTCGCCCTCGAAGGTGGCGTAGACGTTGACCGCGGAGCCCGGGGTGATCTTGCCGGCGACGCCGGTCGCCGAGTCGATCATGATGGCGACCTCCTGCTGGCCGGGCTGGAGGGCCGGCCGGCGGACGATCATGTCGGACTGGAGCAGGGAGCCCGCCCGCAGCGTGGTGACGGCGATCCTGCCCTGGATCTCGCGCAGGTCGGTGACCGCGTTGTCCGACAGCCACCGTTCGGGCATCTTGATCTTCTCGAACTGGCCCGTCTTGAGGGTGGTGTAGGGCGGCACGTCGGCTGTGACGCGGTAGGCGGTGACCTCAGGGCCCACCTTGGACTTCACGTCACTGATGACGGACAGCACGCCGGCGAAGGCGCCCAGGGCGCAGACGACCGACAGGAGCAGGAGAATCACGCCGCGGCGCTGACGGGAGTTCATGAACCGTACAACCTCGTTGGGGATAGCGGTCGAGCGGGATCGGAGCAGTGCTGACGAGCGGGGTCAGGGCTCATCCGACGGCCGTTCGGCTCTCGAGCTGCTTGGGGGGCGGGCTGTCGTGGACGGGTGGTGTGGCCGAGCAGAACACGCAGCGGTCGCCGATGACGTCGATGCCGCACCAGTGGCAGCGGCTGCGGCGGACGGACGTGACCAGCTGGTAGAGGACGGACAGGTCGGGCAGGTAGCTGCAGAACTCGATCAGCTTGCCGGTGCCCCACCAGCCCGGTGATTCGGACGGGAGCGGGATCTCGCGCAGGCCCTGCACCTTCCAGGACGGGGCGAGGGTGCCGGTGACCCAGTCGGACTGGAGCTGCCCCTTGGCGACCAGCATCCAGGTGCCGAACTCGGGGCCGGGCAGGGCGGCTTCGGGGGTGATCCGGACCAGCTGGGGCTCGGGGTGGGCGAGGACGCCGAACTGGCTGCCGGGCACCCAGGACTTGGCGTGCGACTTCAGGCCGACGGGGACGTGGTCGAGGCGGGCGACGGAGTTGAGCAGCGCTCCGGCGTGGATGTAGTGGGTGAGCAGCCGGCCGGCCGAGGCGAGCACGCCGGGACTGATGTCGCAGGACGCGAGCTGTCTCAGCTGGCGTGCCAGGACCGCCAGTCCGAGGGGCGGCAGATCCGGCCGGAACAGGGCGATGCGGTCGGTCTCCATGAGGGAGCGCAGGGTGTGCAGTCGCCGCCACAGGGCGGTGGGCGCGGCCTGTGAGCAGACCACGATCACATGCCCGTGGTGCTCGACCAAGGCCTGCATGTCGGCGAGCGCCTGCTCCAGGGGGCGCCGTTCGACGTCCCGGAGCACGACGGCGGGCAGGGTGCGTTCGTCCTGTGGCGGCAGCGCCATGTCGGCGCTGGTCACGGCAATGGCAGTTGGCACGCGCAGCTCCCCGTTTCCCCATGCCCGTCGGAACGCCGGGTGTCACTCCGGCGCGCCGTGTCGACTTCACTGCGTGACTACCTCAGCACTGTATCCACGGCTCTGTGGCCGGAGAACAGCGTTTGTGTAGCTGGTGAGCAACTGCCGTTGCACAAGATGCGTCAAAACGGGGCAGGTTGAGCATCTTTCTCGGGCAAGGAGGGTGCCGTGAAGCCGCCGTAGCCATCACTGACGTCACCGGTGGAGTGAGGGCGGCGCCTTCACCCCACCGGCCGGCCGTGCCCGAGCGGGATAAGGCCTGTTGCGGAAGTGGCGTCGTCGCCCGAAGGGCGTGCCGGGCGTCGCGCGGCAGACGCCACTTCCGCACAGGCCCTAGAAGAACTGCCCCCACGGCTGGTCCCAGACCTGCTTCACGCACAGGACCAGGAACAGCAGGCCCGCGACGGCGAGCATCGTGTTGCTGACCGGGCCGTTGCGCCACTCCCTGGGTGTACGGGAGGAGTTCAGGAGCCAGATCAGCGTGCCGGCGAGGAAGGGCAGGAAGGCGGCGCCGAGGACGCCGTAGATGATGATCAGCCGGAAGGGCTGGCCCTCGAAGAGGAGGATCATGGGCGGGAAGGTCAGCCAGAGCAGGTAGGCGCGGAAGGGCCAGGAGCGTTCGCGTGTCCCCGAGGCGACCTCCTCGCCCTTGGCCGCCCGGCCCTTGCCCGACAGGCGGGTCACGAAGTCGGCGAACATCAGACTCACGCCGTGCCAGACGCCGATCAGCGAGGTGAAGGACGTGGCGAAGAAGCCGATGAGGAAGAACGTCGCCGTCGCCGTGCCGTACTCGTCCTCCAGGATGTCGCCCAGCTGGATGAGGCCCTTGTCGCCGCTCGCGATCGCGATGTTCGCCGAGTGCAGCAGCTCCGCGCCGACGAACAGCATGGCGATGACGAAGATGCCGGTCGTGATGTAGGCGACCCGGTTGTCCAGGCGCATGACCTTCATCCAGCCGGTGTCGGTCCAGCCCTTGGCGTTGACCCAGTAGCCGTAGGCCGCGAGCGTGATCGTTCCGCCTACGCCGCCGATCAGGCCCAGGGTGTTGAGGATCGAGTCCTTCTCGTCGGGCAGCACCGGCAGGAGGCCCGCGAAGGCGTCGGCGATGTTGGGTGTGACGCGGATCGCCAGGTACACCGTCACCAGGAACATGACGCCCACCAGGATCGTCATGACCTTCTCGAACACCGCGTACTTGTTGAACCAGACGAAGACCAGCCCGACCAGACCGCAGGCGATACCCCACCACTTCAAATCCATCACGTCCGGGAACAGCGCCTGCAGCGGCAGCGCGCTCGACGACATCGCCGCGGCGCCGTAGACGAAGCCCCAGACGACGACGTAGACCCCGAAGAACCACGTCGTCCAGCGGCCGAGGCTCGCCCAGCCGTCGAACAGGGTACGGCCGGTGGACAGATGCCAGCGGCCCGCCGCCTCGGCGAGGGAGATCTTCACCAGGCAGCCGATGACCGCGGCCCACAGGAGGGTGTAGCCGAAGTTGCTGCCCGCGATCAGCGTGGCGACCAGGTCACCGGCGCCGACGCCGGTCGCGGCGACGACGATGCCCGGGCCGATGTACTTCCAACTCGCCTTCCGCATAGAAGGGGGAGGCGAGGTCTCGTGCTCCGTGGTGTTTCCCGTGGTGTCCGCCATGCAGGTCAAGAAAGCCCAACAGTGCCTGTGGGACAAGAGGGCGTGACCGGATCTTCACTCGATGCCCGTACGGCGTACGGCCTGCGGCCCCGACGGGCCCCGGCGGCTGGTACACACCGCCGGGCATGGGTCCGGGGTGGCCCCGGGGCGCGGTGCGGCGCAGGGGGAGGACTACCCGATCCGATCCCCCTGCCCGCTGGTGCGGGTGGCGGGTGGCGGGTTATGCGTACTGGAGGCGGACCGTGGCGCCCTCCGCGTCGTCTCGGATGTCCATGTACGCGCAGACCTGACGCGCGTACCACAGCCCCGGGCCGCCGGCGGGGGGCGGGACGAAGCCGGCGAGCGGGTCGTCGACGCGGCGGGCCGAGCGCAGTTCGCAGACGCAGGCGGGCGCCTCGCCCCACAGCAGGGCGGTACCGCCGAGCGGGGCCAGGGCGGCGGCGGCTTCCGCGACGGCCGTGGCGAACAACTCGGCGTCCCCGGCGGGCAGTCCCCGGCCCTCCGCCCAGCTCCGTACGGCCGCCGGGTGCGGCTCGGCCAGGCGCCAAGCACCGGCCGGGGGCAACGGCAGGGGTGCGGCGTCGAGTTCGGCGGCGAGCCGCACCGGCTGCTCGTACACGTCCGTGCCGGGGTGGGCGCGGCGGGCCGCGGCGACCACTGCGGGGCCCGCCGTGCGCGTGTCGTAGGCGCACAGGGCGGTCGCGGCCATGGGGGCGAAGAGCAGGTTGGCGAGGGCCTCGTAGCGGATCCACTCGGTGGTCTCGCGGACCGAGCGTCCGGCGCGTCCGCTCCACACCGGCTCCATGAGCAGGTGGATCCGGCCGCCCGGGCCGGCGTGGGCGGTGAGGTGGGCGGCGGCCCGGGCGACGGCGTTGGCGGCGGAGCCGGTGTACCAGTCGGTGTGCGGGACGCAGGTGACGTCCTTGGCGCCGCCGCCGAGGGCGTCCCGCAGGAGGTTCAGGTTGCGGGGGTCGGCGATGGCGACGGGCGGTGGTTCGCCGGGGGCGGCGAGGCCTTCGCCGAGGAAGGGCAGGGCGGCGGCCAGGAAGTCGTCGTCGGAGGCGAAGACGGCCATGCGGTGGTCGAACGGGGTGAGTTCTGCGGTGCTCACGTGGTTCCCTCGGGTCTCGGCCGGCAGGCGACGGTAGGTCCCGTCGCGGCACTGATCCGCCCGTGATCAGCCAGTCATCTGGGGGTGTGGTCCGGAGGGTCCGGATATTCCGGCTCTCCTTGCGCGGATCCTCACTCTCTCCCCTCCGCGTACGTATACGCACGCGGAGGTCACACCCGTGGGTGCACTTCGGCCGCCCACTCCCGGCCTCCGCGCCGCACGCGTACACTGCGCGGCCACTTTCGGTCTTGACCTGTACATGCCATCAGCAGACGATATGCGCCACCCGCACCACGTACGTCGCACGGAACAACCCCACCTCCCACAAGGAGACTTCATGCGACTTCGCATACGAGGCTCCGGTGCCCGCACCGGCAGACGCACCGCCGCCCTCGCCTCCCTCCTCGCCCTCGCCCTCGCGGCGCCCCTCACCTCGGCGACGACCGACGCCACCGCCGACAGCGCGCCCAAGGCGGCCGCCGGGGCCGCCGCGGCCGACGACGTCCGCCAGTACGAGATCCACCTGCACTCGACGGCCGAGGACCGCACGGCCCTTCAGCGCACGGGCGTCACCGTCGACGAGGCGCACAGCCACGGTGTCGTCGTCTCCGGCCGCGCGGACCAGGTCAAGAAGCTGCGCGCACTGGGCTACGAGGTCACCCCGCTCGGCGCCGTGCCCGACCGGTCCGCCGGCGAGGACGACGTCCGGGTCTTCGACTTCCCGTCGCGCGACTCGCGCTACCACAATTACGCGGAGATGACGAGCGAGATCAACTCGATCGTCTCGGCCAACCCGTCCATCGCCAGTCAGCGCGTGATCGGCACGTCGTACCAGGGCCGGAACATCGTCGCCATCAAGATCAGCGACAACGTGGGCACCGACGAGTCCGAGCCGGAGGTGCTGTTCACGCACCACCAGCACGCCCGTGAGCATCTGACCGTCGAGATGGCGCTCTACCTGCTGCGCGAGCTGACCTCCGGCTACGGTTCCGACTCCCGCGTCACCAGCATGGTGAACAACCGCGAGATCTGGATCGTCCCGGACATGAACCCGGACGGCGGCGAGTACGACATCGCCACCGGCTCCTACCGCTCATGGCGCAAGAACCGGCAGCCCAACTCCGGTTCGTCGTACGTGGGTACGGACCTGAACCGCAACTGGAACTACCGCTGGGGCTGCTGCGGCGGCTCCTCGGGCTCGACGTCCTCCGACACCTACCGGGGCCGGTCGGCGGAGTCCGCGCCCGAGGTGAAGGTCGTCGCCGACTTCGTGCGCAGCCGGGTCGTCGGCGGCAAGCAGCAGATCAGGGCCGGGGTCGACTTCCACACCTACAGCGAGCTGGTGCTGTGGCCGTTCGGCTACACGTACTCCGACACCACGACCGGGATGACGGCGGACGATCACGCCGCGTTCAAGACGGTCGGGCAGAAGATGGCCGCCAGCAACGGGTACACGGCGAAGCAGTCCAGCGACCTGTACATCACGGACGGGTCGATCGACGACTACCTCTGGGGCGCGCACAAGATCTTCGGCTACACGTTCGAGATGTATCCGAGGTCCGGGGGCGGGGGGTTCTACCCGCCCGACGAGGTGATCGAGCGGGAGACCTCTCGTAACCGGGACGCGGTGCTGCAGTTGCTGGAGAACGCGGACTGCATGTACCGGTCGATCGGAAAGGAAAGCCAGTACTGCGGATAGCCGCGCTCGTCAGTCGGCGCTCTCCTCGAAGTAGGCGTCGAGGACCACGTCCAACTCCTCGTCCCACTCCTTGAAGCGGCTCTTGGCCGGCGCCTCGATCTCGATCGGGTACCAGCGCCGGTCAGGGGTGTGGACGGTGACGGTGTACCGCTTGCCGAAGCGGGCCGTCTCCGTCTCGACCGCCCCGATCTCGTCCCAGCGGAACTCGCACTCCTGGTCGTCCAGGGACAGCCGTATGCCTCTGCGGTCGGCGACCATCCGCGCACGGCGGTCGGACGCCTCGAAGACTGGTCCGTCGGCCTCGGCGTCCTCCTCCGGCTCGGCGGGCGACGCCTCGGCCGTCTCCTCCGACTCGGGTGCGGCCTCACCGTCCTCACCGGCCTCAATGGCCTCATCGGACTCCTCGGCCTCGGCGACCTCGGGCTCCTTCTCCGGCTCGCCGTCCTTCGTCCGTCCGGACGCGGGTGGCGTGAGCCCGGGGATGAAGGCCGGGTCGAATCCGGCGCCTTCCAGGGGCTGGCTACTCGAACCTATGCGCTGCTCCACAGCGGAGCAGTATGGTCGACAAACCTGTGCCGCACACAGTCGACCCCCACTTCGTTATCGGACGCCAACACGAACAGGCCGAGCCGGAACCCGCCGTCGTCGACGCGCGAGGCGAAGCCGGGACAGCCGAGAACGCGGTGTCCTGCCGGAGCACTCGCCGCTGATGGCGGCCGCCGTAGGGCGCACCAGCGGCAGGAGGGTGAGGCGTTCGCCGGCGGTGACGGCGACGTCCGGCACGGAGACCGGCATCACGGCGACGACCCGGGCGTCGGCGCCACGGACGGATACCACGGACGGATACCGCGGACGGATACCGCGGACGGGCACCGCGACCGGTTGACGGACTCCTCGTGGCCCGCCGGTGGTGGGCGAGATGCTAGACAGCGTGCAGCGACCTACGCAATGAGGGTTGCGGAGAGTGCGACCCTGCTGACCAGGAGGCTCCATGACAGCCGACATCGCCGCCGAGTCCCTCGCCCGGCTCGCCGCCGAACGCGTCGACCACCGTTTCAAGGGCCTCCCGCCGGACGCCGAGGGCCTGACGGTCGGCGAGCTGGCCGCCCAGCGCCGCAACCTCTTCAGCGGCGGCTTCACCACCCCCGTGCTCGCGCTGTCCGCCGAGCGCCTGGAGCACAACCTGAGGCTCATGGAGACGTATGCGGCCCGGCACGGCCTGGCGTTCGCGCCGCACGGCAAGACCTCCATGGCGCCGCAGTTGTTCCAGCGGCAGACCGAGCACGGCGCGTGGGGCATCACGCTGGCGGTGCCGCACCAGGTGCGCGTGGCGCGGGCGTTCGGAACCCGGCGGGTGTTCCTCGCGAACGAGCTGGTCGACGCCGCCGACCTGCGCTGGATCGCCGCCGAACTGGACGCCGACCCGGAGTTCCGTCTCGTCGCTTACGTCGACTCCGTGCGCGGTGTCGAGCTGATGGACGCGGCCCTGCGCGACGCCGGGCGCCCGGTGGACGTGGTCGTCGAGCTCGCCGCCGGCGAGGGCGCCCGTACCGGGGTCCGTACGGAGGCCCAGTGCACGGCGGTCGCGGACGCGGTGGCGGGCACGCGGGCCCTGCGCCTGACCGGCGTGGCGGGCTACGAGGGCGAGGTGCCGAAGGCGGACACCGAGCGCGTGACGGCGTGGCTGCGGCGGCTGGTCGCGCTCGCCGTCGCCTTCGACGAGGCGGGGCGCTTCGCGGACGTGGACGAGATCATCGTCAGCGCGGGCGGCAGCGCCTGGTTCGACGCGGTCGCCGACGTCTTCGCGGAGATCCCCGAACTCTCCCGTCCGGTGCTGAAGTTGCTGCGCTCGGGCGCGTACGTCTCGCACGACGACGGCCACTACCGCAAGCTGACACCGTTCAACCGGGTGCCCGAGGAGGGCGCGCTGGAGCCGGCGTTCCGGCTGTGGACGCAGGTGGTGTCGCGGCCCTCCGCCGACCAGGCCTTCGTCAACGCGGGCAAGCGGGACGCGGCCTACGACCTCGGCCTGCCCGTCGCCCAGGTGATCCGCCGGGACGGCGCCGAGCGCCCGGCCACCGGCGTGTCGGTGACGGCCCTGTCCGACCAGCACGCCTGGCTGAGCACCACCCCGGAGGCGGATCTGGAGGTGGGTGACTGGGTCGCCCTGGGGCTGTCCCATCCGTGCACCTCGTTCGACAAGTGGCAACTGATCCCTGTCGCGGAGGCGGACGGCACGGTCGTCGACTACGTGCGTACGTTCTTCTAGGGGGCCAGGAGCGATGGAAGAGCTCGTCATCCGGGGCGCGGACGTCGTCGACGGCTCCGGTGCGGACGCGTACCGGGCCGATGCCGTGGTCGGCGGCGGCCGGATCACGGGAATCGTCAAGGAGGCCGCGGCGGCCGGCTGCCAGCGGCCGAAGGCGCGCCGGGAGCTGGACGCCGAGGGTCTCGTCCTCTCCCCCGGCTTCGTCGACATGCACGCCCACAGCGACCTGACGCTCCTGCGCGACCCCGACCACAGCGCCAAGGCCGCGCAGGGCGTGACCCTGGAAGTCGTCGGCCAGGACGGACTGTCGTACGCGCCGGTCGACGACCGCACGCTCGGCGAGATGCGCCGGGCGATCGCCGGGTGGAACGGGCCCGGGGACGACATCGACTTCGACTGGCGTTCGGTCGGCGGATACCTGGACCGGCTGACCGCGGGATCGCCGTGAACGCGGCCTACCTGATCCCGCAGGGCACGGTCCGGGCGCTCGCCGTCGGCTGGGAGGACCACGAGGCCACACCGCACGAGCCGGAGCGGATGCGGCGTTGGTCGCCGAGGGTTCGCGGAACCGCGCAGGCTCCCGACGGGCATTCCGTACGTGCTGGTCGACGGGCAGTTCGTGATCGAGGACGGGCGTCGCACGGACGCCCTGGCGGGCCGGGCGGTGCGCAGGACTCCCGCGTGACCGCCCGACCCGGGGCCTGCCCTCGCCTTACGGCTTGGGCAGGGTGCAGCCGCTCGCGCTCAGGTCGAGCTTGTTGTCGATGCCGAAGCAGGCCGGGATCTGGTACGTCTGCTGGGCGTAGTTGATGCCCTTGCGGACGGTCACGTTGCCGCTCGCGTCGACCTCGCACGGGTTGTTCACCGTGCAGCGCTCGCCGTCCTCGTTGCCGGTGTTGTTGACGGCGACGACCTTGCCGGTGGCCCGGTCGACGACGGGCGAGCCGGAGGTGCCGCCGATGGTGTTGCAGGCGGAGGTGTAGCGGACCGAGTCCTTCCAGGTCCAGTCGCCCTCCTTCAGGGTGTGCGCGAAGCCGTCGATGTCGCAGCTGTAGACGCGCTTCCAGTAGCCGGAGGGGATGCCGATGCCGGTGCCGGCGGCCGGACGGGTGTCGTCCAGCGTCAGCGCGTTGATGTCGTACGAGCTCTTGATCTGCGCGTACGTGGTGGTGAGCTGGTAGAACGCGACGTCCGAGTCGGTCATCGTGCCGTACGCGAGCTTGGCGGCGCGCAGGGTGGCCACGCGCGAGCCGGAGGCGTTGAGCAGGCTGAAGGTGCGCCTGGAGGCCTGGTCGACGCGGACCTCGCCGGGGGCGGGGAAGCCGCCGTCCAGGCAGTGGCCGTTGGTCATCACGAGCGCCGGGTCGTTGTCCTCGGAGTCCGGCATGCGGACGACGGAGCCGGAGCAGTTGCTGAGCGCGACGGTGCCGGCCAGGTTCACGCCGTCCTTGGCCGACGGGCCGGTGAGGCCGGACAGCGTCTGCTCCACGGACGTGACGACGTCCGCGACGGCGGACGTGGCCGAGCCCGTGTCCGCGACCTTGCCGACGCCCGTGGGGGCGGCATCGGCAGCGGCCGCGGGGGCCGCGCCGGCCCCGGCTATCGCCAGGGCGCAGAACGCGGCGGCGAGAGGTTTTCTCATGGGGGGTCCCCTCTTGCGACGGTGACGGCCGGAAATCCTCCGGCCGCCGCATGGTTGTCATGCACATTGTGATCGTCGCAAGGCGGCCCGCACAAGAACCTGTTCCACAACCGGAATCTCGGCGTCCCCGCCCGACCCTACTCAACGGCCCTTCCGGACCGGTTACTTGGGCCCCTTGGTGCCGCCGGGGCCGTGTCCGGGTTTGCCGTTGACCCGGCCGGGAGGTGCCGCCGTCGTCGTGAGTGCGGGGGGCCGCCGGGGCGCTGGTCGTGGAGTCGCCGGCCGGGGGCGGCGCGCCGTCCGTGACGGAGGGGGACGGCGTCCGGCTCCCCTCGGCGGACGGGCTCCCCTCGACGGACGGGCTCGCGGAGACGCCGCCGGACGGCTCGTCACGCTCTTCCGGCCGACCGGCGAGCGGAGCACCGGAGGCCTCCTCCTCACCGGTTGCGGCGGGCGGCACGGTCGGCGACTCATCCGACGACGAACCCGTACGGCCGTCCTCGCCGTCCTGCGTCCCGCCGGAGGACGAGTCCGAAACGGCGAACCCGGCGATGAGGACGGCCGCGGCCGCGGCACCCACGGCACCAGCGGCGACCGCCACGCGGCGCGGCTGCCACCGACGGGGCTTGCGCCGGGCGCGATGCCCGGCTCCGGACCGGCTCGGCCCCGGTACCGCCGGCAGCTCGCGGGTCTCGCCGGCGCCGTCCGCGCCGCCGGTGCTCTCCGCGCCGCCGGTGCCGCTCGGGCCACTCGTACCGGCGGGGTGCAGGCGGCCGGGGGCGCCGGAATACACGGCGCCGGAATACACAGGGGCGTGAGTGTCGCCCGCGCCGCCCGTGCCGTTCGCATCGCCGCCCTGGTGCGAGGCGCTCCCGGCGGCCGCCGGGTCCGTGCCGCCGTACACGTCCTGCCAGCCGTGCGCCGCCGCCGGATCCGCGTACGCGTCGTACGCCGGAGGCGCGCCGCCCTGCGGCAGGTACACGCTCGGCGGTCCCTGCGGCTCTCCGCCCGTCGCTCCGTCGGCGTAGTCGAATGGCTTGGACATGGCGGCGCATTCTAGGTACCGGAGGGGCTGTTGGGACAGCGGGCGACGATATCCATCCAAATCGCCGCGTCTCACGTGGCGGAAAACACGACCCGGAACGGATTACCGGGCCGTAAGCTCCCAGACATGCAGGTGATCCAGTCGACCAAGCTCGCCAACGTCTGTTACGAGATCCGGGGACCGGTGCTCGAGGAGGCGATGCGGCTGGAAGCGGCCGGGCATCGGATCCTCAAGCTGAACACCGGCAATCCGGCCGCGTTCGGCTTCGAGTGCCCGCCCGAGATCCTGGAGGACGTCCTCCGCAACGTCTCGTCGGCTCACGGCTACGGGGACGCGAAGGGGCTGCTGGCCGCACGCCGCGCGGTCGTGATGCACAACCAGACCCTCGGCATCGAGACCGACGTCGAGCACGTCTTCATCGGCAACGGCGTCTCCGAGCTGATCGTGATGGCGATGCAGGGCCTGCTGGACGACGGCGACGAGGTCCTGGTGCCCGCCCCCGACTACCCGCTGTGGACCGCCGCCGTCTCCCTGTCCGGCGGCACGGCCGTGCACTACCGCTGCGACGAGCAGGCCGACTGGATGCCGGACCTCGCCGACATCGAGCGCAAGGTCACCGACCGCACCAAGGCGATCGTGATCATCAACCCGAACAACCCGACGGGTGCCGTCTACGACAAGGCGATGATCAAGGGCCTGACCGACATCGCCCGCCGCCACAACCTGCTCGTCTGCTCCGACGAGATCTACGACAAGATCCTCTACGACGACGCCGTGCACACCCCGACCGCCGCCGTCGCCCCCGACCTGCTCACCCTGACCTTCAACGGCATGTCGAAGGCGTACCGGGTGGCTGGTTACCGGGTCGGCTGGATGTCGATCTCCGGGCCGCGCGCGCACGCCGACTCCTACATCGAGGGCCTGACGATCCTGGCGAACATGCGCCTGTGCGCGAACATGCCGGGGCAGCACGGTGTCGTCGCCGCGCTCAGCGGGCGGCAGACGATCAACGACCTGGTCCTGCCGGGCGGGCGGCTGCGCGAGCAGCGGGACGTGGCGTACGAGCTGCTGACCCAGATCCCGGGCGTGACCTGTGTGAAACCCAAGGGGGCGCTGTATCTCTTCCCGCGCCTCGACCCCAAGGTCTTCAAGATCAAGGACGACCGGCGGATGGTCCTGGACCTGCTCCGCCGCGAGAAGATCATGGTCGTCCAGGGCACCGGCTTCAACTGGCCGGAGCCGGACCACTTCCGGATCGTGACCCTGCCGACGGCCGGGGACCTGCGCGACGCGATGGGCCGGATCGGGCACTTCCTGGACGGCTACGGCCAGCACTGACCGGACGCCCCGATCACCGCACGCGTTCACCGTATGTGTACAAGCGGTCCGGTCTTGTGAACAACTCAACTTTAGACGAAATCCAAGCTAGGATGGTTTCCTGTAAGCACTCAGGAGGCCCTGCCATGTACGAACCGATCCGCGCCAAGTCGGTCCACAGCACGGTGGACGGCCCCGCCCCGGACTTTCCCCACCGCTCCCGTGAGGAAGAACTGGACATCCAGCTCGCCGGCCATCTCGCCGCCCTGCTCGCCGTCACGGACGAGTTGCGCGCGACCGGGGCCTCGGCCGACCTGGACACCGCGGCGGAACGGCTCGCGGAGCAGGTCGGCAGGCTGCGCGGGGGACGCACTCCGACGCGTGCGCCGATGAGCGGCGCACGGAGCGAGCGGGGCGTCACGGCCCTGCACCGGCGGGCGCACGCCCTGGCGGGCCGCGCGCTGGTCGTCGCCGCCTCCCGCGCCGACACGGCGGCCGCGATCCTGGCCGCCGAGCGGATGGACGCCCACACGGCGGCTCTGGAGCCGCGCGAACTCGCGCCCCGCTGAGCCCGTTCCGGGCTCCCCCTGACGGCCCCGGTCCGCGCGCACCCGCAGCGACGCGCGGACCGGGTGCCACGAGCCCACCGCGGACGACTCTCCCGGGAACAGCGCGCCACCACTGGGTGGTGCGACGGCGGCGGTCGCACATGGCTGGAGGTCACCGATCCCGGCGCGCGTGCACTGCCCGTTTAGCGCGCGGCGGCGGGTGCCGACGAGGAGCCCGGGCGGGGGCTCGCTCTGCTGGACGCACTGGCGCTGAGACGGGGCGTGACACACGGCCCCGCAGGCAAGACCGTGTGGTGCGAACTCGGAGTGGGGTCACCGCGAGGCAGTGTCGTCCCGGGCTGTGGTGTCGCGTCGGTGGCGTCCGTTTGAACGGCGCCCGCGATCGGCGTGGAGGAACAGCTACTGACCGCACCCGCCTTGCACATGTCGTTTGCGACATATACCGTCGCGTCGTGGGTGCACTCTTCACAATCGAGCTCGAACCCGAAGTGCGGGACTGGCTGGAAGCCCTTCCAGCCAGGCACTTCCTCAAGATCGACGAGTATGTCGGACTGCTGGCGGAGCACGCTGCCGAGCTCGGCGAGCCCTACGCCCGACACCTCGGCGACGGAGTCCGGGAGCTGCGCCCGACGATTGATGGCGCCGCCATACGCATCACGTACTGGCTCGCCCCCAGCCGCACCGCAGTCCTGCTGACCGTCTTCCGCAAGACGAGGATGCGGGAGGACGCCGAAGTCAGGCGCGCGAAACTCGCGCAGAAGGTCTGCGAGGCGGAACACGAACGGGCCCACGAGGAGTTCATTCGCATCATCGACGAAGGAGAGGTGGAGAAATGAGCCACAGCCAGTGGAAGAGCCTGCGCGAACGGAAGCTCACGGAGGGCCTCACCGAGCCCGACGACGTCACCGAGGCGCGGCGAGAGATCCGGCTGTCCATGGTGCTGGCCAAGGCTGTCTACGACCGGCGTACGGAGCTCGGGCTCACCCAGACCGAACTGGCCGAGCGCGCCGGACTCACCCAGGCCAAGATCTCCCGGATCGAGGGTTCCGACACCGTCCCCACGCTGCCGCTTCTCGCCAAGTTGGCTAAGGCTCTGGACGCGACGCTGAACATCGCCCTGGACAACGACGACCCCCACGTGATCTTCACCGCTCACGGCACCGACGCAGCCTGAGTGGCAGCCGGGGGCGCACGCGTCTACCGGCCCGCCGTACAAGGGCCGGCCGGGCGCCGGTACAGGCCGAGCGCTCCGGTCGGCTCGGAAAAGCCGACCGGAGCGCTCAGTCATCCATCGGCACGTTCGTGAGCCCGCGGGGCGGGCCGTGCCGAAGCGGGCGGGAATGAGCCTGTCGCCGCCGGATCCCGTCGGGGCGGACGGAGGGCGGCGACCGGCCCGGAACCCCGCACGCCGTTGTGCGGGCCCCGCCGGTGTGTCCCGCGGCCGGTCAGACGTGACGATCGCTGGTCAGGGCACATCCCGGTCCTGACCGGCCGCGGAGTTCGGGGTGAGGCTCAGCCCAGGCGCTCCACCAGCGCGCGGTACTGGTCCCACAGCTCCTTGGGCGTGTGGTCGCCGAAGGTGTTGAGGTGCTCGGGGACCAGGGCGGCCTCCTCGCGCCAGACCTCCTTGTCGACCGTGAGCAGGAACTCCAGGTCGGAGTCGGCCAGTTCCAGGCCGTCCGTGTCGAGGGCGTCCTTGGCCGGCAGGATGCCGATCGGGGTCTCGACGCCCTCGGCCCTGCCTTCCAGGCGCTCCACGATCCACTTCAGGACACGGGAGTTCTCACCGAAGCCGGGCCAGACGAACTTGCCCTCGTCGTCCTTGCGGAACCAGTTGACGTAGTAGATCTTCGGCAGCTTGGACTGGTCCTTGTCCTTGGCCACGTCGACCCAGTGGGCCATGTAGTCGCCCATGTTGTAGCCGCAGAACGGCAGCATGGCGAAGGGGTCGCGGCGCAGCTCGCCGACCTTGCCCTCGGCGGCGGCGGTCTTCTCGGAGGCCACGTTGGCGCCGAGGAAGACGCCGTGGTTCCAGTCGAAGGACTCCGTCACCAGCGGCACGGCGGTGGCGCGGCGCCCGCCGAAGAGGATCGCCGAGATCGGCACGCCCTTGGGGTCCTCCCACTCCGGCGCGATGATCGGGCACTGCGAGGCCGGCACGGTGAAGCGGGCGTTGGGGTGGGCGGCCGGGACGCCCGACTCGGGCGTCCAGTCGTTGCCCTTCCAGTCCGTCACGTGGGCAGGGGACTCCTCCGTCATGCCCTCCCACCACACGTCGTTGTCGTCGGTGAGGGCGACGTTCGTGAAGACCGAGTTGCCCCACAGCGTCTTCATCGCGTTGGCGTTGGTGTGCTCGCCGGTTCCGGGCGCGACGCCGAAGAATCCGGCCTCGGGGTTGATGGCGTAGAGCCGGCCGTCCTCGCCGAAGCGCATCCAGGCGATGTCGTCGCCGATGGTCTCGACGGTCCAGCCGGGGATGGTCGGCTCCAGCATGGCGAGGTTGGTCTTGCCGCAGGCGCTCGGGAAGGCGGCGGCGACGTACTTGGCCTCACCGCGCGGCGGGGTCAGCTTGAGGACGAGCATGTGCTCGGCCAGCCAGCCCTCGTCGCGCGCCATGACGGAGGCGATACGCAGGGCGTAGCACTTCTTGCCCAGCAGGGCGTTGCCGCCGTAGCCGGAGCCGTAGGACCAGATCTCGCGGTCCTCGGGGAAGTGCGAGATGTACTTGGTCTGGTTGCAGGGCCAGGGGACGTCCTCCTGGCCGGGCTCCAGCGGGGCGCCCAGGGTGTGCACGGCCTTGACGAAGAAGCCGTCGGAGCCGAGCTCGTCCAGCACCGCCCGGCCCATGCGCGTCATCGTGCGCATGGAGACGGCGACGTACGCCGAGTCGGTGATCTCCACGCCGAGCGCGGACAGCGGCGAGCCGAGCGGGCCCATGCAGAAGGGCACGACGTACATGGTCCGGCCGCGCATCGAGCCGCGGAACAGGCCGCCCTGCCCCCCGGAGCCCCGGAAGATCTCCCGCATCTCGGCGGGGGCCTTCCAGTGGTTGGTCGGGCCCGCGTCCTCCTCCTTCTCGGAGCAGATGAACGTCCGGTCCTCGACGCGGGCGACGTCGGTGGGGTCGGAGGCCGCGTAGTAGGAGTGGGGGCGCTTGATCGGGTCGAGTTTGCGGAAGGTGCCCTTCTGGACGAGCTCCTCGCACAGTCGCTCGTACTCGGCCTCGGATCCGTCACACCAGACCACGCTGTCCGGCTGCGTCAGTTCTGCGATCTCGTCGACCCACGAGATCAGCCCCTGATGGGTGGTGGGAACGGTGGGAGCCGCGATGTCGCGCGCCACGATTGCTCCTAAATGAGGGATTTTTAGATGTGGAGGCCCCGTGGGGGCTGCGACCCGGATGCTTCACGGTGGAACCTTGGCGCTCATCCGGTGCCGACCGCACTCATTTGATCATCCGACGCGTGCGCCCATCTGTCCAGAGGAGCGCACAAGTGAGCAACGTGAGGATCGCCACGGTTTCTCGCATCCGCTTTGCGCGCACATTGCGTTCACCTGACCGTTCATTTGCGTAACCATCGTTCGGCCGGAGTGAGAGACTGGCCACTCTTCGTCGGCAATCCGTGGGACTGATAGGTCACTTATGGTTCCGTAGCTACCATTCGGCCATGACTGCGTTCGCCCCCGACGCGCCCTCGGACACGCCGGCCGACGGCAGTGGTCCCGTGGCGCTCTCCCTGCCACACCCGGTGAAGCCCAAGCTGCGCGGCTGGCTGCACCTCGGCATGTTCCCGGCCGCCCTGGTCGCGGGCCTGGTGCTGACCGCCCTCGCCGACTCGACCAGAGGACGCATCGCCTGCGGCATCTACGCCCTGACCGCTTGCCTGCTGTTCGGCGTGAGCGCGCTGTACCACCGGGGCGACTGGACCCCGCGCATGGACGGTGTCCTGCGCCGGCTGGACCACGCCAACATCTTCCTGATCATCGCGGGCACGTACACACCGCTGACCATGCTGCTCCTGCCGGACGCGAAGGGGCAGTGGCTGCTGTGGGGCATCTGGGCCGCCGCGGCGGCGGGCATCCTCTTCCGCGTCTTCTGGGTCGGCGCCCCGCGCTGGCTCTACACGCCGTGCTACATCGCGATGGGCTGGGCGGCCGTCTTCTACCTGCCGGACTTCATGCGGACCGGCGGCGTCGCCGTCCTCGTCCTGGTCGTCGTCGGCGGACTGCTCTACAGCGCGGGCGGCGTGGTCTACGCAATCCAGCGCCCGAACCCGTCCCCGCGCTGGTTCGGCTTCCACGAGGTGTTCCACTCCCTGACCCTGGCGGCCTTCATCGCGCACTACGTGGGGATCTCGCTGGTGGCGTACCAGCACGCGTAGCGGCTGCCGCACCACACACAGGGCCACGGCTTTCCACGCCGTGGCCCTTTCTCATGTCCTCATACATTGACAGCGTGACTTTTTTGAGAGTAACTCTCATTTCATGGCTACTGTCACTCAGCAGGACCCGGGGCGCGGGGACCCCCGCCGGTGGTGGGCGCTCGGCGCCCTCGTCGCGAGCATGCTCGCGCTCGGTTTCGATCTGACGATCCTCAACGTGGCGCTGCCGACGATGGCCGCGCAGTTGGACGCGAGCACCGGCGAGCTGCAGTGGATCGTGGACTCCTACGTCGTGGTGTTCGCGGCGCTGATGCTGCCCGCCGGACTGCTCGGCGACCGGTTCGGGCGGCGCCGGATGCTGGTCACGGGCCTGGTGGTGTTCCTCGCCGGGTCGCTGGCCGGCACGGTGGTCGGCACCCCGGAGCTGGTGATCGCGGCCCGCTCCCTGATGGGTCTCGGCGCCGCGCTGGTGATTCCGCTCGGCCTGTCCGTGCTGCCGTCGATGTTCGGCGAGGAGGAGCGCGGCAAGGCCGTCGCCGCCGTCACCGCGTCCATGGCCGCGGGGATGCCGCTCGGGCCGCTGGTCGGCGGGCTGCTGCTCGACCACTACTGGTGGGGCTCGATCTTCCTGATCAACATCCCCATGGCCGCGATCGGCATCGCCGCCTGTCTGCTCCTGCTTCCCGAGTCCCGCGACCCGTCCTCACCCCGGGTGGACGCTCTGTCGACCGCGTGCAGCGCGCTGGGGCTCGGCGCCCTGGTCTTCGGCATCATCGAGGCGCCCGGGCGCGGCTGGGCAGCGGCCCGGTGCTCGGCTCGTTCACGATGTCCGCCGTGCTGCTCGCCGCCCTCGTCGCACGGGAGCGCCGCGCGGTGCGGCCCATGCTGGACCTGAGACTGCTCGGCCACCGGGGGTTCCTCTTCAACAGCCTGGCCGCGACGCTCGGCACGTTCGTCTTCTCCGGGCTGCTGTTCATGCTGCCGGCGTATCTGCAGGAGGTCGGCGGCAGCGACGCCTTCGGGACCGGGCTGCGGCTGCTGCCGATGATGGGCGGGCTGATGGTCTCCGCGCGGCTGAGCACCCTGCTGGTGCGGCGCGCGGGACCGCGCCCGGTGGTCACCACGGGCCTGGTGGTGCTGTGCTTCGCCGCGCTGCTCGGCTCCCGCACGGAACCCGGCTCCGGCTACGGTTTCACCGCCCTGTGGCTGACGATCGCGGGCCTGGGCTTCGGCCTGGCGATGGTGCCCGCGATGGACGCGGCGCTCGGCGGCATCCCCGCCGAGGAGGCGGGCAGCGGCTCCGGACTGCTGATGACGCTCCGCCAGGTGGGCGGCGCCATCGGCATCGCGCTGCTCGGCAGCCTCGTCGCGGGCGCCTACGACGACCGGCTCGACACCGCCGGACTGCCCCGGCAGGCGGCGGACGCGGCCCGCGACTCGCTCAGCGGGGCCCACGCCGTGGCCGAGCGGCTGGAGCTGCCGGCACTCGCCCGCTCCGCCGACGCCGCGTACGTGGACGGCATGTCCACGGTCCTCGTGGTCTGCGGCATCGCGGCCCTGGTGACGGCGGCACTGACGGCGCTGCTGCTGCCCGACCCGCGGGCCGCCGCCCCGGCCGGACAGCCCGGGAAGCTCGGCGTGCCCGGGGAGGCCGGAGGGCCCGGGGAGGCCGGAGGGCCCGGGGAGGCCGGAGGGCCCGGGGAGGCCGGAGGGCCCGGGAAGCTCGGCGTGCCCGGGGAGGCCGGAGGAGCTGGGGAGGCCGGGAAGCACGGACAGGCCGAGGACCCCGGGAAGCCATGGGAGCCCGAGGAGCCCGGGAAGCCACAGGCCGAGCCGGCACCGGGCCCGGACGTGGCCCGGCTGGAGGCCGATGACCGACAATGAGCCGTATGACCACGGCACGGACCCCTGTTCCCGAGGCCGCGCGGCATCTGAGCCTGCGGGAGCGCAAGAAGATCAAGACGCGGATCGCGATCAGGGACGCCACGTACGCCCTGATCAAGGAGCAGGGGTACGAGGCCACCACGGTCGAGCAGATCGCGGAGCGCGCCGAGGTCTCGCCGAGTACCGTCTTCCGCTACTTCCCCACCAAGGAGGACATCGTCCTGACGGACGAGTACGACCCCTTGGTGGAGGACCTGCTGCGGGCACGGCCCCGGGACGAACCGGTCCTGGAGTCGCTGCGCTGGTCGATCCGCCAGGGAATGGCCATGGCCCTGGCCGACACCGCGGACTCCGAGCAGGACGAGATGATCCTGCGCATCCGGCTGATGGTCGAGGTGCCCGCGCTGCGCGCGCGGCTGATGGAGAGCATGTCCGTCACCGGCCGCCTGCTGTGCCGGGCGCTGGCGGAGCGCAGCGGCCGCGACGAGGACGAGCTCGAAGTGCGGGTCTACGCGATGGGACTGATGGGCGCCCTGCTGGAGGCGATGATCTACTGGGTCGAACGGGACTTCCGGGACGACCTGCCGGACCTGGTCGACCGCACCCTCGACACCCTCAAGGACCTGCCGAAACGGCCACCCGCCGCAGAGGCCCCCGTGACATCCTGACCGGGTGAACGGTCCCGAGATCCGCGTCGAGTTCGCCCCCGAGCTGCATGTCTTCGTCCCCCAGGCCCGGCGGGCGGACACCCTGCGGGCCACCACGGACGGCGCCTCCAGCCTGGGCCATGTCGTCGAGTCACTGGGCGTACCGCTGACGGAGGTGGGCGCGCTGGTCGTGGACGGCCGCGAGGTGCCCGTCTCGCACGTCCCGGCGGCCGGCGAGTCGGTGACCGTACGGACCGTCGCCCGCCCCCAGCGGGTGCCGGGCGCTCCCCTGCGGTTCCTCCTCGACGTGCACCTCGGCACTCTGGCCCGCCGCCTGCGGCTGCTCGGCGTGGACACCGCGTACGAGTCGACCGACATCGGCGACCCGGCGCTGGCGGCGCGTTCGGCGGCGGAGCAGCGGGTGATGCTGAGCCGCGACCGGGGGTTGCTGCGGCGTCGCGAGCTGTGGGCGGGGGCGTTCGTCTACAGCACCCGGCCGGAGGAGCAACTCCGGGACGTTTTGGACCGCTTCCAGCCCGAACTGCGGCCCTGGACCCGGTGCACGGCCTGCAACGGGCTGCTGCGCAAGGCGACCAAGGACGAGGTGGCGGACCAGCTCAAGCACGGCACGCACGCGACGTACGACGTGTTCGCGCGGTGCGCCGCGTGCGGCCGGGCGTACTGGAAGGGCGCGCACCACGAGCAGCTGGAGGCCATCGTGGAGCGCGCCCTCGCCGAGTTCGGCGGCTAACTCCTTCTCACGCCCTTGCTCACATCTCCCTTGCCGCAGGCGATCCCGTCCCCGTTCCGGTCCATGGTGCGGCTGTCGCGCACGGGCTTCTCCCGGCCCCGGCGCGGCAGGTAGACCAGCGCTTCGGTGGCCGCGAAGCGCAGGACGAACGTCGTCACCAGCGCGAGCGCGGTGGCGGAGAGCACGCCCAGCTGGAACTGGTGGACGAACAGGGCGATCAGCGGGATGCGCAGCACCAGGTCGGCGTTGGCGAGCAGCGCGAACCGCCCGGCCCGGTCCCACCAGCGGCGGTGCCGGCGCCGCTCGCGGAACAGCAGGTGCTCGATGAGCACGAAGTTCCAGGCGACACTGAGCTGGTTGGCGAGGATCTCCGCCGGTACGTAGTGCATGCCGGCGGCGGTCAGCGCCCACAGGCCGAGCAGGTTCGGCAGGAAGCCGGTGAGCCCGATCAGGCCGAAGCCGACCATGCGCGCGACCGGTGAGGCGGCGCGCAGCCCGGCCAGGTGGCGCAGGAAGCGGAAGCCTTCCCGCGTGGTCGACTTGGACTCCCCCGCGAACCGGTCCTGGAAGACGAAGGGCACCTCGGTGATGTTGCGCGGGCGGCTGCGGACGGCGAGTTCGAGGAGGATCTTGTAGCCGAGCGGCTGGAGCACCTCTGCTGTGACCGCGCTGCGGCGGATCGCGAAGAAGCCGCTCATCGGGTCGCTGATGCCGTGCAGCCGGCGTGGGAAGAGGGCCTTGGTCAGCCACGTCGCCCCACGCGAGACGGCCACGCGGTAGCTGCCCGCGAGCCCGGCCCGGCTGCCGCCCTTGAGGTACCGGGAGGCGACGACGAGCCCGGCGTTCGCCCGTTCGCCCGTGGCGACCAGGTCGGGCACGAGGGGCGGCGGGTGCTGGCAGTCGCCGTCCATGACGACGATCCAGTCGGACGTGGCCGCCTTCATGCCCTCGACGACCGCGCCGCCGAGCCCGCCCACCGGCTCCCGGCGGTGCAGCACGGTCACCGGGAACGGGCAGTCCTGCGCCGCCCTCTCGATGACCTCGGGCGTGTCGTCGGTGGAGTCGTCCACGAAGACGACTTCGCAGGGCAGCCGGGCCGGGACGGACTCGGTGATCTGGTGCAGCAGCCGGCGTACGTTCGCCGACTCGTTGAACGTCGGTACGACGATGGTGACGGCGCCCGGTTCGGGGATCTCGGCGGTCTCGACGACCTCGCCGGGGACGGTGGACTCCTGGCTCATCGCGCGCCTCCGGCGGACGTCTGGATCGGGCGGATCTCGATGCGGTCCTCGCAGGTGCGGAAGGTGGCGACCGGGGCCGAGTGCTCCATGGCGGCCTTGACGTTGGGCAGGTCGGCCGCGTCCGGCCGCACGGTCGGCGAGGCGACGACGTAGGAAGACAGACGTCAGCAAACAGATCCCCCCAGATCCCAGAACCCCCTGCAGTGACGGCGCGCCGGTGCGGCCCCATCCGTCACGTCACTGTGCAGAGGCTAGGGGGAACTGTGAAGCCCGGGGGCTGTTCAGATAAAGATCCTGTTTCCGTTGATTCCCGCCGTCAGTCGCTCAACACCCCACGCAACCGGTCGACTTCGGTCGTCGGAGCGTCGCAGGTGAAGTGACGGCAGACGTACGCGGCCGGTTCTCCGCCGACCAGCGGACGGTCCGCGAGCAGCGGGAACTCATCGCTCCCGGGGGCACCGACCGCGACCACGGCACCGGGCGCAGTGCCCAGAAGTGCCGTGCGGTGCAGAGCCCTTGTCCCCTCGTGGTCGAGGGACGGTCCCACGATCGCGACCTCGCGCGGCCCGTCCAGCGCGGCCTCGGCGGCGGCGAGCCCCCAGCCGATGAAGCGGGGCACGCGCGGCCCGAGCGCCTTGACGACACCGAGGGCCTTCCCGGCGGCCGTGCGATGCGGTTCGGAGCCCGTGTGCGCGGCGTAACTCAGCAGGGCACCGGCCGCCGCGGTCCAGCCGGACGGGGCCGCGTTGTCGGTCGGGTCCTGCGGCCGGCGGATCAGCCGCTCGGCGTCGGACGCGGTGTCGTACATCGAGCCCGACTCGGGGTCGGTGAAGCGGGCCAGGACGTGGTCGAGGAGGAACCCGGCGAACTCCAGCCAGACGCCCTCCCCGGTGACGGACGCCAGCGCCAGGAAGCCCTCCGCCACGTCGGCGTAGTCCTCCAGGACACCCGCGTTGGCACCGGCGTGGCCGTCCTTGCTGGTACGGGTGAGCCGGGCCTGCTCGTCGAGGTGCAGCCGGACGAGGAGGTCGGCGGCGGCGACAGCGGCCTCGACGAGGTCGGGCCGGTCGAAGTAGGCGCCGGTCTCGGCGAGCGCGGCGATCGCGAGCCCGTTCCAGGCGGCGACGACCTTGTCGTCCCGGCCGGGCGCGGGCCGCCCGGCCCTGCTCGCCAGCAGCCGCTCCCGGATCGAGGAGAGCCTCCCAGCATCGAACAGGCCCTCCTGCAAAGGAAGTTGGAGAACGGACCGGCCGTGCTCGAAGGTGCCCTCCTCGGTCACGCCGAAGTACTCGACGGCGAGGTCGGCGTCCTGCTCGCCGAGGACCTCACGCAGCTGCTCCGGCGTCCACACGTAGTACGCGCCCTCGACGTGCCTGCCGCTGCCGTCGTCGCTGTCGGCGTCCAGCGCCGAGGCGAATCCGCCCTCGGCGGTGCGCAGTTCGCGCACCATGAAATCGGCGGTCTCCAGGGCCACCCGGCGGGCGAGTTCCGAGCCCGTGGCGCGCCAGAGGTGGGCGTAGACCCGGCACAGCAGGGCGTTGTCGTACAGCATCTTCTCGAAGTGCGGCACGATCCAGTCGCGGTCGACGGAGTAACGGGAGAAGCCGCCGCCGAGCTGGTCGTAGATACCGCCCCGCGCCATGCGCTCGCAGGTGTCGCTCGCCATCTGCAGGGCGCCCTCGGCTCCGGTCCGGGCGTGATGCCGCAGCAGGAACTCCAGCACCATGGACGGCGGGAACTTCGGCGCCCCGCCGAATCCGCCGCGCTGCGGGTCGTACTCCCGGGTCAGCGCGAGCAGCGCCTGCGCGAGCTCCTGCTCGCCGGGGGTCTGGGCGTCACCGTAGGAGATCTCCCGCCCGGCCAGGTCGCGGACGATCTTCCCGGCGACCTCGGTGACCTCGTCCCGCCGGTCCTCCCACGCCTGGTGGACGCCCTGGAGCACCTGCCGGAAGGAGGGCATGCCCTGGCGGGGGGCGGGCGGGAAGTACGTACCGAAGTAGAACGGCTCGGCGTCCGGGGTGAGGAAGACGGTCATGGGCCAGCCGCCGTGCCCGGTGGCCGCCTGCACGGCCTCCATGTAGACGGCGTCGACGTCGGGGCGCTCCTCACGGTCGACCTTCACGCTCACGTAGTGGGCGTTGAGGTACTCGGCGGTCTGATGGTCCTCGAAGGACTCGTCGGCCATCACGTGACACCAGTGACAACTGCTGTAACCGATGCTGAGCAGCACGGGCACGTTCCGCTTGCGGGCCTCCTCGAAGGCCTCCGCCGACCAGGGCCACCAGTCGACGGGGTTGTCGGCGTGCTGCAGGAGGTAGGGGGACGTCTCGTGCGCCAGTCGGTTCGGCATGGTGTCCATCCTGCCGCAGACCCCCGCCCGGCATGCGTCAGGCGCCGCGCGTGCGCCGCTCCGGACGGCACGGGCGCCGAGCACGCCGCACACCAACGGGCCGGTCTCTTCACACCATCGGGCCGGGCACGCCCCCTCGCCCCGATGCGCCGTCGGCAGCACACTTGACCAAGGAAACGACCGAGGAAATGACCGAGTACATGACCGAGGAAACGACCGCAGCGACTGAGAGAACGCCGTTGCCGCCGGAGGGGGACGTGACATGCGGGACAGTCATCGGGCGGAGGCCGAGCGGCTGTTGGCGCGGGCCGTGGAGGAGGAAGTGCGCCGCTCGGGCGGGCGCAGCGACGGGAAGGTGCTGCTCGCGCGGGCGCGCGGGGCGCTCGACGTGATGGCGCAGAGCGCATCCGAGGAGTACGGGGCCTACACGCGCGCCCTGGACGAGGCGGCGGCCGGTCAGCTCACCTTCGGGCAGCGCTACGCCCGGGACGGCGCCGGGACACCGCTGCTGGTGGCCGGGGTGGCGGCGGTCGCGGCCGTCGTCGCCGACATGGCCCTGGGCACGGGCACCGCGACGGCGCTGGGCGCGGGAGCGACGGTGGGTGTCGTGGGTGCCGCGTCGACCGTCGTGAAGGTGGCCGGCTCCCATCTGCCGGCCGCGAGCCGCCGCGCCGGGGCCGTGAGCCAGCCGGGCGGGCCGGAGCAGCTGCGGCTGCAGTGGCTGACGGCACTGGAGGTACGGGGCATCCGGCCGTTCCTCGACCAACAGCGGGTGCTTGCCGCCTCGACCGGGCCGAAGAAGACGGGGCCGCGGCTGCGGGGCGCCGACAAGAGCGCGGCGGCCCGCGGGCGCAACGTGCTGTCGCGGTCCTTCGGACAGCTCCCGGAACCGGCGGAGCCGTTCGCCGGGCGGCGACGGGAACTGGCACAGATCCGGCAGTGGGTGCAGGCGGCCCGGGCGAGCACGGAGACCCGGCCGACCGTCGTCGTCCTGCACGGCACACCCGGCAGCGGCCGTACGGCCCTCGCGGTGCACGCCACCCACGGGCTGAAGGACTACTTCCGCGGCGCCTGCGTCGTCGACCTGCGCGCCGAGGGGCCGGGCGGCTCCCCGCTGTCCACCCGCGACGCCCTGCTGCACCTGCTCAACCGGCTCGGCGCGCCCCGCGAGCAGCTGCTGTTCCGCGAGCGGTCCTCCCCCGACCACCAGGTCAAACGGCTCAGCGAGCTGTACCACCAGCATCTGACCGGCCTGCCGGTCACGGTGGTCCTCGACGACGCCTCGGACGCCGCGCAGATCCGCGCCCTGGTCCCGGAGCGGTCCGACAGCCTGGTGCTGGTGACCGCGCGGGGGCCGCTGGAGCTGGAGGGCGTGCCCGCGCGGGTGCACCAGCTGGCGGTGGCGCCGCTGGACGCCGCCGGCGCGGAGGAACTGCTCGGCGCGGCGGCCCATGACCGTTCCGGGCCGTACGACGCCGAGTCCGCCGACCGGGTACGGGAGCTGTGCGGCGGGCTGCCGCTGGCGCTGCGCATCGCCGGCTCGTGCCTCGGCCCGCGCTCCCCGCGCGCCCTGGCCACCGACCTCGACGCCTACGGCCCCGTCGAGCCGGTCGAGCGCGCCCTGTGGCTGCGCTACACCGACCAGCCGGAGACCGTACGACGGCTGCTGCGCCGGCTGGCCCTGGCGGGCCGGGCCTCGCTGGGCGCCGCCGCGGCCGCCGCGCTGCTCGCCACCGACGAGGCGGAAGCGAAGCGCCACCTGCGGGCCCTGACCCGCGCGGGCCTGATCGACCACGTCCGCGGCGACCGCTACCGGCTGCACGACCTGGTCCGCTCCTTCGCCGAGGCCCGGCTCCTCGACGAGGAGGAACCGGCCGAGCGCACGGCGGCCCAGGAGCGGCTGATCGTGAACTACGCCGAGCTGGCCGACTCGGTACTGCGCATGGTCGACGGCAACATGTCGACCCGCACCAACCGCTTCAGCCCGTACGGCTTCACCTCCCTCGACGAGGCGCTGCGCTGGCTGGACGACGAGTCGAGCTTCATCACGGCGGCGCTGCGGCACGCCGAGGACGTGGACCGGGCGGCGGTGCTGAACCTGCTGGGCGCCCTGTGCGACTACTGCCTGCTGCGAGGCGACCTCTACCGCCTCGGCGAGATCAGCGAACTGGCCCAGGCGGTGGACGAGGGCCTGCTGGTCCGCTCGGTGCAGTGGCGCACCGGCATCGCGGCACGGCAGCTCGGCGAACTCGACAAGGCGCGTACGACTCTGGCCTCGGTCGTCGACCTCTACCGGGAGGCCGACCACGACGCGGGGGCCGCGCGCGCCCTGTGCTCCCTCGGCATCACGCTGCACCACCAGGGCAATCTGACGGAGGCGTCGGCGAAGCTCCGCGAGGCCCTGGCCCTGCAGTCCTCAGCCGAGCTGGCGACGGACCGGGCGTGGACGATGCACGCCCTCGCGGCGGTGGAGCGGGACCGCGCCCGGCTGGCCGAGGCGCTGGAGCTGCTGACCGAGTCGCTGGTGCTGCACCGCGCCGGCGAGTCCGTGCACGGCCAGGCGTGGGCCCACTTCCAGCTCGGCCAGCTCGGCCTGCGCAGGGGCGACGTCCCGCGCGCCGAGTCCGAGCTGCGCGCGGCCCTGGGACTGTACGGCCGGACCCGCGACGCCCGCGGCGAGGCCTGGGCGCTGACCCAGCTGGCCCGGGCCCGGCTGGTCGACGGTGACGCGTCCCAGGCGGTGGAGGAGCTGCGCGGGGCGGCCACCCGGCACCGCGACAACGAGGACGCGCGCGGCGAGGCGTGGACGCTGTACTACCTGGGCCAGGCCCTGGAGGAGACGGGCGACCTCGACCAGGCGGTCCGCGAACTGGAACGCTCCCGGACGATGTTCTCCCGCATGCGCGACGTGTACGGCCTGGCCTGCGCCCGCCACCACTCCGCGCGGGTGACCCGCGACCAGCGAGCGGCCCAGACGGGCTCGCTGCGCAACTCGGGCTTCGCCCGCCAGCTCCTGGTGGACGCCCGCGCCGACTTCCAGCGCATCGGCGTCGCCCACGGCGAGGCGTGGACCTGCCTGGAACTGGCGGTCGTGGACGCGGGCAACGCCCGCACCCAGCAGGCCCTGGCCCTGTGCGACGAGGCGCTGGACCTGTTCACGTCGTACGGCGACCGCCGGGGCGAGGACTGGGCCCGTTTCCTGCGCTGCACGCTCCTGCCGTACGCGGCCCCGGGCGGCATGGAGATCGGCACGGCCGTGGCCCAGGAGGAACTGGCCCAGATGTCCGCCGCGAGCCATCCGCTGCGGGACGAGAAACTCGGCGACTACGCCGACGCGTGGGCGCTGCTGCTGGAACGCGGCGTGAGCCTGGAGGCCGGGTGGCAGGCCTGGGGGCTGGGGATGACGCCCAGCCGGCATGCGCGGGAGGTGATGGGGGTGGCCGTGGAGGCGACGGCGTAGGCCCAAGGTCGCGGGGCGCGCGGGCGCCCGTCGGCGGTGATACGGCCGCCGACGGGTCATCCCTGGGCGGGGAGCGTCAGCCTTGCTTCTTGCCCTGGCCGGAGGTCTCGGCTTCCGCGGACTCCGCCGGGGACGGCTGCGCCCCGGGCTGCTCCGCCTGCTCGGCCCTCGGGTCCGGGACCTCGGTGAAGTCGACCCTGTTCATGTGCCGGCTCATGGACTTCATCAGGGCCCACACCGCCAGGGCCATCGCCGCGAAGACGATGAAGCCGAGGACGCCGGGGGTGACCTTGTCCTCGTCGACCTCCTTGGCGAAGGAGACGAGGTGCGTCATTGCCAGGCTTGCGCTTGCGCTCATGTCAGGCATTGTCGCGGACGCCCGCAAAGAGGTCGTCCTCGGGGAGGGAGGTATCGACGAGGGACTTCGCCAGCTCGTACTCCTCCGTCGGCCAGACCTCCTTCTGGATCTCCATCGGCACCTTGAACCAGCCGCCGTCCGGGTCGATCTGCGTGGCGTGCGCGATCAGCGCCTTGTCGCGGATCTCGAAGAAGTCGGCGCACGGGATGTGCGTGGTCAGCGTGCGCTGCTTCATGCCGAACTCCTCCCAGCGCTTGAGCCAGTCCCCGTAGGGGGAGTCCAGGCCGCGGTCGAGCATCGCCTGGTGCAGGGCCTCGGTGCGCGGGCGGTTGAAGCCCTGGTTGTAGTAGAGCTTGCGCGGCTGGTAGGCGGGGCCGTACTCCGCCTCCGGGTACTTCTCGGTGTCCGCCGCCCCCTCGAACGCCACCATCGAGATCTTGTGGGTCATGATGTGGTCGGGGTGCGGGTAGCCGCCGTTCTCGTCGTAGGTGGTGATCACCTGGGGACGGAAGGAGCGGATCTTCCGGACCAGCTCACCGGCCGCGTGGTCGACGTCCTCCAGCGCGAAGCATCCTTCCGGCAGCGGCGGCAGCGGGTCACCCTCGGGCAGGCCGGAGTCGACGAAGCCGAGCCACTCCTGCTTGACCCCGAGGATCTCGCGGGCCTCGTCCATCTCCTTCTTGCGTACCTCGTGGATGTGCTCCTCGATGTACGCGTCGCCCTGCAGTTTCGGATTGAGGATGGAGCCGCGCTCCCCGCCCGTGCAGGTCACGACCAGCACGTCCACCCCCTCGGACACGTACTTCGCCATGGTCGCCGCGCCCTTGCTCGACTCGTCGTCGGGGTGTGCGTGAACGGCCATCAGTCGCAACTGGTCAGTCAAGACTCAATCCTCAGTAAGTCGGCGCCCTGTGTGCGTCGGCGCAATCAGCGGCTTCTATAGTGACCGAATCGGGGGGCGAATAATTCCGGGACCGGGTCCCGGGCCCCTTCCGGGACCTTCGTCCCGGCCCTGCCTGGAGGACGATCATGAGTACGGCGAGCACGCGACTGCCCGAGGGCCGCTACGGCCGTTCCTCGGACGAGCGCGCCGACCGCACGCTCAAGGTCGCCGGCGCCGTCCTCGGGGCGGCGCTGCTGGCACTCGTCGGCTGGTTCGGCTACCACTACGTCGCCAAGAACGAGATCAGCGCCGAGGTCATCAGCTTCGAGCCCGGCAAGAAGTCCGTGCAGGTGCACCTCGAGGTCCGCAAGGACGCGGGCACCGCCGGCTACTGCACGGTCCGCTCACAGGCCGAGAACGGGGCCGAGGTCGGCCGGGCCGACTTCCGCTTCGGCGGGGACGACACCCGCATCGACAAGGTCGTCACGCTCCGCACGACCGCCCCGGGGACGACGGCCGAGCTCCTGGGCTGCCACGCCGACTGACGACAACGAAGCGCCGCCCGCAATACGTAGCGGCTGACCTGCGCTGACGTGATTCTGGTGGCTTATGTCCTCCCCCTTGGGTCCCTGAATTGTTAGGCTCGTGGTTTCGCCCATCCGTGAAGGAACATGCTTCTGGGTAGGGCGATGCTTTGTATTCCCAGTACCTACGAGGAGCACCTGTGACCCAGACCAGCGAGAACGTCACCTGGCTGACCCAGGAGGCGTACAACAAGCTCAAGGCTGAGCTTGAGTACCTTACTGGTCCCGCGCGGGCGGAGATCTCCGCGAAGATCGCCGCCGCGCGCGAGGAGGGCGACCTGCGTGAGAACGGCGGGTACCACGCGGCCAAGGAGGAGCAGGGCAAGCAGGAGCTCCGTGTGCGCCAGCTCACCCAGCTCCTCGAGAACGCGAAGGTCGGTGAGGCGCCCGCCGCCGACGGTGCGGTGGCGCCCGGCATGGTCGTCACGATCGCGTTCGACGGCGACGAGGACGACACGCTGACGTTCCTGCTCGCCTCGCGCGAGTACGCGAGTTCCGACATCGAGACCTACTCGCCGCAGTCTCCGCTGGGCACCGGCGTGATCGGCCACAAGGTCGGCGAGGACGCCGAGTACGAGCTGCCGAACGGCAAGAAGGCCTCGGTGAAGATCCTGAAGGCCGAGCCGTACGAGGGCTGACCGCCCGGCCGAGCCTCGACATGCCCCCGGCGCCGCTGCGGCGCCGGGGGCATCGTCATGCCGTCGCGGACCGGTACTTGCGCACCGCCAGCGTCCGGAACACCACCAGGATCAGGACCGAGTAGATCAGCGAGGCCCAGACGGGGTGCTGCATGGGCCAGGCGTCCGACGGCGACTGGCCCGGGTTGGCGAACAGTACGCGGCAGGCCTGGACCGTGGCACTGAACGGGTTCCACTCGGCGATGTGGCGCAGCCACGGGGTCATGTGGCTGGTGTCCACGAACGCGTTCGAGATGAACGTGACCGGGAAGAGCCAGATCAGTCCGCTGGAGGTGGCCGCCTCGGGGGTCCGCACGGACATGCCGATCAGGGCGCCGATCCACGTGAACGCGTAGCCGAGCAGGAGCAGCAGGCCGAAGGCCGCGAGGACCTTGCCCGCGTTCGTGTCGCCGTCCGACCCGACGCGCCAGCCGACCAGGAGGGCGACCGCCGCGAGGACCACCAGGGTCAGGGCCGTCTGCACCGAGTCGGCGAGCGTGCGCCCGGTGAGCACCGCGCCGCGCGCCATGGGCAGGGAGCGGAAGCGGTCGATGAGGCCCTTGTGCATGTCGTCGGCGATACCCGCGCCGGAGCTGGCGGTGGCGAACGTGACGGTCTGCGCGAAGATGCCCGCCATCAGGAAGTTCTTGTAGTCGACGGCGCTGGTGCTGCTGCCGATCTGCATGGATCCGCCGAACACGTAGGTGAACAGCACCACGAACATGATCGGCTGGATCAGTCCGTAGATGATCATCTCAGGGATCCGTGACATGCGGATCAGGTTGCGTTTGGCGACGACCAGCGAGTCCCTGATGGACTGGCCGACCGGGTTCGCGGCCGGGGCGACCCGTACGGTGTCGGTGACGGCGCTCACTTCGCGGCCTCCTTGTCGTTCTCCTCGTTCTTCGCCTCGGCCACGTGTCCCGTCAGGGACAGGAAGACGTCGTCGAGGGTCGGGCGGCGCAGGCCGATGTCGTCGATCTCGATGCCCCGGGTGTCCAGCTCGCGGATGACCTCGGCGAGGAGCTTGGCGCCGCCGGTCACGGGCGCGGTGAGCTTGCGCATGTGCTCCTCGACCGTGGTCTCGCCCTTGCCGAAGCCGGCGAGGATCTCGGCGGCGGTCTGGATGTGCTCGCGCTCGTGCACCACGACCTCGACGCGCTCGCCGCCGGTGCGGGCCTTGAGCTGGTCGGAGGTGCCCTGGGCGATGACCTTGCCGTGGTCGACCACCGCGATGTCGTGCGCCAGGTGGTCGGCCTCCTCCAGGTACTGCGTGGTCAGCAGCAGTGTCGTCCCGCCGGAGACCAGCTGCTTGATGACCTCCCACAGCTGCTGGCGGTTGCGGGGGTCGAGGCCGGTCGTCGGCTCGTCCATGAACATCACGGGCGGCGAGACGACCAGGGCCGCCGCGAGGTCGAGGCGGCGGCGCATGCCGCCCGAGTAGGTCTTGGTGGGCCGGTCGGCGGCGTCCGCGAGGTGGAACTGCTCCAGCAGCTCGGCCGCGCGCTCCTTCGCCGCCTTCGCCCGCATCTGGTAGAGCTGGCCGACCATCTGGAGGTTCTCCCGGCCGGTCAGGTATTCGTCGACGGCCGCGAACTGGCCGGACAGGCCGATGGAGCGGCGGACCGCGTCGGGCTGCCTGAGCACGTCGATGCCCGCGACGACCGCCCGTCCGCTGTCGGGCCGCAGCAGGGTGGTCAGGCAGCGGACGGTGGTCGTCTTGCCCGCGCCGTTCGGCCCGAGCAGGCCGAGGACCGTGCCCTCCGGTACGTCGAGGTCGACGCCGTCCAAAGCCCTGACGTCACCGAAGGTCTTGACCAGACCTTCGGCGTAAATAGCACCTGGCATATGCGTCTCCACGTCTTCGGGAATGACCGGACGGACGTCCGGTGAGGCTTCTCACGGACACACCGTATCGCGATATATCGCGTCTCTCAACGAGTTTTTCCGCCGTGCGTTCCGTGCGACGAAAGGATCTTGAACCGGCCCCGAGCCGGGTCAGTCCCTGACCGTGTAGCCCGCCTCGCGCAGTGCCTGGCCCACCTCGGCGCAGTGCGCCGGCCCCTTCGTCTCCAGGTGCAGCTCGACCTCCGCCTCCGTGAGCCCGAGCCGTGGGTCGGTTCGCAGATGGCTCACATCGAGGACGTTGGCGTCGACCACTGACAACACCCCCAGAAGTGTGGCCAGAGCGCCCGGCCGGTCCGTCAGCCGCAGCCGGACGGCCAGGTAGCGGCCCTGCGCGGCCATGCCGTGCCGCAGCACCCGCTCCATCAGCACCGGGTCGACGTTGCCGCCGGACAGCACCGAGACCACCGGCCCCTCGAAGGCGCCGGGATCACTCAGCAGCGCCGCGACCGGGCTCGCCCCGGCCGGCTCCACGACCAGCTTGGCCCGCTCCAGACACAGCAGCAGCGCGGCGGACAGCTCGTCCTCGCTGACCGTGCGCACCTCGTCGACCAGCTCGCCGATGAGCCCGAACGGCACGTCGCCGGGCCTGCCGACCTTGATGCCGTCGGCCATCGTCGCCGGGTTACGGACCGTCACCGGCCGCCCCGCCGCCAGCGAGGGCGGGTACGCCGCCGCGCCCGCCGCCTGCACGCCGACGATCCGCACATCCGGCCGCAGGGCCTTGACCGCCACCGCGATCCCGGCGGCCAGCCCGCCCCCGCCGATGCCGACGACGATCGTGCGCGCCTCGGGGCACTGTTCGAGGATCTCCAGGCCGACGGTGCCCTGCCCGGCGATGATGTCGGGGTGGTCGAAGGGGTGGATGAACACCGCGCCCGTTTCCGCCGCGTACTCCTGAGCGGCGGCCAGCGTCTCGTCGACCACCTGGCCGTGCATCCGCACCTCCGCCCCGTAGTCCCGGGTGGCGCTGACCTTGGGCAGCGGGGCGCCCTTCGGCATGAACACCGTGGAGCGCACGCCGAGCAGCGAGGACGCGAGGGCGACGCCCTGCGCGTGGTTGCCGGCGCTCGCGGCGACGACACCGGCGGCGCGCTCCTCGGGCAGCAGACCGGCGATCCGTACGTACGCGCCGCGCAGCTTGAACGAGCCGGTCCGCTGGAGGTTCTCGCACTTGAGGTGCACCGGCGCACCGACCATCTGGGACAGGTGCCTGCTGCCCTCCATCGCGGTCGTCCGCGCCACGCCCGAGAGCATCTTCTGGGCGCCGCGCACGTCGTCGAGGGTGACGGAGCGCAAGGAGTCAGCCGTGCTGTAGCTCATGACTCCAGCATCGCAGTTCACGGGCGGGAACGACCGTTGTGACCAACCTCCGAGACCCGCTTTGCACAGCGCCGGTACGGCCCGCCTCCCAGCCGCGTACCCTGTCCCCCAATCTGCCAGCCCTCCACGAAGTGAGCCCCCGGCCATGCCCACAACACCTGAAATGTCGATGGACATGACGACCGTCGGTGACACCGGTCTTCTCGACACGCTGCAGCACGAGGTGGCGCTGTTCGCCCGCCGTGCCGAACAGACCCGGCTCGGCGGGGTCGGGCAGGTGCGCAACTCCATGGACCGCGCCGCGTATCTGCTGCTCAACCGTCTGGACAAGGAAGGCCCGATGGGCGTCAAGGCGCTCGCCGCGAGCATGGGGATCGACTCGTCGACGGTCACCCGGCAGGTGGCTCCGCTCGTCGACACCGGCCTGGTAAAGCGCACCTCGCACCCCGAGGACGGGCGCGCGGTGGTGCTGCAGCTGTCCCCGCGCGGGCAGTCCCGCCTGGAGGAAGTCCGCTCGTCCCGGCGCCAGTTGATGGCCGAGCTGACCCATGACTGGACCCCGGAGGAGCGCGAGGCGTTCTGCTCCCTCCTCACCCGCTTCAACACCGCGCTGTCCTCCCGGATGGCGGCCCAGGGGGTTCCGGGACCGGAGGCACAACCGGGCTCCTGACCGCCCGTACGAACGGGCCGAGCACGCGTGGCACACGGAGGCGGACGCCGACACCGTCGCCCGGTAACACGCGTGACGGTGGTTCGGGTCGTGCGCGGCACTTGACCGTGGGGGCGTCCCTGGCCTGATATGAGAGCGGGTCCCGTCGTACGCGGGCGGGGCCGGATCCTCAGTGGGCGCCGTCAGGCGGGAGGCGCGATGCGAGAGCGGCATGCGCCCCAGGCGGCCCGGCGGGCCCGGGAGTTCGAGGGGTTCGTCGCGGGCGCGGCCGGGCGGCTGCTGCACGCCGCCACGCTGCTCACCGCGGAGGCCCCCGGCGACAACCCGCGCGCGCGGCGCCTGCTGACGCTGTCGCTGGCGCACACGTACGCGTGCTGGGACCGGCTGCGCGGCGAGGACCCCTACGACCGCACCCGCCAGTACCTGGCCACCCGCTTCGCCCGCGGCGCGTGGCACCACCGCGGCGGCCTCGGCCGCGCCCGCCCGCACCCCGCCGCCCCCCTGGCCCCGCTCACCCCGCAGGAGCGGCTGATCCTGGTCCTCAGGCTCTACGAGGGGGTGGCCGAGGAACAGACGGCGGCCCTGCTCGGTCTGTCCCCGGAGCGTGTCCGGGCGATCTGCCACCGGGCGACGTCGACCCTGCTGCACCGGACGCGGGGCACCGCGCCGGCGGCGGGATCCGCGAAGGCGGTGCCGTCATGAGACCTTCCGGCCTGAGCACTCCCCGCCTGAGCGCTCCCCGCCAGAGCCCTCCCCACCACAACGCTCTGGGCCAGAGCCCTCCTCGCCTGAGCTCTCCCGGAGAGAGCCACCCCGGCGACCACCCTCCCGGCGGCCGGAGGCGGACATGAGAGGCAACGACCGCGATGCGGCGGTACGGCGGCTGCTGGAACAGGCGTCGTCGCGGCCGGTGCCGCCCGAGATCCACACGGAGGCGGTGCGCCGGGGCGGCCGCATGCTGAGGCGCAGAACGCTCGCCCGCCGCCTGATGTGGCTGCTGATCGTCGCGGTCGCCCTGGCCTTCGCGGTGTGGGCGCTGTCGGCCCGCCCGTGGGTGGAGCCGCCGTCGGACACGACTCCACCCCTCACAGGCTGGTGACCCGGCCGGATCCGCCTAGCCGAGCGCCTGCTGCAGGTCCTCCAGCAGGTCGTCGGCGTTCTCGATGCCGACGGAGAGACGCACCAGGTCGGCGGGGACCTCGAGGGCCGAACCGGCCGCGGAGGCGTGCGTCATGCGGCCGGGGTGCTCGATCAGCGACTCGACGCCGCCCAGGGACTCGCCCAGCGTGAACACCTTGGCCCGGTTACAGACCTCGACGGCCGCTTCCTCGCCGCCCTCGACGCGGAAGGAGACCATGCCGCCGAACGACTTCATCTGCTTGGCGGCGACCTCGTGGCCGGGGTGTTCCGGCAGGCCCGGATAGAGCACGCTCGTCACGCGCGCGTGCCGGGTGAGCATGTCGGCGACCTTGGAGGCGTTCTCGCTGTGGCGGTCCATCCGTACCGCGAGCGTCTTGGTGCCGCGCAGCACCAGCCAGGAGTCGAAGGGGCCGGCGACCGCGCCCATCGCGTTCTGGTGGAAGGCCAGCTCCTCGCCCAGGCCGGCGTCGCCGGTGATCAGCGCGCCGCCGACGACGTCGGAGTGGCCGCCCATGTACTTGGTCAGCGAGTGCACGACGACGTCCGCGCCCAGCGCCAGCGGCTGCTGGAGGTAGGGCGTTGCGAAGGTGTTGTCGACGACGAGGCGGGCGCCCGCGTCCTGGGCGACCTGGGCGAGCGCGGCGATGTCGGTGATGCCGAGCAGCGGGTTGGAGGGGGTCTCCACCCACACGGCCTTGGTCTTCGGGGTGAGGGCGGCCCGCACGGCGGCGGGGTCGCTGGTGTCGGCGACCGACCACTCGATGCCCCAGCGGGCGACGACCTTGGCGAAGAGACGGAATGTGCCGCCGTAGGCGTCGTCGGGGATCACCACGTGATCGCCGGGGCTGAGCAGCGTACGCAGCAGGCAGTCCTCGGCCGCCAGCCCGGACGCGAACGCGAGACCGCGGCGGCCGCCCTCCAGGGCGGCGAGGTTCTCCTCCAGCGCGGTCCTGGTCGGATTGGCGCTGCGGCTGTACTCGTAGCCGCCGCGCAGGCCGCCGACGCCGTCCTGCTTGTAGGTCGAGACCTGGTAGATCGGCGGGACGACCGCGCCCGTCAGGGGGTCGGCGGTGTTGCCCGCGTGGATCGCGAGCGTCTCGAAATGCTGACTGATGTGCCTGTCGCTCATGAGCACCGAGGGTAGTGCGCCGACGCGAAGCGTGCCGGGGGACGAGGCGACGCGGGCCCTGAGCAGGTTCGCCGGACGGTGCCCCGGGGCCGTTCGGCCGGTTGTCCCCAGGGTCGCGGGGGCCGTTCGGCCGGGTTTTCCACCGTGTGGCGCGGGCCGTTCGGTCGGGTCGTCCACAGAGCGACACGACATGGGCGGCCGCGTTTTCCACAGGTTCGGGGAGCAGGTTGGCCAATTGTCGGCGTGGTCTGGTTCGCTTGTCGCATGGAGATTCTCTGGGTCCTGATCGCGGTGGTCATGCTGGGCTTCGTGCTGCTCCCCTTCCTGCGGCGCAGGCGCGGGACCGCGATCGGGCTGGTCTCGCCGGACCACCCGGACGCCGCGGACCCGGCGAACTACGGCTTCGTCCGCGAGGAGGAGCTCGACATCCGCATGCCCGGTCCCGACCAGGACCTGCTGGACGTGCTGGACGTGGTGCAGCGCACGCAGGACCACCGCGCCGCGCAGCAGCTCCTCGCGGGCACGGAGTCGGAGGGCGAGCGGCGCTGGCAGCGCGTGCAGGCCTTCGCCGGTGCGGCCTCACTGGAGCTCGCGCAGCGGCCCGGCGGGGTCGGTGAGCCGCCCGGCGGGCAGTGGTTGCGGGTGTGGCGGGCCGAGGCGCCCAAGGACGCGGGCGGCGCGGCGGTGCAGGCGGAGTTCCTGGTGCAGCAGGCCTGGCGGACGGCGATGCCCGGGACCGACGAGTTCCGGATCATCATGGAGGAGGCGAAGGCGGCGTGCGGCGACGCGGCGCTGCTGGCCCCCGGCGACCCGGTCCCGTACATCGTCGAGCTGTCGGTGGCCCGCGGTCTGGACTACTCCCAGAAGGACTTCGAGCAGCTGTGGCTGAAGATCCTGGACCGCGCCCCGGTCCACATGGGAGCGCACCTGGCCGCGCTGCACTACTGGTGCGAGAAGTGGCACGGCTCGCGGGCGGAGGCCTACTCGTTCGCGGAGGCCGCGGCGGCCCGCGCCCCGCAGGGCTCCCTCCTGGCGGCGATGCCCCTCTTCGCGGTCTTCGAGCACCTGCCCGAGGTGACCCTGGTCAGCAGCTTCTGGCAGAGCGAGGTCGTCACGAAGGCGGTGCACGGCGCGCTGCACGCGGTGCACTCCGCGCGCCCCGATGACCCGATGCTGGCGCATGTGCGGCACATGCTGGTGTTCTTCCTGGTCCGCAGCGAGCGCTGGTCGGAGGCCATGACCCAGCTGATACACATCGACGGCCATGTGGGCGCCCTGCCCTGGACGCTGTCCGCCGATCCGGCGGCGGAGTTCGCGGTGTACCGGGCGCTGGCGGTCGCGGGCTACGAGGCGAACGGCGGCAGCCCGGCGAGCCTGCCCCACTGAGGCAAGCGCACGTCCTGGCAGCTCCCGTCCGGCGTCTGGGCGACCCTGCTCGGCTACCAGGCTGAAGACCTTCTGGGAGTCCCACGGCCCCTCGCAGGGCTTCCGCCAGGGCAACGCCGTGGTCCCGCAGTGCCGCTCGGCCGTCTGCCCCACCACCCCCGAGCAGACCGCCATCGCCAAGTCCTCCCGCGGGCCACTGCGGCATCGGAGGGACGGGCGTGTCCTCCCCGATCGGTGGGCAGGGCCGACGGCTGAGGACCGACCCGAGACACCAGGGGTCCGGTAGGGCGTCAGCACCCCATAAGGTGCCCTGGTGACTGCGCCCCTGAGTTCCTCCAGATCCCGTGCCGCGCTGCGGATATCCGCTCGGGTCTCCGGTGAGTTGCTGCTGGTGTTCGCCGGGCTGGCCGTGACCCTGTGGCTGCTGGGCCGCATGTGGTCGGTGGTCTGGCCGCTCGTGGTCGGGCTGCTGCTGACCACGCTGACCTGGCCCCTGGCGCGGTTGCTGCGCCGGCGCGGGTGGCCGCCCGCGCTGGCCGCGTCGGTGGTGACCGTGATGTTCCTGCTGGTCGCCGCGGGTGTGGTGGCGTTGATCGCCGTGCCGGTGGCGTCTCAGTCGGGTGAGCTGACCGACGGTGTGGTGGAGGGGATCCAGCGGCTGCGGGAGTGGGCCGCCGGACCGCCGCTCAACATCGGGGACGCGGAGATCAACCAGGCCTTCGACAGCGCGGTCGCCCGTGCTCAGGAGGGTCTCGGCAGCATGGTCGGCGCTGTCGTCACGGGAGTGAGCACCGTGGTGAACGGGGTCGTCACCGCCGTGCTGGCGCTCTTCCTGATGTTCTTCTTCCTGAAGGACGGGCCGCGGTTCCTGCCGTGGCTCGCCCGTCAGCTGCCCGGCCGGCTCGCCACCGACGTCCCGGTCGTGTTCGCGCGGGGCTGGGAGACCCTGAGCTCCTTCGTCCGTTCCCAGGCTGCTGTCGGGCTGCTCGACGCCGTCCTGATCGGCCTGGGCCTGTGGATCCTGGGCGTACCGCTGGTGCTGCCGCTGGCGGTCCTGACGTTCGTCTCCGCGTTCGTGCCGATCGTCGGCGCCTTGTTCGCCGGTTTCGTCGCGGTCCTCATCGCGCTGGTCTACAACGGCCTGACCGACGCGCTGATCGTGCTGGCGATCATCGTGGTGGTGCAGCAACTGGAGGGCAACCTCTTCCAGCCCGTGATCCAGAGCCGCGGCCTCGGCCTCCACGCGGCCGTCGTGCTGCTGGCGGTGACACTGGGCGGCAGTCTGGCCGGCATCGTCGGCAGTCTGCTCGCCGTCCCCGCCGCCGCGCTGATCGCGGTGGTCTGGAACTACGTACGTGAGCAGCTCGCCGTCCCGGCGGACGAACCGGGCCCCGGCGAGGCGGGCACCGGGACCGTGCCGTCCTAGGAGGCCCGGAGCCGGGAGCCGGGGGGCGGAACGCGCGAACGGCCCCGCCCAGGTCGCGGGGGCCCTCCCCGCTTGCGAGTCTGCAGGCGAAAGGAGGGCCGCCCGATGATTCCTGCCGCCGCGTCGCCCGTACGTTTCGAGGCGTCCGTCGATCCCCGGCTGTCCCGATGGATGTGGCTGGTGAAGTGGCTGCTCGCCATCCCGCACTACATCGTGCTGCTCTTCCTGTGGCTCGCGTTCGCCGTCGTGACCGTGATCGCCTTCTTCGCCATCCTGTTCACCGCGCGCTACCCCCGGTCCCTCTTCGACTTCAACGTCGGCGTGCTGCGCTGGAACTGGCGGGTGACCTACTACGCCCACACCGCGCTCGGCACCGACCGTTACCCGCCCTTCACCCTCGCCGACGTGCCCGACTACCCGGCCCACTTCGATGTCGTCTACCCCGAGCGGCTGTCGCGCGGCCTGGTCCTGGTGAAGTGGTGGCTGCTGGCGATCCCGCAGTACTTCGCCGTCGCGATCATCGCCGGTGGCGGCTGGGGCGGGGAGGACTGGCGGGGCGGCGGGCTGATCCCCTATCTCTCGCTGGTCGCCGTGGTCATCCTGCTGTTCACCGCCCGCTACCCGCGGCACCTCTTCGACTTCCTGATCGGCCTCGCCCGCTGGGTGGCGCGCGTGACGGCCTACGCCGCGCTGATGACCGACCAGTACCCGCCGTTCCGGCTGGACCAGGGCGGACAGGAGACCTCACCGGCTCCCCCGCCCGCGTCCCCTCCGGGGTCCCCGCTGTCCAAGCCGTGAGTGCCGTGCCCGCCTGATGCGGGACGTGACCGGCGTCCGGCTCGCGGTGACCGCGCGCGACCTCGCCACTGCGGTGCCGCTGCTGAAGGCCGCCGGGTTCGCCGTCCGGTCCCTGCCGGGCGGGGGCGCGCCCGACCCCGGCCCACGGGCCCGCCGGGGTCGGGTCGGAGGTGACGCCGCCTGCGCCGGGCAGGACGCGGGACGGCGCCGGCGCGCCGATGTGAGGAGGTGGGGTGCGGGCGGCTCAGCGGCCGCTGCCATAAGGCCTTGTGATGATCTCCAGGCGGTGGCCGTCGGGGTCGTCGAAGTACGCGCCGCGGCCGCCGTCGTTGTGGTTGATCTCGCCGGGGCGGCTGTGGAACGGGTCCGCCCAGTACGTCAGGCCGGCCTCCTGGATGCGGCTGAAGATCTCGTCGAACTCGTCCTCCGAGACCAGGAAGGCGTAGTGCTGCGGCGTGATGGCGCCGGGGCTGTCCATGAAGTCGAGCGTCACGCCGTTGGAGATCTCGACCGGGAGGAACGGGCCGTAGGGCGGGCTCACCTCCAGCCCCAGGAGGTCGGCGAGGAACCGGGCCGAGGCGCGCTTGTCGTGCGCGGCGACGATGGTGTGGTTCAGCTGCACGGTCATGGCGGGCCTCCCCTGTCGTAGCCGGCGAACCCCCTGGTGCGCTCCCCCACGTGTACCCCGCAGGGCACCACCTCGTGCATCACGAACGCCCTGAGGGCCCCGGCACGCGCTGCCTGGGGCCCTAAGGGGTGATGCGGGGACCGTCCGGTCTCAGATGGTCGCGGTGTCGATCACGAACCGGTAGCGCACGTCACTGGCGAGCACCCGGTCGTACGCCTCGTTGATCTGGTCGCCGCGGATCAGCTCGATCTCGGCGCCGAGGCCGTGCTCGGCGCAGAAGTCCAGCATCTCCTGGGTCTCGGCGATGCCGCCGATCATGGAGCCGGCGAGGGACTTGCCGCCGCCGATCACCGAGAAGAGGTTCAGGGAGACGGGCTCCTCGGGGGCGCCGACGTTGGCCAGCGTGCCCTCGGTCTTCAGCAGCGAGAGGTAGGCGCCCAAGTCCAGCGGCGCCGAGACCGTGGAAACGATCAGGTCGAAGGTGCCGGCCAGTTCCTCGAAGGTCTTCGGGTCGCTGGTGGCGTAGTAGTGGTCGGCGCCCAGCTTGAGGCCGTCCTCCTGCTTGCGCAGGGACTGCGAGAGCACGGTCACCTCGGCGCCGAGCGCGTGCGCGATCTTGACGCCCATGTGGCCGAGGCCGCCCAGGCCGACGATCGCGACCTTCTTGCCGGGACCGGCGCCGAAGCGCTTGAGCGGGGAGTAGAGGGTGATGCCGGCGCACAGCAGCGGCGCGGCGACGTCGAGAGACAGACCGTCGGGGACGCGGACGACGAAGTTCTCGTCGACGACGATCTTCTGCGAGTAGCCGCCGTAGGTGGGCTCGCCGTCCTTGCCGATGCCGTTGTAGGTCGGGACGTTGCCCTGGAGGCAGTACTGCTCACGGCCGGCCTCGCAGTTCTCGCACGCGCGGCAGGAGTCGACCATGCAGCCGACGCCCACGCGGTCGCCGACGGCGAACTTCGTGACGCCCGGACCGACCTCGGAGACGACACCGGCTATCTCGTGGCCGGGCACCATCGGGAAGATCCCCTCGCCCCAGCCCTCGTTGGCCTGGTGGATGTCGGAGTGGCAGATGCCGGCGAACTCGATGTCGATCAGGACGTCGGACTCGCCGACCGGGCGCCGGTCGATGGTGGTGCGCTCCAGCGGAGCCTTGGGGGCAGGCGCGGCGTACGCAGCAACAGTGGTCATGCCGGGGTTCTCCTAGCGGGGTCGTGTGCCCGGCTGCCTTCTGGATCTTCCGACCGGGCACCTCACCAGCGTGCCGGATCCCCGAGCCTTCACCCAGACCACGGTTTTGCGTACGCACACGGTTGGTACCACTGGCGGGGTCAGGCTCGCGTGCGTACGACCAGGAATACTGGACGGCATGGACGGACAGCCCGAACCCGCACAGACGGCCGGTGGCGGCCTGGACCGGCGCGCCGAGCTCAGTGAGTTCCTGCGTACCCGGCGTGCCCGGCTGAAGCCGGAGGACGTGGGGCTGCCCGACTTCGGGCGGAGGCGGGTACCGGGGCTGCGCCGCGAGGAGCTGGCGCAGCTGGCCGGGGTGTCCGTGGCGTACTACACCCGGCTGGAGCAGGGCAACGGGCGCAACGTCTCGGCGGAGGTGCTGGACTCGATCGCGCGCGCCCTGCGGCTGAACGACGCCGAGCACGCGCATCTGACGCACCTGGCGAAGCCGAAGCAGCACAAGAAGAAGCCGGTGGCGCGCAGCCGACGGGTACGGCCGGCGCTACGGCATCTGCTGGACTCGATCGACAGCGTCCCGGCGTACGTCGTCGGGCGCCGCTCGGACGTCCTGGCCTGGAACCGGATGGCCGCGGCGGTCTTCGGCGACTGGGCGGAGCTGCCGGGGCCGGAGCGGAACTGGGCGCGGATGGTGTTCCTCAGGCCCGAGTACCGCGAGCTGTTCGTGGAGTGGGACCAGAAGGCGTCCGACATCGTCGGTTACCTGCGCATGGACGCGGGCTGCCACCCGGACGACCCGCTCCTGTCGGCACTGGTGGGCGAGCTCTCGGTGAAGAGCGAGGAGTTCCGCCGGCTCTGGGCCGCCCACGACGTCAAGGAGAAGAGCTACGGCGTCAAACGCCTGCGCCACCCCCTGGTCGGCGACCTCACCCTGTCCTTCGAGACGTTCCGCCTGATCGACGACGGCGAGCAAGCCCTGATGACCTACCACGCGGAACCGGACACCCCGTCGGCGGAGGCCCTGCGCCTGCTGGCGAGCTGGGGGGCGGACGCGGTCCGGGCGGGGACCGAGAGCCCGGCCCCGTAGACGCGGACGGCCCGCCGGAGGCCGAGGCTCCCGGCGGGCCGCTCGAGCGGCGTTGTCTACGGCCTACTTGCCGTAGTACGCGTTGTAGATCGAGATCGTCGACTTGTTGCCCTTCTTGTCGGCGATCTTGGCGTGGAAGGAGATGGCCTTCCCCTTCGCCGGGTTCTTGAAGCTGACCTTGCCCTTCTTGACGGTGAGCTTCTTCCAGGTCTTGCCGTAGTCGTACGACACGTACACCGACAGCGACTTCAGGTTGCTGCCCTTGGCCGCGCCCTCGACGGTGACCGGGATGCTGACCTTCTTCCCGGCCGGGACCTTGCTGTCCAGGCCGGTGGCAGCCTGGAAGCGGGCCGTGGAGGCGGGCAGCTGCTTGAGGCCGGTTGTCTTCTTCGAGCGGAACGTCCAGCTGGCGTCGATGCGGGTGGAGGCCGCCGCGACCTTGACGCTGCGCTTGACCGACGTCGTCAGCTTGTACTCGGCGTCACCGGCCGGGACCTTGAACGGCTCCTCGCCGAACAGCGGGTCGTCGTTGCTGCCGATCTTGGTGCCGTTGCGGTACAGGGTCGTGGCGGCCGACGTGAACTGCGACCAGCCCACGTTGCCCTTGCTGTCGGAGAACAGCGGCAGGGAACCGGTGATCTCGTTGCCCTCGCGGAAGAGGCCGAAGTCGGCGTTGATGCGCGGTCCGAAGACGGCCGTGTTGACGGTCTTCGAGTAGCTCTTGCCGGCCGCGTACTTCTGCGGGGCCAGGACGTAGGACGCCTCGTCGAGCGGGAAGCCGTCCGCGTCGACACCGCCGTTCTGGGTGAAGTGGAGGTCCCACTGGACTCCGCCCTGGGCGGACAGGTGCATCTTCCGGGTGCCGGGCAGGGTCTGCGGGATGCCGATGGAGGAGGCGCTGCTGCTCCACGGCATCCAGCCCACCGCTTCGAGCGTGCCCTTCTTGCCGCTCGCCGGGGCGCCGAGACCGGCCTTCACCGTGGCCAGCTCACTCGCCTTGTAGCGCTTGGTGAAACCGGTGGCGAGCCGCTTGACGGGGCCGCCGGCGATGGTGGCGTACTCCTCCGTGGCGCCCTTGACCCAGTGGCCGTCCCACTGCTGGGTCACCGAACCGTCGGTGATCTGCGGGCCGACGTGGGCGGAGCGGAACTTCTCGTAGGAGTCCAGCCACCAGCCGTAGCCCCAGCTGCTGTCACCGGCCTCGACCGTGAAGTCGGCAGAGGCGAACTCCGGCTTGGCGCCCGCGTCCGGGACAGTGATGTTCACAGGCTTGGCCTTGCGGGCGTCCAGCGTGACGGTCGTCTTCTTGGTGACCTTCAGCTTGGGCTGCGCGAGCCAGTCGACACCTTCGAACTTCTCCGGGTCGTCGCCGGCGAAGACGTTCGTGTTGAGGATGTAGGTGCCCTTGGGGACCCGGGTGGTGACGGTGCCGTCCTCGTCGTACGGCATGGCCGACTTGCCCTCGCCCAGGCCCGCGATGCCCTGCAGGTCGGCGCTGTAGTTCTTCGCCGGCTTGCCGTCACGGCCCAGGAACTTCAGCGTGACGTCGTACGACTCGACCTCGCGCTGCACCGCGGCCGCCGTGCGCACGGTCTGGCCGCCGCCCGTCGCCGTCACGTACGACGAGTAGGCGCCGTCGACCGTGCCGCCGAGCTTGGTGTTCACGGTGAACGGGACGGAGGCCTTGCCGCCGGCCGGGACCGTCACCGAGGTGGCGCCGAGCTTGAAGAAGCCGGCCGGGGCGGCCTGGCCCTTGGGGTTGGTGGCGGTCGACGCCAGCTTCAGCGTGACGGCCTTCGTACCGAGGTTGCGGTACGTCAGCTCCTTGGTGACAGGCTTGTCGTCGGTGTGCGGCCACTGCTGGATGCCGAAGCTCACCGAGGACGGGTTGCCGATCACGGACTGCTTGATGGCCTTGTCGACCTGGATACGGCCCGAACCCTGCTCGAACGGCGTGTACTTTCCGCCCTTGGTGGAGCCGGTGAGGGCGCCCTTGAGCTCGGGGTACTTCCACTCCGGGTGCTGCTGCTTCAGGATCGCCGCCGCGCCCGCGACGTGCGGGGTCGCCATCGACGTACCGGAGATGGTCATGTAGCCGGCCGGCTTCTCGCCGACCTCGTCGGCTATCTGGTTGCCCTTGGCGGAGGCCGCGGTGATGTCCACGCCGGGCGCGGTCACGTCGGGCTTGAGGGCGCCGTCCATGCCGGGGCCGCGGCTGGAGAAGTCGGCGAGCTTGTCCTTGTCGTCGACCGCGCCGACGGTCAGGGCGGCGGCGGCGCTGCCCGGGGAGCCGACGGTCTGTTCGCCGAAGTCGCCCTCGTTGCCGGCCGCGATGGCGAACAGGACGCCCTTCTCCTCGGACAGTTTGTTCACCGCCGCTTCCAGCGGGTCGATCGCGGGCGTGTCGCCGCCGCCCAGGCTCATGTTGACGACATCGGCGCCCTCGGCGACGGCCCACTCCATGCCGGCGAGGATCTCGGAGTCGCTGCCGAATCCGCCGTCGTCGAGGACCTTGCCGTTGAGGATCTTGGCACCGGGCGCGACACCCTTGTACGTGCCGCCGGACTTCTTGCCGGTTCCGGCCGCGATGGAGGCGACGTGCGTGCCGTGGCCGACCTTGTCGGTCGTGTCGGGCGACGTAGTGAAGTTCTTGGCGCCGATCACCTGGCCCTTGAGGTCGGCGTGGGTGGCGTCGACACCGGTGTCCAGAACGGCGATCTTGACGCCCTTGCCGTCGTAACCGGCCGCCCACGCCTTGGGGGTGCCGATCTGCGGGACGGACTTGTCGAGGCTGGCCTTGCGGACGCCGTCGAGCCAGACGTGCGCGATGCCGGAGGCGGTCCTGTCACCGTTGGTGACCGCGTCCCACAGCTCGGGCGCGTCCTCCTTCGGGGTCTGCACCGCGTCCGCGTTCAGGGTCTTCAGCGAGTGGCGCAGCGTGCCCGCGTCGCGGACGTCGGCCTTGGTGGCGGCGGCGCCGCCCCGGTAGCCGACGATGACCTTCAGGCCCTTCTTCTGGGCCTTGCGGGTCGCGGACTTGTTCAGCTCGGTGACGTCGAAGAGCCGCTGGTCGAGCTTGCCGGTGGCGACCAAGCGGGCCGCGTCGGCCGGGATCACGAGCGTGTGGCCGTCGAGCTTGCGGATCTGGACGGGAATGTCCTCGCGTCCCTTGGCCCGCTCCAGGCCGACGACACGGCCCTTGGCGTCCAGGACGACCCGGTCACCCGTGATCAGTGTGATGCGGTGCTTGGCGGTGACCGATGCCTGCTTCACGGCCGCGGTCGTCTGCTCGCCGTTCGCCGACGCCGGGCTGGTCATACCCGCCGCCAGGGCCACGGCCGCCGCTGTGGCGATCGTGGCCGCGCACGCCCTTTTCACTTGTCTGCGCAAGTTTCCCCCTTGCAGAAGAACCGGGCGAAACTCCCCGTTCACCCGGCCGGGGGTGGTCTCGTACGCATGGACGTACGCCCCCCGGAATACGGAGTATGCCGAGGGGTGATCAGGCGCTCAATAGTTGAGAGTGGGGTAAGAAATCCGTCGGCCGACTGTTACACGGCCGCCGGAACTCCGTTACAGGGTCGGACAGTTGCGCACGCGTGTTCTCCTTGACAGCGAGGTGTCCGACTCTTCGAGGCTGCGGCTGCGACGCGTGAGAAGCGGGCGCGGTACGACGGAAGCCGCCGCCCGGCCCCCTTTTCCGAGGGTGGGCGGCGGCTTCCCGGAGCGAAGCTGCCGGAGCGTCAGGCCGCCGAACCGGCCTTCCAGTCGGCCCAGTTCATGTTCCAGCCGTTGAGGCCGTTGTCCGGCGCGATGGTCTTGTCGCCGGTGTTCTCGACGACCACCACGTCACCGATCATCGAGTTGTTGTAGAACCACGCGCCCGGCATGTTCGGGTCGTCGGCACCCTTGACGTCCTGGAGGCCGACGCAGCCGTGGCTCGTGTTCGCGCTGCCGAAGATGGACTTCGGGCCCCAGTAGTTGCCGTGGATGAACGTGCCGGAGCTGGAGAGGCGGATGGCGTGCGGGACGTCCTTGATGTCGTACTCACCCTTGCCGTCGTCGTCCGTGAAGCCCACGGTCGCGCCGTTCATGCGCGTCTCCTTGAACTTCTCGGACATCACCATGACGCCCTCGTAGGTCTTGTTCTCGGGCGAGCCGGCGGAGATCGGGATGGTCCGCACGACCTTGCCGTCCTGCGTGATCTTCATCTGCTTGGTCTTCGCGTCGACGTACGAGACCTGGTTGCGGCCGATCTTGAAGGTGACCGTCTTCTGCTGGACGCCGTAGACACCCTCGGCACCCTCGACACCGTCGAGCGCGAGCTTCAGCGTGACGGTGGAGCCTTCCTTCCAGTAGTCCTCGGGGCGGCAGTCCATGCGGTTGGCGTTGAACCAGTGGCAGGCGACCTCCTGGCCGCTGGTCGTGCTGACCTCGATGCCCTTCTGGACCTCGGCCTTGTTGGTGATCGCCTTGTCGAAGTTGATCGAGACCGGCATGCCGACGCCCACGGTGGTGCCGTGGTCCGGGGTGAAGTTGCCGATGAAGCTGTTGGCCGGGGAGACCGTGGTGAACGAGGCGTTCTCGTGTGCGACGCGACCGTCGGAGTCCTTCGCCTCCGCCGCCAGCTTGTAGGTCGTCGACCGCTCCAGCTGTGTGGTGGGCTTCCAGCTGGTCTTGTCGGCGGATATCTCGCCGCTGACCTCGGTGCCCTCGGCCGTCGTCATCTTCACGTTCGTGAGCGTGCCCTTGCTCACGGTGACGGCGGCGGAGTTGTTGATCGAGGCGTTGTCCGAGCCGTCCTTCGGCGTGATCTTGATCTGGGCCTCGGAGGTCTTCTTGGCTGCGGCCTCGTCGACCTTCGACTGGGAGCTGTCGCCGCCGTCGCTCCCGGAGGCACTGTCGTCGCCGCCGGAACACGCCGAAAGCACCAGCACTCCGCCGAGCAGTGCGGACGCGACCGACAGGCCCCTGCGCCGCTTACTGACCGTCATCACACGCTTCTCCATCGTTGCCGATTTCCCCAAAACCCCGAGTGCCCCCGTCACCAACCAAGTGCCCCCGCCGGGACTCGCGAGTCCCCGCCGAGAACTTCCAACGCTACGACCGGTTCGTCCGGTTCCCCAGGTCGCGCACATGTGGGGATCAACACGTCCGGGACGGAAACGGTGCCGGGCGGTACGGGGGCGGTCGGTGCGCCGCTTGAGACGCGTGATCCCCGGGCGGCGGTTGCCGCCCGGGGATCACGATTTCCCCAAGCGGCCTCAGCCGTCGTCGCCGTTGTCGTCGCCGTTGTCGTCATGGTGGTCGTGGTGGTGGTCGACATCATCCTCGTCGAGGTCCCAGTCCGGCGAATCGGGGTCGTAGTCGATCCGCTCGCTGCTCCAGGAGGCCTGCTGGAGCTCCACGCCGGGTACCTCACTGACCAGGTCGAACGGATCCACGAGGTACGCGAGGGCCTCCGCGGTGTCTTCCGTCACAGCGCCCTCGGCGTGAGCCCGTTCCGCCGCCGGCAGGCCGTCCTCGTCGGCGATCCGGCGCAGCGCGGACTTGGTGACCGCGTCCGCGTCGTCGACTTCGAGAACGAGTTCCACGCGAAGCCGTACAAAACGTGATGTCTCAGGAGTGCTCATGGCGCGAGCGTACGTCGAGGTCCTCCCGTGACTTTCCCGTGACCCGCGACTTTCATTAACATCGCCCCACACGGCCAATTCGCCGACGTCACAAGGGGATCGATATTCCGTGTCATCCGCTCGCCGCCCGTTGCTGACCACCACCGCCGCAGCGTCCCTGCTGGGCGCCCTGTGGTTCGTCCCGTCCGCCAACGCGACGTCGGACTCCCCGGTGAGAGACGCGGCCGCGGCCAGCCCGTCGCCGCAGGTCACGGAACAGGCGCGGATCGCGGCCACGACCGCGGACGCCTCCGCCACCGGCGCCCGGCTCGCGGACACCGGCAGCTTCGACAGCACGCCGTACGTGATCGGCGGGACCTTCTGCCTCACGCTGGGCGCCGGGTTCGTCGTGTACTCGGTGCGCCGGGAACGCCTCGGTTTCTGACCGCACTTGACGAGGGGCCCCGCCGCACGGCGAAGCCCACCCGTCCTGACGGCCGGCCCTACCGCAGCGGCCCGGTGACCTTCTCCACCGCCGCGAGCAGCCGCCCGTCGCGCACGAACGCGTCCGCCGCGGCCAGGTCGGGCGCCAGGAACCGGTCCGGGCCGGGACCCTGAACTCCCGCCTCCCGCACGGCGTCGATGACCGCCCGTGTCGCGGGCGCGGGGGTGAGCCCCTCGCGCAGCTCGACGGCGCGCGTGGCGGCGTAGAGCTCGACGGCGAGAACGCGGGTGAGGTTGTCGACGGCCGTGCGCAGCTTGCGCGCCGCCGACCAGCCCATCGAGACGTGGTCCTCCTGCATGGCGGAGGACGGGATCGAGTCGGCCGACGCCGGTACGGCGAGCCGCTTCAGCTCACTGACCAGCGCGGCCTGTGTGTACTGAGCGATCATCAGGCCCGAGTCCACACCGGCGTCGTCGGCGAGGAACGGCGGCAGGCCGTGGCTGCGGTTCTTGTCGAGCAGCCGGTCGGTGCGCCGCTCGGCGATGGACCCGAGGTCGGCGGCGGCGATGGCGAGGAAGTCCAGGACATAGGCGACGGGCGCCCCGTGGAAGTTGCCGTTGGACTCCACACGGCCGTCGGGCAGCACGACGGGGTTGTCCACCGCCGAGGCCAGCTCGCGGTCGGCGACCAGCCGGGCGTGCGCCATGGTGTCCCGCCCGGCCCCGGCGACCTGCGGGGCGCAGCGCACCGAGTACGCGTCCTGGACCCGCGGGGCGTCGTCCTGGTGGTGCCCGGTCAGCCCCGAGCCCTTCAGCACGGCCAGCATGTTGGCGGCACTGGCGGCCTGCCCCGGGTGCGGCCGGATGGCGTGCAGTTCGGGGGCGAGGACCTTGTCGGTGCCGAGCAGGGCCTCCAGGGACAGGGCGGCCGTGACGTCGGCGGACCGGTAGAGGGTCTCCAGGTCGGCCAGGGCCATGACCAGCATGCCGAGCATGCCGTCGGTGCCGTTGAGGAGGGCGAGGCCTTCCTTCTCGCGCAGTTCGACCGGCTGGATGCCGTGCGCGGCGAGCAGTTCGGCGGCCGGGCGTACGGCGCCGTCGGGGCCCTCGGCGTCCCCCTCGCCCAGGAGCGCGAGCGCGCAGTGGGACAGCGGCGCGAGGTCGCCGGAGCAGCCGAGGGAGCCGTACTCGTGCACGACCGGGGTGATCCCGACGTTGAGCAGGTCGGCCATGGTCTGCGCGACCTCGGGCCGTACGCCGGTGCGCCCGGAGCAGACGGTCTTCAGCCGCAGGAACATCAGGGCGCGGACGACCTCCCGCTCGACCCGCGGCCCCATGCCGGCGGCGTGCGAGCGGACGATGTTGCGCTGCAGCTGTGCGCGCAGCTCCGGGCTGATGTGCCGGGTCGCCAGGGATCCGAAGCCGGTGCTCACGCCGTACACGGGGTCCGGCTTGGCCGCCAGCGCGTCCACGATCTCGCGGGCCGCGGCGAGGGCTGCCACGGCCTCCTCGGAGAGCTGGACGCGGGCACCGCCGCGCGCCACGGCGAGCACGTCGGACGCGGTCACCCCGGACGTCCCCACCACCACAGTGTGCATATCCATATTCAGGAGCGTACGCAGTGAATTCGATGATGTCACCACTGGGGGTGGGGTTCACCCCTTACCGGTGCGTCACACCGGGGCATACCCGCCAAGGCGCGGGCACGGCGGCAGGCCCCGGGGCAGGCGCCACGGCAGCAGGCCTGTCACGGCGCGTGCCGTCCCCGGAAACGCCGCCGCTCCCCGCCCGTCTCCGTGGACGGCTCGTCGGCGAGCCGCACGACGGGATCGTCGGGCCCGGCCCGCCCGGCGACGACCGGCTTGGCCGCCCGCTCGGCCTTGGCCCGGTACTGGGCCGCGTCGGCGAGGCGGAACAGCCGCCGGGCCGAGTGCACCGGCCCGATCGGATCCTCGGTGGACGCGACCCCGCAGGCCACACCGTCCCCGAGCTCCAACTCCGCCGCCCGGCGGCACAGTTCACCGGCCGCCTCCACCACCTGGTCGGCGGGCGGCCCGACCGCGAGCAGACAGAACTCGTCCCCGCCGAGCCGCGCCGCGAGCGCCCCCGGCAGCATGGCCCCGCACAGCGACAGCACCGACCCGAACCGCTCCAGGAGCCGGTCGCCGGCGGCGTGCCCGTGGGTGTCGTTGACCCGCTTGAGCCCGTTCAGGTCGCAGACGACCAGGCTGACGACGGCTTCCTCCCGGCGGTGCCGCTCGATCGCCTGCTCCAGGCGCACGTCCACGGCCCGGCGGTTGGCGAGTCCCGTGAGGGAGTCCGTGAAGGCGAGGCGCCGGGCCTCCTCCAGCCGCTCGGTCTGGGCGATGCCGGCGGCCACGACGGAGGCCAGGACGGTGGCGAAGTCGGCGTCGGCCCGCCCGAAGACGGGCTCACCGACCGGCCGGGCGACGTACAGCTCGCCCCAGGCCCTTCCGTGCAGCACGATCGGCGCCACCACGCAGCAGCCCCGGCCGCGGCGGCGCAGGGCGGCGACGCGCTGGTGGCAGTACCCCGGCTGTCCGGCGGCGGGCCCCTCGGCGGTCTCCACCCACGCGTCGGGCTCCCCGCCGCCGGCCCACTGCTCGTGCAGGAACTCGGTGATCTCCGCGAACTGGTGAACCGGGTAGGACTCGTCCTCCGGGAACTCCTCCTCGCCCTCGGCCAGCTCCCCGACGTTCACGAGGACCTTCAGCCGGCCGAGCTCCCGCTCCCACACCGACAGCGCGGCGAAACTCCCGCCCAACGCCCGGCACGCCCCGGCGGCCGCGGCACGCCACGCCTCATGCGATCCGTGCGCGGCCGCCATCCCCTGAGCCAACGCGACGACGGCCACCAGCCGTCTGTCCTCACCCATCACTCCAGGCTAGGGAGTTTTCAGCCAGACCGACCTGTTCATGGCGCGAACGGGGAGGGACAGGCACCGGTTTGAATGCGCCCGGGGAACGCCCCCCCGATACGCCTGCCCGCCCCCGGGGGCGGGCGGCTCCACCCGGATACGCCCGACCCCGCCCGACCCCGCCCGGCTGCGGGCGAGCGCGCCACTGAAGACGGCGCAGGTGGGCGGAGCAGCGACGCACCGGAAGAACGAACCCTCGGTTCACTCCCCCGGCCAGTCCGGCTTGCGCCGCTCGTTGAACGCGGCCACGCCCTCCGCCCGGTCCCCCGAGAACGCCACGGCTCGCCACGCCGCGTCCTCCACTTCGAGCCCGGCCCGCAGATCCAGCCCCTGCCCCAGCCGCAGCGCCCGCTTGGCCGCCCGCAATCCCACCGGCGAGTTCCCGGCCATCCGCGCGGCCAGCGCCAGCGCCTCCTCCCGGTCCCGCCCGGCCTCCACCACCTGGTCGACCAGCCCCAACTCTCCCGCCTCCACGGCCTCCACCCGCCGCGCGGAGAAGATCAGCTCGGCCGCCCGGGCCGCCCCCACCCGCCGCGGCAGCAACTGTGTCCCTCCGCCCCCCGGAATCACCCCGACGGACACCTCCGGCAGCCCCACCACCGCCGTCCGGTCCGCCACGATCACGTCGCACGCCAGCGCCAGCTCGAATCCGCCCCCGAGCGCGAACCCGTGCACCGCCGCCACCGTCGGCACCGGCAACTCCAGCACCCCGGTGTACGCCCCCCGCGTCACCGGCCGCTGCCGCAGCAGATCCGCGTCGCTGAAGGAGTTCCGCTCCTTCAGGTCGGCTCCGACGCAGAACGCCCGCTCATGCGTCGAGGTGAGCACGACCACCCGGACGTCCCGGTCCTCCCCCAGCGCCGCGCACGCCCCGGCGATGGACCGCGCCATCTCGGTCGACACGGCGTTCATGGCCTTGGGCCGGTCGAGGACGAGCTCCGCCACATGTCCCTGCTCATGCCGCCGCACCAGCACGGACTCCCCGAACCGTTCCTCACTCATGACACCCTCCGGTTAACGCGGGTTAACAACAGCGCTCAGATCATCGCAGTCCCGTCCCACCCGCGAAAGAGTGGACGCTCCCGGTTCCCGCCCCACCACCCGCCCACCCCGTTCGAGTGAAGTCCACCCAACTCCGACCCGATCGCCCAGGGGAGCGCATAGCGTGCGTCAGCCATGGCGCACCGGGGGCGGGTGCGCATCGGGGAGGGACCGCATGACGACGAGGACACCGGCGGCGGCGCAGCCGCAGCGGGACACGGGGGCGTACGCCGCACCCCGCCGACGGGAACCGACCACGCCCCACGAACCGACCGCGCCCCACGAGCCCGCCCCGGCGAAGGCGACCGGCCCCCTCGTCCCCCGGGCCCGTGGCCGCCATCGCAAGCCCCGTCCCCGCAAGGTCCTGCTCGCCGCCGGCGGCCTCGCCCTGGCCGCGGGCGCGCTGAGCCTCGTGCGTCTGACCTCCGGCCCAGGCGGCGCGGGCGTCGGCGCCGTGGAGGCCGCACCCCGGCCCGACCCGGCCACCACCGGCACGGACGGGGCCACCCGAGCCGCCGCCACCTCCCCGGCCTTCCCCGAGGTGAGCCCGTCGTCGCCCACGGTCCTGGGCGGTCTGCCCCCGTCACCGGCCTCCGAGGGCACAGGGCGGGGTCCGCGCGCCGACACGATGGGCACCTCAGGCGTCCCAGGCGTCTCGGAGGCCCCAGGATCTCCGAGAACCGCCCCCGCACCCACGGCCGTCCCGGACAGGACGGACTCTCCGGCCTCGACGGCCTCGGACCGCGCTCCGCGCCCGGCCCCGACCACGTCCGCCCGGCCGAGCCGGACCCCGCCCGCTCCGGCGCCCAGGCCGGAGGAGCCCGAGGAACCGCAGGACCCCGGCCTGTGCGTGCCGGTCATCGGGCTGTGCGTGGACCCGCCGGTCGCCCGCCGCTGACGCGACGCCCGTTGCCCGCCCCGTCGCCGGCTACGGCGCCCCGTCCCGCCGCGTGAGCAGCCACGGTTCGACGACGCCCAGCCCTCGCACCGGCCGCTGCCACATCGGCTGGAGCCCGAAGCGGTACACGGGAGGCTCCTCGCCCTCCTTCTCCGCCGCCGCTGCCTCCTCCGCCGCCTCCGCCTCGGAGGCCGGGGCGTCCTGCGTACGGATCAGCTCCTCGGCGAAGGCGGTGTCGACGAGGACGGCGTCCTTCGGAGCTATCGACGTGAGCCGGGAGGCCAGGTTCACGGTCGTACCGAAGACATCACCCATGCGGGTGGTCACCGTGCCGAACGCCATGCCGACGCGCAGCTCCGGCATGGTCTCGTCGTGCGCCATGGTCTCGATCAGGCGCAGGGCGATCTCGGCGGCCGTGCCCGCGTCGTCGGCGGCGTACAGCACCTCGTCGCCGAGGGTCTTGATCAGCCGTCCGCCGTTCGCGGCCACCAGGTCGGCGGCCGTGGTCTCGAAGGCCTCGACCAGCTCGCCGAGCTCCTCCTCCTCCATCCGGCGGGTCAGCCGCGTGAACCCGACCAGGTCGGCGAAACCGACGGCGAGCCGCCGGTCCACCATCTCCTCGTCGTCCGCGGCCTGCACGACGCGTCCGGCCGAGGCGGCGAGCTGCCGCCGCCAGACGTAGACCAGGAACTCCTCCAGCTCGGGCAGGAGCAGCTCGACGATCGGATACGTCACCTCGGTGCGCGTCATGCCCGGCTCGGGCGGCTCGGTCAGCCCCTCCAGGAAGGAGTCGATCTGCCACTCGGCGAGCCGCGCGGTGGTCTGCCCCGTGGACCGGGCCACCTGGACGGCCATCGCCTCGCTCAGCAGCCCGGCCTCGACGAGACCGGCGAGCCGCCGCAGCGCTAGGACGTCCGCCTCCGTGAGGGCCTTGGCCTGCCCGATGTCGGCGAAGCCCATGGCCCGCCAGAAGCGGGAGGCCAGTTCCATGGAGACGCCGGCGCTGCGGGCCGCCTGGAACGGCGTGTAGCGGCGCTCGGCGCCCAGGATGAGCCCTTCGAGTCGCAGGGCGAGCGGATCCTCGCCGGAGTCGGCGCCCTGCGCGTCCTCGCCGGAACCCGAGTCGTCGACGGTCACGCGTGCTGCCCTTCCGATCTGTCACGGTCATGTATCGACCGGCCTCAACTCTACGGCAGGTGTGCGCCAGCTCACTCCGTGAGGCCCGGCCGGGGGATTGTGCCCGGCGTTCCCTTGACTCTCGGCGTTGACGCCGAGGCCTCCTGGGGTGCCGCCCCCAGGACCCGACCGGCCTGAACGGCCTCGTCCTCGGTCGCCGGACGGGCTGGAAACCCGGGCACCTGTCACGCAGGCCGCACGTGCACGATGTCCCCCGCCCCCACAGGCTCCTGCACCCCCTCCTCCGTGGCCAGCACCAGCCGTCCGTCCCCGTCCACGGCCACCGCTTCTCCCACCAGCGCCCGGTCTCCCGGCAGCTCCGCCCGCACCACGCGCCCGAGCGTCGCGCACCCCGCCGCGTAGGCCTCCTGCAACCCGCACACCCCCGGGTCGCCCTTCGCCGCCCGCCACTTCCCGTACCACTCCTCGAGTGACCGCAGCACTCCCCGCAGCAGCGGATCCCGGTCCGTGCTCACCGCCCCGGCCAGCCCCAGTGACCCCGCCGTCGGCACGGGCAGTTCGTCCGCCCTCAGTGAGACGTTGATCCCGACGCCGATCACGACCCCGTCGTCCCCGGCCCGCTCGGCCAGGATCCCCCCGGCCTTGCGCTCCTCCTTGGCCACCGTGACCAGCAGATCGTTCGGCCACTTCAGCGCCGTGTCGACCCCCGCCGCCCGCGACAGCCCCGTCGCCACCGCGACACCCGTGAGCAGTGGCAGCCACCCCCACCGCGTCACCGGCACCTCGCTCGGTGTGAGCAGGACGGAGAAGAACAGGCCGGACCGGGGAGGGGCGGTCCACTGCCGGTCGAGGCGGCCGCGGCCGGCCGTCTGCTCCTCGGCGACCAGCACCGCCCCCTCGGCGGCCCTGCCCTCGGCCGCCCGGGCCACCAGGTCGGAGTTCGTGGAGCCGGTGCGCTGCACCACGTCCACCCCCGACCACAGTCCTCCCTCCCGCACCAGACCCCGGCGCAGGGCGGTGACGTTGAGGGGCGGCCGGTCCAGGTCGGACCAGCGGCTGCCGTTGGGCTCTGATGCATCTCGCGGCGTCATGCAAGCCACCCTAGGTGTGGTAAACGCCGCACTGCCGATGCGGAGGCACCCCACTACTCTACGGATGAGTAACCGTCCCCCCTTTTGAGCAGGCAGGGAGCCGCATCCCGATGTCCGAGCCGGAAGAGCAGCAGCAGCCCGACATTCATACGACCGCGGGCAAGCTCGCGGATCTGCAGCGCCGCATCGAGGAAGCGACGCACGCCGGCTCCGCTCGTGCCGTCGAGAAGCAGCACGCCAAGGGCAAGCTGACGGCCCGTGAGCGGATCGAGCTCCTGCTCGACGAGGGCTCCTTCGTCGAACTCGACGAGTTCGCCCGGCACCGCTCCACCAACTTCGGCCTCGACAAGAACCGCCCGTACGGCGACGGGGTCGTCACCGGCTACGGCACCGTCGACGGCCGCCCGGTCGCCGTGTTCTCCCAGGACTTCACCGTCTTCGGCGGCGCCCTCGGCGAGGTCTACGGCCAGAAGATCGTCAAGGTCATGGACTTCGCCCTGAAGACCGGCTGCCCGGTCATCGGCATCAACGACTCCGGCGGCGCCCGCATCCAGGAGGGTGTGGCCTCCCTGGGCGCGTACGGCGAGATCTTCCGTCGCAACACCCACGCCTCCGGCGTGATCCCGCAGATCAGCCTGGTCGTCGGGCCGTGCGCGGGCGGGGCGGTCTACTCGCCCGCCATCACCGACTTCACGGTCATGGTCGACCAGACCTCGCACATGTTCATCACCGGCCCCGACGTCATCAAGACCGTCACCGGCGAGGACGTCGGCTTCGAGGAGCTGGGCGGCGCCCGGACCCACAACGCGACCTCCGGGGTCGCCCACCACATGGCGGGCGACGAGAAGGACGCCATCGAGTACGTCAAGCAGCTGCTGTCGTACCTGCCGTCCAACAACCTGTCCGAGCCGCCGGCCTTCCCCGAGGAGGCCGACCTCGAGGTCACCGACGAGGACCGCGAGCTGGACACGATCGTCCCGGACAGCGCGAACCAGCCGTACAACATGCACGCGGTGATCGAGCACATCCTGGACGACGCCGAGTTCTTCGAGACGCAGCCGCTGTACGCGCCGAACATCGTCACCGGCTTCGGCCGGGTCGAGGGCCGGCCCGTCGGCATCGTCGCCAACCAGCCGATGCAGTTCGCCGGGTGCCTGGACATCACGGCCAGCGAGAAGGCCGCCCGCTTCGTGCGGACCTGCGACGCCTTCAACGTCCCGGTCATCACCTTCGTCGACGTCCCCGGCTTCCTGCCCGGCGTCGACCAGGAGCACGACGGCATCATCCGCCGCGGCGCCAAGCTGATCTACGCCTACGCCGAGGCGACCGTCCCGCTCATCACGGTCATCACCCGCAAGGCCTTCGGCGGCGCCTACGACGTCATGGGCTCCAAGCACCTGGGTGCCGACCTCAACCTCGCCTGGCCCACGGCCCAGATCGCCGTGATGGGCGCCCAGGGCGCGGTCAACATCCTGCACCGCCGCACCCTGGCCGAGGCCGAGGCGGGCGGCGAGGACCTGGAGGCGGTGCGGGCCCGGCTGATCCTGGAGTACGAGGACGCCCTCCTCAACCCGTACGTCGCGGCCGAGCGCGGCTACGTCGACGCGGTGATCATGCCGTCCGAGACCCGCCGGCACGTCGTACGGGGCTTGCGTCAACTGCGCACAAAGCGGGAATCCCTGCCTCCGAAGAAGCACGGCAACATCCCCCTCTAGCAACGGCGAGCCCAGGAGGCCCACATGACGATCAAGGTCGTACGGGGCAACCCGACCCCGGAGGAGCTGGCCGCCGCCCTGGCGGTGGTCAGGGCCCGCGCCGCGGCGGCAGCGGCAACGCCGCCCGGCGCGCCCCCCACCCGCGATTCCTGGTCCGACCCGTCGCGCATCGCGGCCCACCGCCTGCCCCAGCCGGGGCCGGCGGCCTGGGGCCGCACGTACTGGCCGGGCTGACCCGTAGGGGTGGGGGCCGGACAAGTTGAGTACCCGTACTCAGGCGCCGCCCCCACCCCCGTCCGACCATGGAAGGCATGCTGTGGTCCGACCCCGAGAACGAACCGCCGAAGGACCTGCGTGACACGCAGGACATGCTCCGGCGACTGGGCGTCTTCATGGCGTTGGCCATGGTGCTCGCGATGATCGTGATCGGCGTGCGCTGACGGAGTGAAGGCGAGAGGCTGCCGGTGCCGCCGATACGCTGAACGCATGACAGATCAGCCGCGCCGCCGACTCGTCCTCGCTTCCCAGTCCCCCGCCCGGCTCGGCCTGCTCCGCCAGGCCGGCCTCGCTCCCGAGGTGATCGTGAGCGGCGTCGACGAGGGCGCCGTCACCGCCCCCACCCCCGCCGAGCTGGCGCTCGCCCTCGCCGAGGCGAAGGCCTCCGTGGTAGCGGCCCGGCCGGAGGCCAAGGGAGCGCTCGTGATCGGCTGCGACTCCGTGCTCGACCTGGACGGCGAGGCCCTCGGCAAGCCCGCGGACGCCGAGGAGGCCACCGCCCGCTGGAAGGCGATGCGCGGCCGCGCCGGCACCCTCCAGACCGGCCACTGCGTCTACGACACGCTCTCCGGCCGCTACGTCTCCGCCACCGCGTCCACCGTCGTCCACTTCGGCGACCCCACCGACGAGGAGATCGCCGCCTACGTCGCCTCCGGCGAACCGCTCTACGTCGCCGGGGCGTTCACCCTGGACGGCCGCTCGGCCCCGTTCATCGACGGCATCGACGGCGACCACGGCAACGTGATCGGTATCAGCCTGCCCCTGGTCCGGCGGCTGCTCGCCGGACTGGGCGTCGGCATCACGGAGTTGTGGGCGCCGGCGGAGAAGTGACCGGGGACCCGCCGTCGCCCGCCGCGCCCCGGGGCGCGGCGTCGGCGGGCTCGGCCGGGCGGTCGTACGTCATCAGCAGCAGCACGATCAGGGCGAGCACCAGCACCATGACCAGGAACGCGCCCCAGCCCACCAACCCCCAGGTGAACGCGCCCAGCAGCCCGTGCACGACCGCCGCGCTGATCAGCAGCACGCGTCCGAGGCCCGCCGGGTGCCGGTCCCGCAGCGCCACCAGCAGGGCGACCAGGCCGCACAGCGCGAAGTAGAGGCCGAAGGCGATCCCGCCGGCCTTCGACGACACCGACATCATGTGCGGGTCGAGCCCGGCCAGGGACATGTCCTGCCGGTCGACGACGACCCCCAGGAACCAGTTGAGCGCCGCGATGCCGAACGCCTCGGCGAACAGCACCACCGCCACGACCCACGCCACCGGCCTGCGCACCACCGCGCCCCACCCTTTCCCTCCGAGACATCGCGAACGCTACTAACGAGTAAACCCGGGGACAAGGGTCCGGCGGTGGGCAAAGAATCATTGGGCCATTCGTAGGGACTCCACAAAGAAACAGAGTGGCCCGCAGCACGTGATGACAGAGACCTTGACCACAGAGGACGGCTAGGGTTTCCCGGAGGAGTACTGCGTACCGCGGTGCGACAAGGGATTTCGCGGGTCGAGCGAGCCTCGCATCACGCTCCGTGTGGGCAAGCTCACCACTGGGGACGGGTCGAAGTGTCGTGTCGGCAGTCCCTAAACTCGGCTTGTTTCAAGGAGGGAGCCTCAATCGTGCGCAAGGTGCTCATCGCCAACCGTGGCGAAATCGCTGTCCGCGTGGCCCGGGCCTGCCGGGACGCCGGGATCGCGAGCGTGGCCGTCTACGCCGACCCGGACCGGGACGCTCTGCATGTCCGCGCCGCGGATGAGGCGTTCGCCCTGGGCGGTGACACCCCGGGAACCAGCTACCTCGACATCGAGAAGGTACTCAAGGCAGCGCGCGAGTCGGACGCGGACGCCATCCATCCCGGCTACGGCTTCCTGTCCGAGAACGCCGAGTTCGCCCAGGCGGTCCTGGACGCGGGCCTGATCTGGATCGGCCCGCCGCCGCAGGCGATCCGCGACCTCGGTGACAAGGTCGCCGCCCGGCACATCGCGCAGCGCGCGGGCGCCCCGCTGGTGGCCGGTACGCCCGACCCGGTGTCCGGTGCCGAGGAGGTCGTCGCCTTCGCCGAGCAGCACGGCCTGCCCATCGCGATCAAGGCCGCCTTCGGCGGTGGCGGCCGCGGCCTGAAGGTCGCCCGCACCCTCGAAGAGGTCCCGGAGCTGTACGACTCGGCGGTCCGAGAGGCCGTCGCCGCCTTCGGCCGGGGCGAGTGCTTCGTCGAGCGCTACCTGGACAAGCCGCGGCACGTGGAGACCCAGTGCCTGGCCGACCAGCACGGCAACGTGGTCGTGGTCTCCACCCGTGACTGCTCGCTCCAGCGCCGCCACCAGAAGCTGGTCGAGGAGGCCCCGGCCCCCTTCCTGTCCGACGCGCAGGTGGAGCAGCTGTACTCCGCCTCCAAGGCGATCCTGAAGGAGGCCGGCTACGTCGGCGCCGGCACGGTCGAGTTCCTCGTCGGCCTCGACGGCACGATCTCCTTCCTGGAGGTCAACACGCGCCTCCAGGTGGAGCACCCGGTCACCGAGGAGGTCGCCGGCATCGACCTCGTGCGCGAGATGTTCCGCATCGCCGACGGCGAGGAGCTCGGCTACGGCGACCCGGAGCTGCGGGGTCACTCCTTCGAGTTCCGTATCAACGGCGAGGACCCGGGCCGCAACTTCCTCCCGGCTCCCGGCACGGTCACGACGTTCGCCCCGCCGTCCGGTCCGGGTGTGCGCCTGGACGCGGGCGTGGAGTCCGGCTCGGTCATCGGCCCGGCCTGGGACTCCCTGCTGGCCAAGCTGATCGTCACCGGCCGCACGCGCGAGGAGGCGCTGCAGCGGGCCGCCCGCGCCCTGGAGGAGTTCCAGGTCGAGGGCATGGCCACGGCGATCCCGTTCCACCGCGCCGTGGTGAAGGACCCGGCGTTCGCGCCCGAGCTCACCGGCTCGTCCGACCCGTTCACGGTCCACACCCGCTGGATCGAGACGGAGTTCGTCAACGAGATCAAGCCGTTCGCCGCGCCGGCCGACGCCGAGGCGGACGAGGAGCCGGGGCGCGAGACGGTCGTCGTCGAGGTCGGCGGCAAGCGTCTCGAGGTCTCCCTGCCGTCCTCGCTCGGCATGTCCCTGGCCCGTACGGGTCTGGCGGCGGGCGCGAAGCCCAAGCGCCGCGCGGCGAAGAAGTCGGGTCCCGCCGCCTCCGGCGACACCCTCGCCTCCCCGATGCAGGGCACCATCGTCAAGGTCGCCGTCGAGGAGGGCCAGGAGGTCAAGGAGGGCGACCTGGTCGTCGTCCTCGAGGCGATGAAGATGGAGCAGCCGCTGAACGCGCACAAGGCCGGCACGATCAAGGGCCTGGGCGCGGAGATCGGCGCGTCGGTGACGTCCGGCGCGGCGATCTGCGAGATCAAGGACTGAGGCCGAGGTCCTGACGGACCAACGGTTGCGGGGGGGGGGGGGGGGGGGGGGGGGGGGGGGGGGGGGGGGGGGGGGGGGGGGGGGGGGGGGGGGGGGGGGGGGGGGGGGGGGGGGGGGGGGGGGG